>NZ_JBITMV010000007.1:0-287009 GCF_044466625.1 Micromonospora sp. NPDC049366
AGCGGACCCGGGGCAGCCTGCACGGGGCGATCATGCACACGGACCACGGCGCTCAATACACCTCCCGGGCCTTCGCCGCCGAATGCCAGGCCGCCGGAGTCCGGCAGTCGATGAGCGCGGTCGGTAGCTCCGCCGACAACGCCGCTGCGGAGTCGTTCAACGCCACCTTCAAACGCGAGACCCTGCAAGGCCGCCGCGCTTTCACCGACGAGCGCGAAGCACGGCTGACCGCGTTCCGTTGGCTGCACCGCTACAACACCGTCCGACGCCACTCCCGGCTCGGACAGCAGTCACCGATCACCTACGAGAAGAGCACCCGGCCAGCGCCAGCTACGCTGGCCCCGGCCGCATAACCCCCGTGTCCAGGATCAGGGGTCAAGCCCCCCGGGCCTACGGCGGCTCCTACCCCTACCACTACGTCCTGGACCAGCTCGGCTACCACCACGTTCACGCCCAACGCGGACTTGCCGCACCCCGCCGGGACCAGGCACGCCGCCGCAAACAGTCCCTGACATCGCGGCGAGACCTGCCACATCTGCTCGGCGGCAACCAGGTCTTCATCGACCTCGCCGCTCACGCCCGCACCCACCCCCACACCAGCCTGGACCGATGGCAGCCCGCTTCGGCCTTTCACAGCCCCGGAGTGTGGTACCGGGTCGGGGACGACCCACGGATGATGTCGCGCGGGCCAACAGGACTTCCTCGCCCCGACGGGGCCGGCGTCTGGACCGGTCACGGACGGACCGTGCCGTTCTTCCTCGAGTACGACACCGGCGGAGAATGCCTCGACATCCTCGTCGAGAAGGTCGCCAAGTACGAACGGTTGTACTCGATGACTACCTGGGCTTGGCCGGTCCTGTTCCACCTACCGTCCGCGCGACGGGAGGCGAACCTGCACCGTCGCCTCGCCGCCATCGCACCCGAGGCGACCATCGCCACCACCAGCGTCGAACTCCGCGCGGTACTCGGCGCCAGTCCAGCCGAGCCGGTCTGGCAAATCCGGGGCAGCGCCAGTCGGGTCCGGCTGATCGATCTGCCGCACACCGCAGACGATCGCGACACCGCATTCTGAGCCCCGCGCCTCACGGCTTACATGGCCGTGAGGCGCGGGCCCGCTGGGCGGTCAGCCCGGGCGTACCGCCGTATCTGCTGGCTACTCGCCGAGCTCCGTCTGGCAGAGCCGAGCCTGCTCCTGGCAGTGCTGCACCACGCTCTGGTCGCCGCCTGACCGCTGCAGCAACCGGGCCAGCTCGGTGAAGTCGTCCCGGGCGGCCCGATAATCTCCCGTCAGCATTCGGAGGTTCGCCAGGTCGAGTCGGATCGCCACACCCTGCGCGGCGTGTTCCGTTGGGCTCGTAGGCGCCGACGGCAGTAGTCGTTCGAGGAGCTCGATGGCTTGGGTGAAGCGCTCCTCCTCGGCGAGCGCCTGCGCGTACTGGTGCAGTTCGGCGAGGTCGCGATCCGAGCGGTGGAGGGGCGGCTGGGGCGGTGAGGTTTGCGACCGTCCCTCGGTTCCGCCGATTCCCCGGGCCGGTGTCGTGCGCTCATCGTGCCGGAACGGCGCGAGCAGGTGCGCGACCCTTTCGGCGGTTTCCGGCCGGTCCGACGGCTGCTTACCGAGCAGGCAGAAGATCAGGTGTCCGAGGTCGTCGGGGACGTCGGGGCGGTACTCGGTAAGGATGGGGATCGGTGAGTGCATGTGCTGGCGGAGCATGTCGGGCGCGTTCCTGGCCTCGTACGGTGGCTTGCCGGTGAGCATCTCGAAGAGGATGCAGCCGAGGGCGTAGAGGTCTGCCGCGGGCCCGGTGGCGGCGCCGGAGGCTTGCTCCGGCGCGATGTAGGCGGGCGTGCCCAACGTATGCCCCGTGGCGGTGAGACGGGACTGCTCGGCTGGACCGAGCAGCGCGGCGACACCGAAGTCGAGAACCTTCACCGATCCCGATGGCGTGATCATGATGTTCTGTGGCTTGAGGTCACGGTGCACCAGCGAGGTGGCGTGCGCCGCGGCGAGCACGGAGCAGACCTGTGTGGCGATCGAGACGGCTTCCCCGACGGTCAGTTGCTCCTGCTCGGCGATGAGGTCGGCCAACGGATATCCCCTGACGAGCTGCATGACGATGTAGAGGTCGTCGCCGTGCTCACCCAGGTCATGCACGGCTGGCACACCAGGGTGCTCGAGCCCCGCGGTCAGCCGGGCCTCGCGCCGGAAACGTTTGACCGCGACCTCTCGCTCGTTCTCCGGCACCTCCCGATGCCGGAGAAACTTGACCGCGACGGGCCTGTCGAGCCGCTCGTCGTAGCCGGCCCAGACCTGCCCCATCCCTCCGCGGCCGATCGGGTACGTCAGCTCGTACCTGTCGCCGATACGATCCCGCGCCTGCACCTACAGCCTCCCCCGGTCACACGCTGACCCCTGCTGAGCAGGGGCCGGCACTCAGGCTAGCTGTCGCTGTACGAGGCGCCCGGTCAGGAAGGGGCTGGGCGTGCCGTGCCAGAAGACCGCAAGTTCGTCGCGTGCACGGGTGGCCGCGACGAAGAGCAGGGAGCGGTCCCGCTGGCGCTCGCGCTGGTACCGCTTGGGGTCGGTGTCTCGGTACCGGCTGATCATCTGTCGCGGCACCAGGCCGTCACTGACTCCGGCGATGATCATGCGCTGGTACTCAAGCCCCTTGAACCGGTGCATCGTGCCGACGTGGACGCCGTCAGGTCGCTTCGGGCCGTCCGGGCCGATCTCCACCACCGACAACCCGTCGGCCTCCAGCCGGCTGATGACGTCCGCAGCCAGGTCCTTTGTCGGCACGCAGATGGCCACCGACCCGTCGGTCGGGTTACCCCAACGGTGCAACTGATCGACGATCAGGTCCCGCTCCTGCGCCCACGTCGCCGCGCCGTGGAAGACCGGGTGACCGCCGCGCAGCAGCGACCGGTAGCCGGCCAGGTCTTCCTCGCCGCCGTCGAGGTCGTCGTACACCTCCCCGGTCATGATCTGCAAGGCATCCGCGAGGATCTGCCGGGTGGTGCGGTAGCTCAGCGTGAGCCGCGAGGACCGACCGCGGATGTTGACGCCGAGGCTGCTCAACGTGACGTGGTTGTCGTAGATGCGCTGGTGGGTGTCGCCGGTGAGGAACATGTCGTCCGGGCCCGGGGCGACCATGGCGCGCAGCATCTTCCAGTGGGCGGCGCTCAGGTCCTGCGCCTCGTCGACCACCACGTGGCGGTAGCGCGGCCGGTAGAACCCGCCGGACGACTCTCCGGCGACGTCGGAGCTGTGCGCCGTGCGGTCCATCTCCAGACGGGCGGCGCGTTGTGCCACCTGGCGCCAGGTCCAGACGCCGCGGTTGTCCAGCCAGGTGGTGAAGCGTTCGGTCAGCTGCCAGATCTGGTCTCGCTCGATCCGGGTGAGACTGCGGCCGCGGTTGGGGCGACGGGCCTTGAAGTACTCCGTCCGCGAGTTGAGCACCTGGCCGAGAATCACCTGGTTCCACTCGGCGGCGAGGAACTCCGCCTCCCAGGCGGTCTCCCCCGTCTCGATGAGGAACTCGTCCCACAGCTCAGCGACGCGGCTGTCATCGACGACGCGCCGGCTGCCGCCCGCCTTCGCCTCGGCCACCACCCTGCTGGCCAGCCGGTCGATGTTCACGATGTCGACGCGGGCCACCAGGTCCTGCCCACCGAGTGCCATCAGTCGGGTGCGGAGATCAGCGGCGAGGTTCCGGTTGAAGGTGGTGAGCAGGATCGGCTTGTCCACCCCCGGCGGCAACTGCCGGGCAAGGTGCGCCACCCGGTGCAGGGCGACAATGGTCTTGCCGGTGCCCGGTCCGCCACCGACCCGGGCCGGTCCGTTGTAACGGCGCTCGACCAGCTTGCGCTGGGTGGGGTGCAGGAAGATCTGCCACCGCTCGAAGGCTTCGCCGAGCATCGCCTGCAGGGCCTCGTCGTCGGAGGTCACCTGGGTGGCGGGCCGCTCGACGGCGGCCTCGAAGTCCTCGAGATCGACCGGGTCGTCGGCGCGGACCGGGTCGGTGACCTGCCGGAGCACGTCGTCGTACGGGGTGCCGTCGAAGAGCGCGAAGAGCACGTCGGTGGTGAGCTGCGGTGCCCGGTCGAGCAGTTCCAGCAGCTCGACCTCGGTGGTCAGGTCCCGGATCTGCGGCAGCAACGGCTCGGAGACGCCGAGCTCCAGCAGTTGGGCGTCGGTGTACGCCTGGAACAGCGGCTTCTGCGCGGGCTCCGGCTCGACATCCGGCGGTATAACCCGGCCGATGATGCTGTCGCCGACGGGCGCCATGTCGATGACCTCGATGCCGCCGGTGACCCGGTTGATGCGGTACGCGTACCGGGTGAGGTCGTCATACACCTCACCGCGGTGCTTGACTGCGACGAGCAGGTAGTCGCCGCCGGTGATGTGCAGCAGCAGGGCGCGGTAGTCCTTGTTGACCCGGGCGGACATGAGCCGGGAGTCGCTGTTGAGCGCCTTCAGGTTGAGCCCGGGGTTGTCCGGGTTCTGCCGGAACTTGTGCATGAACTCGTAGACCGCACCGATGTCGGCGCGGCTGAGCTTCATGACCTCCTTGTCGGCGCGGGCCAGCATCCGCAGGGTTGTTGCTCCGGTGCTCATCGACGTTCTCCCCCGCTCGTCGCCTTGATTCTGGCCGCCAACTCGTCAGCCGACCATTCCCGAGCGGTACGGGCGTGCCAGCCCGCCTGCGCGTACGCCCTGTCGCGGTCTTCGGTCTCCGGGTCGTCGGAGGGGCCGGTGAGCACGATGGCGATCCGTCGCTCGGGCCAGGCCAGTTCGGCCTGCCAGCCCTGATCACCCAGCTCGTAGCCGACGACCGGTGCGGGCACGTCCTGCCGGGCCAGCTGCTGGACCAGCTGTTCCAGGGTGTTCTCGTCCGGGTCCAGGTAGCGCAGAATGTCCCGCCACGGTGATTCCTCGGCGAGGGTTTCGGGTTCGGCGCTCACCGGCTGCGCCGCGACGCCGAGCCACGTTGCCGTCTCCTCGTCCAGTGGCAGCGCACGCTGGGCGAGCACGAGCCCGGTGCCTTCGGTGACCGCCATCGAGGCCGGTTCGAAGACATCGAGGGTGGAGACGGCGAGTTGGCCGGCGTCACCGCCGCCACAGCCGAGGAACTGGATGACGTTGCCCCAGGCCAGCCACGCGGCCCAGCGGTCCTTGTGGCCTGCCCCAGCCACGGCGGCCGGTAGGTCGTCGAGGACGGCCAGCGCCGACCACGTCGGCAGGGGCTTGCTGCGCCCGTCGACGACGACGGTCAGCGGGCAGTCGGCGTTGTCCCGGGCCCGCGCGATCATGATGTGGCGGGCGTTCGGCTCGGGAAGCGGCTCTCCGCGCAGTGCGGCCAACAGCCGCTGCGCCACGCCGCCGGAGTCGGTGGCCGTGTTGTCCCGGGCCTGCTTGAGCAGGCCCGCCAGGGTCGCTTCGGCCCGTCGCTGCCATCGGGTCAGATCGGGGTCTGCCAGGAAGCGCATCAACTGCTCGATCGGGTTGACCCACACGGTCGCCTCGAGCTCGTCCGGGTCGGCGCCGGGAAGGAACGTGCGGTAGTTCTCCCGGGCGGCCTGCCTGCTGACGCCGCCGTACGGGGTCCACCGTCCCTGCCCGTCGGTGCTGCCCCAGGTTTTGACGTCGTCCCAGGTGGCGGCGAAGACGAGGTAGCCGTGCGCGCGCAGTCGGGCGCGCTTCTCCGCGTCGTCCGCGAGCCGGTTGTACTGGGAGGAGGCGTGGTATTTGAAGCCGTCGAGGTAGACGGCCACCTCGGGCGATGGCGCGTCGAGGCGCCTGAAGTGGACGTCGGGGCGCGTGCCGCGAACGGTGTTCTGCAGCTTCATCTGCCAGTGGGTGATGCTCTGACCGTTGTCGCGGATGAACCTCAGGTCGGCGATCCGGGCGCCGTCGTGGTCGGTGCGGCGGTCGATGCGCAGGCCCGAGTCGGGTGTCTCGCCGAGTGCGAGGAGCTTGGTGAGGAACCGCATCTCCAGCTCGCTCTCCACCTGGTGGATCAGCGAGATCTCGTCCGTTCGGGTGCCCTCCTCGACGTCCCAGCTGTCGAGGAGCTTGTCCAGCATGCCCAGCGCCTCATCACGGCTCATCAGGGCGAAGTGCTCGTTGCTGGCGTAGCGCAAGAGACAGCGGTGGCACACCGCCCTGCCTTCGTGTCGGCAGACGCAGTCGGCGATCCGCTGCCGGGCCAGCTCCAGGATCGCGCGGAACTCCTCGGGCTTGGCGAGGCGGTGCAGATAGCCGGTGCCCTGCGGCTGGGTGTCGAAGACGACCACGAAGTTGCGCGTCCCGTCGCTCTGCCCGTCCGGCATGGTGGCCGACTCGACCTGCAGGTGCGCGGGATCGCCGCCGTACTGGGCGGCGATACCGAGACGGATGGCGGCGGCGAACGACACGACGCGCTCCTGCACGACGGCGGTCGCCGCGGGGATGAGGATGCGCAGCGCCTCGGTCTGCAACTCGTGGGCCAGGATCAGGTCCACGTGGGTGTCCGGCGCGGCCGGTGAGCGGCGGTACGGGCACCAGGGGCGGTGGTGCTCGGCGCCCTGCACGACGGTCGAACCGGAGGCCTGCGCGGCGAGGTGTTGGCTCATCGCGGGCGCGCCGTCGACGGTGGTCCCACCGCAGGAGGTGCAGGTGTGGAACCGGTTGATGCGCACCTCGTCGCCGGCGAAGAGCTCCGCTGCCCGGTCGTAGCGCTGGGCGCCGAGGTTGAAGTGGCGGATCATCGCGTGCCGGCTGTAGTCGACGCCGAAGGTGTCGTGCGCATGCCGCCACGAGGAATCGACCTTGGCCGGGTCGATGTCGACCGCGATGGTGGTGGCGTAGAAGCGCCGGTCCCGGTCGTCGCTGTCGTCGCGGATGCGGGCGTCGTCGCGCTTGTCGCGGCTGAGCACCCGAGTCGGTTGCAGGACGTGGAACAGCCGCCCGTGATCGGCGATGCCCGGATCCGCACAGCGCGGGCACGGGCTGGTGTCCTCCTTGGCCAGGTGGGTGCGCACGTAGCCGCACTGGGCGCAGACACGCCACTGCTCGTAGGCCGGACGGTCCGCGGGGCCGACGTCGAGCCCCGAGATCTCATGTTTGTAGCCCCGCACGTAGTAGCTGTTGCCGGGGGCGATCTCAACCAGCGCCTGACGGGCGGGGCGGGCGTACTCGCGCAGCTCGCTGTGGAACCGGCGGTCGCCGTCGGTCTTGTCCTCCCAGGTCAGGGTGGCTTCCAGGTCGGTACGCGTGTCGATGAGCGCGTAGTTCGGCAGCAGGCCGAACTCGACGAGGGTGCCGTGCGCGGCGGCCGCGCTGACCTCCCGCAGCCGGCGACGGACCGCGCCCTCCTCGGCCTTCAACATTTTGATCTCGCGCGCGTGGTCGGGGTCGCTGGGCACCAGCGTGCCGCGGGCGGTGGCGAGTTCCTGGAGTCGGCGACGCAGGTCGGCCAGCCGGGCTTCCCAAATCTCGTCGGCTTCCTTGACCCGGTGGACGATGCCGTCCACCGCGAACTCACGCAGCTGGTCGGCGGCGGCCCGCAGGACCTTGTCGCCGAAGAGGATCAGAAAGTCCTCCACCAGCCGGGCGCCGTCGCGACGGCCCGCTTCGGCGAGGCCGGTCAGCCAACCGCTCGCACCGAACAGCACGTGCGCCCGCCGTGGCATCGGCAGCACTCCGGCGAGGCGGCCGCGAGCGGCCAGGTCGATCAGGTGGGCGAGGTACTGACGGCGCAGGATCTCCACGGCGGAGAGGAAACAGCCGGGGGGAACGATCTGACCGGCGATCATGTCGCGCGGATCGGCCAGGTAGTAGCGGTCCCGTTCGGTCCTCCCGACCAGGGTCAGCACCAGTGCGTTGCCGCTCTTGCGGCCGGCACGGCCGGCCCGCTGCACGTAGTTGGCCGGGCCGTGCGGCAGGGACGCCAGCACCACCGCCGAGAGGGCGCCGATGTCGATGCCCATCTCCAGGGTGGGTGTGCAGGAGAGCACGTTCGGGTCGGTGTAGCGCTCGCCGTCGCGGAACTGCTTCTCCACGGTTTCGCGCTGGGCCCGGGTGAGCATGCCGGTGTGTTCGCCGGTGACCACTCGAAAGACCGGGCTGTCCAGGTAGAGCCGCCGGTAGTAGTCGTCGGCGGCGGTGTCGTCCTGGGCGGCCTGGAGCCGACCTCGGCAGCGGTACTGCCGGCAGGGCTGACCGACCCAGTCGGCCACCCGGTCGGGGTGCTCGGTCTGCTGCCAGTGGCAGGTGTCGCAGCCGACCCCGGCCGCCGCGGCGGCCACGTCGTCGAGGCGGGTCACCCGCAGGTGACCGGGCATCAGCCCGTACACCGTGTTGCCGTCGTCGGTGTCGCCGACGGCGACCACGTCGGCGGCAGCGAGGGCCGGCAGCAGCCGGCTGAGGTAGCCAGCGGCGTCGCCGGGGTCGAGGCCGAGGCAGCGCGACGTCCAGTCCTGGTACCAGTTGCCACGCGCGGTGATCACGTCGAACTCCGAGCGGGCCTTCGGCGCCGCGAGCAGGAACGCGGGCGCGGACAGACCCCTCGGGAACGCGGGCATGCCGGCGGGGCGACCGCCCCAGACCTGCCATCGGGTGCCGCCGCGCTTCAGGTAGGGCACAAGCCACTCGTGGTACACCGCGCCGCGGGTGCGCAGCCGTTCCAGCAGACCCCGCAGGAAGGCGAGGTAGCGGGCCTCGTCCGGCGGCGTCCCGCCGATCTGGCCTGGGCCGGTGAGGTGCACGTCCCGGCAGATCGCGGCGGCTCGCGCCGGATCGCCGAGGGCGACCTCGACGGCGACGCTGCGGGTCAGCTCCAGGGTGCGGCCCTGGCGGGAGCGCAGCCCGGTCTCCATCACGGTGGCGAAGACGAGCCGTTCGCTGATCAGCTCCCAGGTCTCCCGGCTGCCGGTGTGCTCACCGGCGAGCAGGCTGTCGACACCGGGCTGGTCGTGCAGGTCCGGCGGTACGACGGTGGAGAGGATCTCCGGCTTGGCTGCCTCCTCAATCATTTTGACGAAGAGGTCGTCGAGCCCGATCGACTCACCGGCGGTCAGCCGGCCGGCGAGCAGGGAGCGCAGGGAGAACGAGTAGGACCGGTTGGCGACGAAACCGGCCCGGTGGGCGGCGTCCTGGACCGAGTCGTTGAACAGCAGCGTCTTCTTCTCGGCCTCGTCGAGCTCACCGCCGGTGAAGAGTTGGGTGATCGCCACCGAGGCGAGGGTGGCCAGGCCGGCGCCGAGGAAGCGGATGCCGTGGTCCAGCTCGCAGGAGGGGCAGCGATCCTTCTCGGCGCCGTCGATGTCGAGAACGTCGCCGAGCACGACGATCGCGTCGTCGGTGGGCTCCCGGTCGCGCTGCTCGTCGAAGGGGCGCACCCGACGGCCGTACTCCAGGACCAGCAGCCCCCGGGAGCGCTGGCGTACCTCGTCCTCGGTCGCGGCGATCAGCGCGCGGACCCGACGCTTGTCCCGACCGACGCTGGCCCGGTAGATCTTGTCCGGGTCGGTCTCCAGCTCCTGCGGGTCCTTCTCCGGCGACAGCGCCATCCAGCCGGAGCGGCCGCAGTGCCGGCAGTAGATCGCCGGCAACCGGGGGTAGCGGTTGTCGGCAACGACCACGTCCGCGTCGGTGGCGTACGGGTCCAGCTCGCGCGGCGCTTCGCCGTACCAGCCGAAGGCAGCCTGGTGCGAGGTGCCGCGCAGCAGGCGGGAGACGGCGCGTACCCACAGGTGGGTCTCGATGTTGAGCAGCGGGCGGCCGGGAGCATCCGGGTTCTGCGCGACCGAGAGCAGACCGACGAACCGGGTGAGGGCCCTGGCGGTGATCTCAGGCGGCGTCTTCATCACGCTGCCCCAGCCGGTGGCGTTCTTGCGCGGCAGCACGTCAATGATCTCGTCGAGGGTGCACGGGCGCGCCTGGAGCGAGTCGAGCACCGCCTTCGTCAACGGGTGCTGGCGCAGCAGCTCGCCGAGGCGGGTCGGGTCATCGAGGCAGCGCTCGCCGACGACCAGCTCGGCGACCTCGGCCATCATCAGCTCAGGGTTGCGGTCGTCGACCGCGGCAAGCTGCTCCGGACTGGGCAGCGGCAGGCTGAAGTCCTGGCGGGCGACGAACTCGCCGGCCTCGTAGCGGTCCTCCCCCACCAGCGAGTCGGCGTCGAAGGCGACGCCGAAGACCTGCTCGGCGACCTCACGGATCGCGGTACGACCGTCGCGGCCGCCGCCCTCACCGAGCGTGGCGGAGGTGGCGACGGGGCAGATCGGCCCGAGTGGCCGCTCCGGCTCGTCGAGGTCGAGCGCGGCGGCGAGCCGACGCAGCAGCATCGCCACGTCGGTGCCCTGCGCGCCGTCGTAGGTGTGGAACTCGTCGAGCACTACATACGCCGGCTCGGCGCCCTCCCAGAGCGGCAGGTCGTCGGCGCGCTGGAGCAGCAGGTCCAACATCTTGTAGTTGGTGATCAAGATGTCCGGCGGGGTGCGGCGCATCTCCGAGCGCTTGGTGAACACGTGCGCGTACTCGATGGCGGCGACGTCGCCGATGTAGAGACCGGCGGTGACCTGGCTGAGCGCCGGGTCGGCGAGCAGCTCATTGATGCGCTGGGTCTGGTCGGTCGCCAGGGCGTTCATCGGGTAGAGCAGGATCGCCTTGATCCCGGTTCTGCCCTGCTGCTTCTGCCGCCGGCAGTGGTCCAGCACCGGGATCAGGAACGACTCGGTCTTGCCCGAGCCGGTGCCGGTGGTGATCAGGGTCGGCTCGGCCGCCTTGCCCTTCGTCGACAACCGGGCGAACGCGTTCGCCTGGTGCAGGTAGGGGGTGAAGGAGGTCGGTGCCCAGTCCAGGTGCGCCCGCCAATCCCCTTCCGCCGGGCGGAAGGGGGTGCGAATCCGCAGGTACGGGCCGCGGAAGATGCCCTGCTCCGGGTGGGAGAGGAAGCCCTCCAGGCCGTGGCGGACGCCGTCCTCGGTCAGACCGAAGGTGGTGGTCAGGTACTGGGTGAGGGTCCGACGCAGGGTGTCGGCGGCGATGGTCGGCCTCATGAGCGGATCACTGCCGAATGCTACTGCACCCTCTACCAGCGCAGGGTCGACCGACAAGGCATGATCAGACAGCGAGTCGGCCTAGCGACACCCTCCGTAGCGGCGAACGGTCGCTCGCCGCAGCAGGATGCTGGCCTGCAGAGCCGGTAGGATGCGCAAATGGGCTCAGAGGCGGTTGGCAGGTACATGCCCCCTGTCGTGACGCTCGATGACCTCACCGCGATGATGGCCGAAGACGAGAACCACGGGTATGAGATCAGCCCCGAGGGAGTCGTCTCGATTCTGCCACCGCCGGGATATGCCCACGCGATCATCGCGAGCCGGCTCCTAGTGTGGCTCGCCCAGGGCGGTGTCCCGGGGGACAGGGTCGCCCAGGCGGTCGGGCTCCGCATCCCCGGTCGGGACGGCGGCGTTGGTGGACGCATCCCGGACCTGGTCGTGTGGAGCAAGGCTCAGGCAGACGGCGTCTGGCTGCCGGTCGCCGACGTGCTCCTCGTGATCGAGATCGTCTCGCCCGGCTCCGAGGGCGTCGACACGGTGATAAAGCGCAATGAATACGCCGCGGCAGGCATCCCCCAGTACTGGGTAGTCGACCGAGATACGGCGCAGACCGTCACCCTGCACCGCCTGAACGGCGGTGAGTACGTCGCCCGCGCGACCCTGCCGCTCGCCTGGGTCCTCAACACCGGCCTGGAGGAACACGACCTCGGCTGAGGGCGCTTAAACATCTCCTTCGTAATATTCACTGTCAGCGATGGCTACTGAATCCGTCTCGGGATTCTTTGGCTCACTGGATGCCCTTCCCGGGGGCGGAGCAACGTTCGGCGTCCTGAGCACTCGCACCCAGCGCGCCGAGACCGGACGAGCTCGCCAGCCATGAGACGGCACAGGCTGACCGCATCAGGAACGACCAGCTCGCCGACCCACGGAAGTGATTAGCAATCGCGGCCCAAGTCCGGCGGCGGGACGACAGCGAGTTGCGTCTAACCGTCGGTCGTGAGAGAGCACGCCATTCCGCGCGACTTCAGGCTCGGTTCTCCTCGTCCCTGTCGTCGCTGGTGTCTAGGCCAACCTCTCGCGCTAATTCGCTGGCGGTCATCCGTTGATCCGCTGCCGCGCGGCCGGCATGGTCGAAGCGCACACCTTCAGCTTCCAAGACGACCTTTGGATCGTCACGGCGTTGCGGGTCGGGCCAGCGGAAGTCAGCGGAGATCGCGCCGTCGATCTTCAGCACCCGGTGGGCGTTCGGGACCTGGACGCTGGCAAGTCGGCCGGCGACGGCACGATGGAACACGCCCACGACCTCCGCAATGTCCGAATAACTGGTCCAGCGACCAGCCGGAATACTGGCGAGCGCCTGGTTCATCAGTGACCAGCGAGGGCTGGGCGGGGTGGCCGCGGCTGATTCGTCGGGCCCCGGCCAGATGGCGAGGATCCGGTCGGCGAGGGCTCGGCCACGCGCAAGGATCTCCGCGCGACCCCAGCGCGGCGCATCAGCGATTTCACGGTTCATCGCCAAGCCACTGTCACGGAGAATCTTCTTCTTCGCCTCGAAGTTGTCGTTAGCCAGCTTGGGGTTGTAGGCGGTCAGGCTGAGATTTCCAAGGGTGTGCACCAGGGAGCTGTGCAGCTCCTCGACAGTCTCGTCGTTCTCCAGGTCGGGGTGAAGCATCTCCCGCCAGTCGTCCGTTAGAGACTGCGGCAGCACGTGTTCGATAGTGACCTTCGCGGTGTCGAAGTTGATGGGTTCCTTGTGCTCGAGGTCCTCCTCGATACAGCGCAGCACGTAGCTGCGCTGCGGGCCCCGACCCAGCCAGTAAAAGCTGTTAACCAACACGGCCTCCCGGATGTACTGGTCGGTGGGGAACTTCTTCCTCACCCCGGAAAGCGCTCGAGTAATCGCCTTGGCCGACGGGAGCTGCTCGCCCAGATCCTTGACAAGTGACATCAGGACCCGATTGGTGTTGGCGCTTGCGATGCCGGCGATCATGCGACGGACAAGGTAGCTCTCAACGACACGCAATGCATCAGCTGTCTCGGTGGAGCTGAGGCGACCGGCCTCATGTGCCAGGAGGACATGAAGTGCGATGGGGTGAACTACCGCCGCGCCCCAGCGGTCAAGTCGGTCCAACGCGCGCCGCAGGATTGGATCACTCACCTCGCTCGGCACCAAAATCATACGGAGCAATCGAGCCTTGTGATGGAGGTCAATGATCCACTCTTCGATCGCACTCTCGCCGGACAGTTGGCCGAGTCGCTGCTGCTGAGACTGGTAGATCGCCTCCTGAGTGGCACGATCGTCACCACGGAGCACGAGATCCAACCAGACCAGGTCTTCAAGCTGCTTGTCGGTGAGCAGTTCCTGAAGCGGCAGCCAGTGCCGTTCGTAGACGTGATCACCACGAGCAGGCAGGCGCATAAATAGGTAGTTCCGCAGCAGGTCCGCCTGGGTGAGCGGCTGGCCGGTGTAGTTAAGAGACTCGAAGATCCGGTGGACGTTGTCATCCGGATGCGCGGCGATCTCCACCAAACTCAGCCGTGCCGCCACCGCCTGCTCGATCCGGATGAGATCATGGTCGTCGTCTGGGTCATCGGCTTGCACGAGCGCAGCTCGAAAGAAGCGATATGCCTCTCCGATGCGGTCTTCACCGCCAGCACCCGGATCCCGTTCCACAAGCGCCAGCCAGGCCGCTCGGTCTGCCTTGGTGGGCAGCAGCGTGTACCGCTCCATTCCCGACGCGTACTTGTTGAACAGATACATATCGTCGATCTTGGCGGCCAGTTGCGCATCCGACTCATAGACGTGATCGCGAATCGCGCACAGGAGGATACTCAAGGTAGTCAGCCGCTGCTGGCCATCCACCACCAGCCAACTCTGCACGCCGGTTGGCGTATTGGCCGGACTGGGCGCCAGCACTACCGAGCCGAGGAAGTGCGTGGTGTTGTCGCCCACCTCCGTCACCCGCATCACATCGGCCCACACCTGCGCAAGGTCTCGACGCTTCCAGCTGTAGCGGCGCTGGTAGAGGGGAACGACGTACTGCTTCTCGCCCTGCAGCAGGTTACGGACGGTCGTCTCATTCGCCTTCAACTGTTCTCCCCCGGGGCCGGCACGGCGATGCAGTTCAACGATGCGGGCGCGAGCCGTGTACATACTGCTACCGCCCGGCTGCAAACGATGTCAACCGATCGAACAGAGGTGTCTACACCTTCCGCAGTAGAAGCGTCCGATGTGGATGATTTGCTGCGATGTTCCTGTTCGCGTGCGCTTGGAGGCCGTCGCACCTTTCCCGATCCATTGGCAACACCAGTACTCAAGCGGCAAATCCGCCCAGACCGGCCCGCTACGACAGCTGGCGCTCGCGCCATCGCTGGATGGTCCGCTTGTAGGGCTCGGGCATGTGCAGCCGAGGCACCTCGTCGTATGTGAACACGCCGAGTTCCTTGTGCTCGGAGGAGTAGACGAGTTGCTCGTCGCCGACGTAGGTGGCCCCGAAGCTCACGATGAACACGTGCCGGACCGGGGTAATCACGTAGACCCAGGAGTCGATGATGTCGACCTCGGTGATGGTCAATCCGAGCTCTTCGGCGACTTCCCGGCAGACGCCGTCCTCGGGAGTCTCACCCACCTCGAGCTTGCCGCCGGGCAACTCCCACTCGTCACGCTCGTTGCGCAGTAGCGGCACTCGACCGTGGTGATCGATCACGAGCTTGACCGAGATCGGCAGCTGGTACTCGAAGTACCCCGGATTTCTCTCCACCAGGTACGGCGGTCGCTCGGTCATACACGTGGTCCTTCCGTGGACGTGGCGTCAGTTCGGGGTCAGCAGGAGCGCCGCGACGTCATCGGCCCGCTTGAACCGGCCACTGCCATTGCCGGGCTGGCTTTCTGCGTCCCGGATCAGTTTCTCCAGATAGTGCAGCCCTCGATCGTTCGCGTCCCTGATCACCTCGGCCCACGAGCGATACAGCCCGTAGTCGGTGACAAGACGGGCGAAGCCGTCCGTACACAGCAGGATGCAGTCGATGCCTGTCCATTCACCGCAGACGGTGTGCGGGCGAAGCTGGCGGTGCGGGTGCCCGGAGAAGACCGATTCGACATCACCGGAGGTCATCGTGTACAGCCGGCGTCGGTGCATCGCCGCGACGATCCGGCCCGCGTCGCCCTCATTCGTCGCCACTGCCGCAGCTTCCCGTCGGTCGAAGTAACCGGTCGACAGCACCACCGGCCGATCGCCGTCGACCACGGCGGTGGCGTCGCCGATGCGGGCGAGGTCGTAGCTGGTGCCCTGGTCGACGCAGACCGCTATCGAGCAGGCGGGCGGCACCCTGCTGGCGGGGAATGCCAGGGTCGCCTGTTCGTCGGCCACGTCTGCGGCGATCGACGTCAGCAGTGCGGCGGCGCAGTCCCGGTAATCGTCAGCGCCGGCCTGAGTCAAGCGCTCACCAACGCGGTCGACAAGCCACTGCACGTCACTGTCTGCGGGAAGCACGGTGTCGTCGTAGAGGTCGGTGGCGCCATCGATGACCCAGGCGAGGGTGCCGCGGTGGCCGACACGGTCCTCGTTTACCCGCGCGCCTCCAGCGGTGGATATCGCTTCCGCCACCTTCATAGCTGGTCCAACTCTCATGACATCCACGAGGCCGGCACGAACATCCCCGCCCCGATCATGGCGCATCCGATGACGACCGCTGCGATCACCCGGCGAATGCGGCTGTTGTTGACGAGAGAGAACGTACCGAAAACGACTGCGATTGCGCCGGACGCCACGAGCATGAGGCGGAGGCCCTCGACGCCGGCGCTCTGGCTGGCGATGTTGCTGGCGGTGGCGATGAACGCCACCACGGCCGCCAGCAGACCCAGCAGTTGCAGCTGCTGGCCTTTGAACTCGGTCAACTCGGTGCGGAAGCGGGCGTGGGCCTGAGCCCATCGTGCGCGCTCCTGCATGAGATCGATCCGGATGCGGCTCGACTGGTACTGGGTCAACCGCCGCGGGTGGTCACGGGAGGTACGCGGTTCAAGTTCGATTGCCTGCGCCACGGCAGCCCGGGCGGCCTCGAACTCACCCCGCAGTGCCAGCACCCGCCCCTTGGTCTCGTAGTAGTGGGCGGCACGACCCTGGGTGAGGGTGATTGCCCGGTCGACGTGTCGTTCCACCTCGTCGAGGTCCCGCGCGGGGCCGGGGTCCTCCAACCGTTCGAGGTATTCGACCCAGAACGCCGCCAACTGATGAACCACCGCCGCCACGTTCGGCATCGCGGCGACGGCCTGCCGCGAGAATTCGACGGAGCTACGCAGCGAGGCGAGGTCACCCTTGGCCCGGGCCACGATCGCACGGAATGTGTGGAAGTAGGGCTCGGATCCGAACTCATCCTCGTGATGCCGGACGACCGAGGAGTACTCGGCGTGGCGCTCCTCGCGTCGCAACCGCAGCAGGAGCGCGTAGAGCGCCACGAACCGGGACCGGGTGCGGACGGCGTGATCGTCGAGAACGGCTCGCAGCAGCGGCTCGGGATCCGCGTACGCCTCGATGACCGCGCGGACCGCCTGCGGAAAGGCCGCGTCGGACGGCGACGGCACCGTCGACAGCGCGGCAATCAGGTGGGCGCGGCTCTTGGGCGGCGACACCGCCGGGCGTGGTTTAGGAACTCGCAATCGAAAACCCCCGGTTCAACCACGCGTACGGATGGTCGCTGTTGACGCTCGCCAAGAACCGCACCAGACGCCGATCGCCGGCAAACGCGGCTCGCCCGTGTAAGAAGCGGTGATTGTGTACGAGGTAACCGTCGCCCGCTCTCAGGCGCAGGGACCGAGTCATCTCGACGATCAGGCGACGGACGGCTGCCACGGGCTCCGTCCGTCCGTCGGTGCTGTACGGATGGGCGATGCAGTCGTTGCGGTACCGGATGCGGGCGTGGTCGGGGCTGAACTCGACGACCGGTGGGCCGAAGCGGCCGCTGGTCGTCCTCAGCCGCAGTCGGGCGATCTCAGCGTCCGAGGCACACCGGCGGGCGAGCGCCAGCACCCGGGCTCCGTCCACCAACGTGGCGCTTCCCCCGTCCCTGGCCGGTGCGAGCATCAGCGTGGCGAGCACGCTGGGTGGCTGCTCGTGCAGGCTGCGATCCGTGTGCGGCGACAGGGCGAGATCGGTGAAGCCGGCCTCGTTGTCGCTGTCATCGCTGCGCAGGCGAGGCGCGATGACCGTCATCCCGTCGATGACCTGGTGCGGATGGTCGACCGGGACCGTCCACCGGTCGAGCAGCGCCCTGACCTCGGCCACGGATCCCTGCTGGATCAGGACAGCGCCATCGCGGGCGAGAGTGACGGGCAGCAGATCCGGGCCGACCTCGACCTCGCACCCCACCTTTACCAAACGCATCGCCCGGCCGACCCGCGGTCAGTCCTCAGGTTCGTCCAGTGCGACGGCCGCCGGAAGCTCCGACCTGACGGGGGGCTGCACCGGGGCGGGATTGGGCAAGGCGCCCAGACCCGCGCGGTCCAGCGCGTCGTGCAGGTTCCCGACCAGCTCCTTGAGCACGTCCTCCCGCGCCTGGTTGTACGCGAGTTGAGCTGCGGCGCCGGCGGCGGCGCCCGCGCGCTCGTAACCGCCCCAGGTGTCCAGCCACTCGTAGGAGCCGTCGACACGACGCATGCGGGCGACCCAGTAGATCGATCCCTGTTTACGGACGGTCCAGTAGCTGCCATCGGCCGTGTAGTTCCGGTACGCCATGCCGACCAATCTATCGACGGAACGCATAGGTCGCCTCACCTTTATGGTCCACTTCGGACGACCAGCAAATTGGTGATGTTCATGGAGTCAGCCGGGCGGTATGCCATCTCTCGTCAATGGGAATTGCACGGCGGGGCGGGCAGAGAACACCGGCTTCGCACTGACTTGAGGGCAGCCAATGATCCACTGCTACTGCCCCACCGGCAGCTCCCACTCACATTGACACTCTGAGATTCTTCGATCACAGTGAGTGCCTGTCCCGTGCAGTGCGTCAGCACCGGGGGTGCGCGTGGAGATTGAATCCCTCGTCCAGTCGCTGAACTACCAGTCGCTGCTGGCGCTCGAATCCTCCGACCAGCTCGTCGACGACGTGCTCCGCTACGCCGAGACACACGCCAAGACGCGGCAGGCGTACTGGCATCACAAGAGGTTGACCCCGGTCGACGTCGGTAAAGGCGGGATGCGGACCACCCCGGCGCAGGTCCTGCACGAGCTGGGGGTGGCCACCACCCTGTTGACCGCATCCCCGCTGTCGCAGGTGGCCCGAAACTGGGCTGCGGTCCGCTACTGCGCCACGCTGACCAGGGTCGGCGGCAGACGACTCGCGCTGACGCCGGATGCCAACGAGGTCGTCTATCACCACAAGGTGACCCAGTCCGAGCAGCTGGGCATCGGGCTGGCCCTCGTCGTCGCCAAGCACCTTCTGCGCCGCCAGCACCGGGGGTGGACCTTCCACGCGGTCGACGCCGAGGTGGCGTTGAAGGCCGGCTTCGTGGACGGGGCCGGCGCGGTGGAGTCGGTCTCGCGCACCAAGAAGCGACCGGATTACATCCTGCTCGGCCACCACGCCACAAATACCCGCAGGCGGATGAAGATCGTGGTCCTGGAGTGCAAAGGAACCCACCAGCCGCCGAGCTTCATCCACGGGCAGCTCGCCCGGGCCGCCGTGCAGGTGGAGGCGCTGTCGGTGGGCGGAAGCCACCCGCCGTCGCTGATGGTCGCGTCGCACCTCACCCATGCCGGGATAACCGCTTACGTGCTCGACCCGCCCGGCGATGACGAGTTGTGGTCCGGCGATGACGAGGAGCTCGACGACCTGTTGAGCACCCGTCCCGAGGACCAGTTCTGGCGACCTCGCACGGCCACTCCTGATGAAGCCCCGGCGAGACATGCGCTGTCCGGCGTACCGTCCGCGGCCGATCAGGCCGCCCCGGAGCCGGACCTGGCTGACGAGCTACCGCCCGGCGCGCCTCAGGTCTTCGACATTCCTGAGCAGCAGCGTGGCTGGTTCACCCAGATTCTGACCCGCGCCGTGGCGGCCACCGCTCTGCTCTTCGCCGGAAATAGCGAAGCCGCCAGTGGCTATGCCACACCCCGCCAGCGCGGAACGGAGGATCCGAGATCGCAGCCGGGGCTTTTCGACCTGGACCCGGCGTGGGCGACGAGCAGCGCCGCGACGTTTGAGCTTCCCAACGGAATCGTCGCGGAGGGCACCCGGCACCGCGCCCCCTTGGGGCGCGGTAGGACGTTGGAGGTGTTCCGAGGTGTGGAGAGCCGCCTCTACCGGGAGCTGGCCGAGGGCCGGGTCGGCGCCTATCTGCGGGAGGCGCCGAGTTTCGGCAGGAACGCGACGCTGCCGGCCGACGGCGGTGTGTACTCGTTCGGCCGCGACGGCACCGTCCTGGTCGTCCGAGTCCTCGATCGCAGCGGTTGACACCGACTCCTACGTGCCACCGCGACCGACGCCCCGACCGCAGCGTTAATGGGTACGAATGGCGACCCGCACCACCCAACTCCAGCCGCTCGACACCGCGACCTCCTGCCGTTGATTGCAGTGAAGGCTGGGCGTCATACCGGCGCGCCGACGGACCGCGCGAACGGGCGTCAGCCACCGCATAGCGAATAGCGGCGACAATCTGGGCAATGGTCACGTCGCCGACCTGAGGATGTTGTTGGCGTCGCTACCACCGCTTATGGTGATGCGCAGTCTCAGGAGGGACAAGACGTGACCGCTGATGGCAACGCCGCTGTGCCGGTATGGACACTCGCCACGGACGCCGTGAGCGTGCCGGACGTGCTGGGTGATGGGGGCATGACACCGGCTCGACTCGCAGAGCTGAGGACCGTCCTGGCTACGCTGGCGGATGCCCCGATCGCCACGCTGGAAGCGTATCCGATCTCGACCAAGCGTGACCGGAATGACGGAATTCCCCTGCATGCGGCCAGTCCGCTCGCTCAGCAGTTGTCGCAGCTCGTGACGCAGACCGCGAAGTCGGCGCCTCCGACGGTGAACGTCGCCGCTACCGGTGAGGTGCTCTACCGGATGGTGGTGCCGGCGAAGGTCGCCGCACAGGTCGGCAAGGGACTTGTCCGACCCATGGCCGCGAAGGCGGCCACGGGAGCTGTTCGCGGCCCGCTGGTCAACTCGGCTGGCCGCATCGTCGCCGGTGCCACGTTCCATCCCGTTACCGGCAAGGCCGCTGTCGCGGGTGCCGCCACCGGTTCGGCCACCACGGCCGGTGTGGCAGTGGCCAGCGCGGGCGCGTTGACAGTGGCCGCGCCGCTGGTGCTGATGGCCGTCGCGGTCGGCGTCAGCGCCCACGCCGATCACCAACGCCAAAGGGCAATCGAGCGGATCAACGACCTGCTGGAGCAGCTGCACGAAAACAGCCTCGAGACCGAACGCAGCGAGTTGGACGGTTGCCGTGACGCGATCGACAAAGCGACGTCGATTCTCCTCGACCAGGGCCGGGTCGGCCTGTCGCTGGGGCTGGACTCCTCGTCGTACGCGATCAGCACGGCGATCGAACGAGCGAAGCGTCGGCTCGTCAAGTGGCACGATGCGCTGGCTGCGCTGCCCGACGGGCCGGTGGAGGTCGGCGCCCTGACGACTGCCTTCCCCGGCATCAACGAGGAGGGTGGTGTATTCCGCGCGCACCTGGAGCTCGCGCGACTCGCCATCGCTCTCAAGCGCCGAGTGATGGTGCTGCAAGCAGTTGAGCACGCTCAGCTGGCGGGCACGAGCAATCCGTTCAAGAGCTTCGTCGGGACGTTGCACGACGACGAGCGCCGCGTCGACGAGCTGGAATCAGGGATCAACGGAGTCCTGCTGAGGCTGTCGACTCTGGAGTTGAAGCGTAACGGCGGCTTCCGAAGCATCATGTTCACCCAGGGCGAGGTCGACGAACTACTCAAGGCTGCATACCGCCTCCGCGCCTTCGGCGATGACCTCAACCTGGGAATCCATCAAGCCGACGTCGCGATCGAGATCGAGCGACGCAACGACGGATCTCTCGTGGTGTTCCCCGGGGTCGCCGCCTGAGGGACGTTGTCCCTGGTGACCGACCCACATCCGCCCACCGGCCCGGCACGGGACATCTGCCGGGCCGGTGGGTGCGGACCCATCAGGCGGCTCGGGGTGGTGCGGCATCGCCCTCGCGTACGGGCCGCACTCGTCCCGATGATGGTCTCCAACGGCCTTCGGCCGAGCAGACCTCCCGCCACACCATTGCACCCTCGGTAGCAGGCCGATCAGGCGCGCGTATCAATGGCGCGTTCATGGCTCCTGTCGGGGGCGTCTTGTATGGTCGGAGACGCAATTGACCCGCGTGATAGTCGCCCGGGGAATTGATTCCCGGGGGCAACAGCAGCGCGTTTCACCGATGGCGTCCGGATGTAACAAAATGCAACTTGCGAGAGGACGGGAGCTGATGGCCGACGATATGGGATCGACAGTGCCGCGACGGCAGCTCGGTCGGGCGCTGCGGGAGCTGCGCACCGAAGCCCGGATGACGCTCGACGGCGTGGCGGAGGCACTGCACTGCAGCCGGCAGAAGATGTGGCGCATCGAGACCGGCCTCGGCCCGGTGCGCGCGCTCGACGTCAAGGCCATGTGCGAGCTCTACGGGGCGACGCCCGACCTGGCCGGCGCCCTCACCGCCCTGGCCGCCGAGACCAAAGCCAAGGGCTGGTGGCACTCGTACGGCGACGCTATCCCCGACTGGTTCGAGCTCTACGTCGGCCTGGAATCCGCCGCCTCGCGGCTACGGGAGTATGAGGACACTCTGGTGCCCGGGCTGCTGCAGACCCGCGCCTATGCTCGTGGCGTCTATCAGCACCGTTCACGCATCACGCAGGACGATCGTGAACGGCTGGTCGAGGTCCGTTTGCAGCGCCAGGCCCTCCTAGAACGTCGCCTTCCACCCGCACCCCAGTTCGAGGCGATCCTCTCCGAGGCAGTCCTCCTACGGGTCGTCGGCAGTCCTGCCACGATGGCCGAACAGCTACGGCACCTGCTCAACGTAGGCGCGTTCCCCCACGTCTCGATCCGGGTGCTCCCCCTCAGCGCCGGTCTGCACTTCGGCGCGGTGGCCGGCCCCTTCGTCATGCTGGACTTCCCGCTCCGCAACCGGGTCGAGCCCGATCCGTCCCTCATCTATAGCGAGTCGCTGACTGGAGCGCTCTACCTCGATCGCAAGGAAGAACTCGCCATCTATGAAGAAGTGTGGGCGAGCCTCACGTCCCTGGCCCTCGATGAGCAACAATCGAGGCAACTGATCAACAAGATCATCGGAGAGGTCCATCATGGCTGAGCTGACTGGCGCCCGTTGGCGCAAGAGCACCCGTAGCGGCGACAACGGCGGGAACTGCGTGGAGGTCGCCGACAACCTGCCGGGCCTCGTTGCGGTACGGGACAGCAAGGACCCGAGCGGGCCCGCGCTCACCTTCTCCCCCGCCGCGTGGACCAGCTTCGTCCGAGCCACCAAGTCTGGGTACTGAGCCACACAAGACGGGAGCGCAGCCGGCGGCCACGCCAGAGGCGCTCCCGTCGCGCAGTCAGTCAGGAGGCGGCGTCCCCGACCGCAGGCTGGGCCACGTCATCGAAATAGTCGATCGACATCGCCGTCATCTTGTCGATGTCCGCGATCATCCAGGTGCCCTGCGCGGCGACCTGCACAGCGGCCGTCCTACCGTTGATCGTCACGAAGGTTTGCGCACCGTGCAGGCTCGCCGAATGGCCCTGTAACAGGGCCTCAGCCACCGCGAGGTGCCGCCCAGCCTGGTGCTTCTGGTGGTTGCTGGGAACCATCTGCTCTCCTTCGGTGTCGAAGAGGGGTAACGGGCTACGACGGCTGCCAGCCCGCGTCGATCGCGTCCTGAAGCCGCTTGCTGAACACAGCATGTGCCTGCCGATACTCGTTCTCCCGATCTGCCTTGTAGAACGGCGCGGTGTAGCCGTCGGGCACCGGGTGGCGCTGCGGATCATCGAGGTACACCATCAGCTGCTCGTAGTGCTGCTTCGTCTGCCCGAAGCCGAACGCATACGAGTCGGCCGCGAGGCGCCGCCCAGACGCGTCGAACCACATCTGGTCCTCGCGTTCGGTGAGGATCCGGAATCGCGCCCGCACCATCGCCAGCAACTCGTCGATACCGATCCCCAGCCACACCGCGACCAGGGCGTCGATCTCCACCAGCGCTGCTCGCCGCTCCCGCTCACCGCGCAACGCGGTGGCGGCTGTCCACGCCGGCTCCACCTCGCCGAGCGGGCCGAGGCCGGGCCAGGCCGTGGCCCACCGATCGAGCGACCAGTCGGCGTCGAACAACCCGTTCCACAGCGGGGCGTACGCGTTGGTGACGCAGTTGAGCCGCAGGGTGCGCAGCAGCAGGTGCGACGCCAACGGGTGATCGGCGCTCGGCGCTGGCATCACCCGTGCCTCGCCCGGTTGGAGGTGCGACCGGCCAGTGATGCGGAGCAGGTAGTCCAGCGGCAGGGCGGCCCAGAAGCCGGCCGACAGTGCGGTCGTCCGATCGTCAGCCAGGGCCATGCTGTGCACCGCGTGAACGTGTGCCGGTCCGGGCGGGATCAGCGCGGCGAACAGCGAACGCTCGGTGTTGAAGGCGATCATGCACCGCCACGCCAACCGGTACCGCTCGGTGTACCGCACGCCGTCCCAGACGTCCTGCGCCTTCTTGGTCTGCGCCTCGGCACCGGCGAGCACGTAGTTGGTGCCGGGAACGAAGTCCGGCGGCATTGTGGTGAGATCGAGCGCGTCCCAGTCGCTGTTGGTTCGACAGGGAACACGCGGCTGCTTGGCGAAGGGTGTGGCGACGCCGAGATGCGGCCCTTGCAACACCAGCCCATCGAGTGAGTCGGGCTGGCCTTGATGCCAGCGGATCAGACCGTCCTTCTTGCCGTTCGCCTCGTGGTAGCCAGGACTGATGCGCAGATCCCCGTCGCCCAGGCGGCGCTTCGTGGCGGTGAGGGCGGCGATCGCGTGCTCCTCCTCGACGGTGACCGGATGCAGCAGCGCGGCGCGACCCGCCGCAGTGTCCGCACCGCCCCGCAGCCCATGCCACAGAGCAAGCTTGGCGCCGTCCACCTCAATGACGCGAGACCGGTGCGGCCGGAGGTCCCAGCTCCCGTTGTGACGCTGACCCGGGACCGGGCCGCTTCCATCGTGGTCGAGCGAGTCGGCCAGCACGCGGGCCCCGTAGAGTTCGCTGAGGTGCTTGAAGCTGACCTCGCTCGGCGGAGCGTAGATGTGGACGCCGAACTCAACGGTACGACCCGCGTCGTCGAAGGCCCAGTTGGCACCATTGACGAAGCCAGCGTGGATGCGGAGGTGACGGTAGGCCGCCTCCCTCAGCGCGCCTTCCCTCGCTCCCCCGAAGTGGGTGTCCGGGTGGATCAGACCCGCCGTGCCTGACCGGCCAAGGTGTGACCAGACCCGGCACACCATCGCCCGGTAGAGGTCCGGCTGCGTGCCGACCAGCAGCGGATAGCTGCCCGATTGCGTCAGCGACGCGACCAACCCGGCGTTGCTCGTCAGCTGCCCAAGGAGATCCGATCGGGTGACCCCGCTGGCGAGCTGCGCAGACTTGCGCTCCCGCCACAGCTCGACCGGTGGCTTCTCGGCCAGCCGGAACCACGGCTCGTGCTCGGCGAGCACCACATCTTCCATCCAGCGGGGCCGCACCCAAGGCGGGTTGCCGACCTGGAGGTCGAAGCCGCCTTTCGCGAACGCGTGCGCGAAAGTCAGCTCCCAGTGGAAGAAGCCCTGCTGGTCGGCGATCAGATCAGCCGCAAGGAGCCAGGGAAAACGGTCAGAGAGGGTCCAGGGTGAGTCGACGCCGATCACGCCGTCGAGCTTCTGCTCGAAATCGCTCATCTCGCTCAGGCTCGTGAACGTCAGGCCGTAGAACCGCTCGGCGTTCTCGTCCAGGTCAGTCCGGCCGATGAGCGCCTCTGCGAACGTCAGCCAGTCGTCCAGGCTAGACAGCGGCACCTGCTGACGGAGCTGTTCCGCCACCGTCATCCGTCGGCTGCCGGTCGCCTTCGTCGGCATCTTTATCTGCTGCGGCTGCACGTTGCCGAATATGTCCGCCGTCTCGTAGACCACCGGTTCCTCGTACGCCGGCTCGTCCTTGATGTGCGAGACCTGTACGGACGCGGCAGGGTAGGCCGGGTCGGAGCCGTCAAGCAGCCCGACCTTGTCCAGTGGCCAGAACCACAGCGCGCACCAGACGTCCATCAGCGTCTTGAGTCGCCAGTAGGGCGTGCCCGGCGCGGTCAGGTCGGCGAGGATCTCCTCGCGGGGCACCGCCTCAGTGACCGGCGGCAGATCGTCGGCGCCCCAGACCTTGATGTCGCGGCGGATCTCCCGCTCCGAGATCTCAAGCCGCTGCTGCACCAGCCCCCACAGGAACTCAACCCGTCGGGCGAGCGCCTGCAAGCGCTGGACCTGCGAATTCTTCCCCTTGGCCGACGGCGTGCGCTTCATCGCCGTACGCCAGGCTTTCAATCGCGCGGTCTCGGCCGGCGCCAGCTCGCGGGCCTCCTTCTCCCCCGCGACCGCACCCCAGCCGTCGGCGGGGAGCAGGAAGTGGTGGATGCTGCCCTCATCGATCGGCCCGTCCCGGAAGGGCTGCTCCTTCGGCGCGGTGGTCAGCCACGACTTGTCGGCGAGCTGCTTCGAGGTGTAGGTCTTACGACCGCCGCCGATGAGCGAATTGCCGCGCTGCAGGTGCAGGCCGAACCAGGGGGCTTGGAGGCCGGCGTGCATGACGTTGAGCCAGAGCGACACCTCGGCCAGCTCGACGGCGGTGCGGTTGAGGTCGACGCCGTAGCTGTTGTGCAGGGCGATGTACGCCTTCACCCGCTGGAGTTCGAGGTGATAGTCCTCCGGGTCGAGGGTGACCTCCAGTTCCTTCTGGCGGCGGCGCAGGTATTCGGCGGCGACCTGGTTGATCGCCTCGTTGAGGAACGCGCCGGAGCCGAGCGCTGGCTCGCAGATCGTCCAGTCCAGCAGCTCACGGGCCGGGGTGACCGTGTCGTCCTGGTCGAGCCGGTACTTGAGGGCGAGTTGGACGGTGACCTCGGTCAGCGACTGCGGCGTGTAGTAGGAGGCGCTGGTCTGCCGGTCCCGGCCGGCGAGGCGGTAGACGAACTGGCCGGGCTGGTAGCTGACCCGGCTGCGGACACCGGTGTAGGGGTCCTCCTTGTAGACGAAGACGGTGTCGTCGTACTCGTCGACCTTGGAGGCTGGGATCATCCACGAGCCGTCCTTCGGGTCGCCGTTCTTGGCGACCTCGTAGAGCTGCTCGGTGGCGACGAAGCCGGTGTAGGACATCAGGCCCTCGTAGACCGCGCCGAGCTGGTTGATGCCGAGCTGGGCGTAGGAGATGAAGCCACCGCGGCGCTTCTTGCCGCCCTTGGTGAGCATCAGCCGGCGCAGCACCTCGTAGAGGACCTTGTTGCGCAGCCGGGTGTCGATCTTCGGGGCGTCCTCGTCGTCGGGGTCGCTGCCGGGCACGGGGATCAGCCGGCCGATGAGCTTGGTCTTCTCCGGCAGGAACAGGTCTGACTTCATGGGCTCGAAGCGCAGCCCTTCGCCCTCGCTGGCCTTGTCGGCGATCTCCGCGCCGCCGCGCGCCCGGTGCCCCTCGTTGACCATGCGGAACAGCAGGTCGAGGGATTCGTAGAGGTGGTAGCGGCCTTCGGCGGAGGGGGCCATCCGTCGGGAGACGAGGTCACCGAGGCGGGCCAGGCTGTAGCCCTCGACGTACTGGGGGTCGTTGACGGGCAGCACGCCCAGCTCGGGACGAGCCTCGGCGTAGAGCAGGAACAGGATGCGGTAGAGGTAGCGCAGCGACTCCCGGCCCAGCTCCTTGGCGAGTTCGTCGAGCTCCATCACCTGCTGCGGCTGGTAGCCGGCCTGCCGGATCTGGTCGAGGACCTCATTGGCGATGAGCTCGACGGAGACCTTCAGACCCTCGCGCAGTTCGCTGGAGACGCCGACGGCGTGCTGGCGGGAGCCGGCGACCAGGTCGGCGAGGGGTTCGGCGCCGCCCTCGGCGGGCGGGCGTAGCGAGTCGGCGCCGAAGAGCGCGGCGACGACGTCGAACTCCTTGTCGTCGTTGCGGGCGTAGGCGGTGTCGAGGCTGACGGCCAGGTAACGGCCCTCACCCCAGACGGTGCGGTCGGCCAGGGTGATCACGCCGCCGCTGAGGATCAGCACGTAGCGGGGCTTCGGGCTGTCGGCGGCGAAGAGTAGGGAGGCGAGCTTGGCGCCCGTCTCGATGGTCTCGGTGCTGGACAAGGTGAGCGGGTCGAGCAGGCGGCCGGCGTCATCCGGGTCCTGGGCCGCCTCGGTGTCGACCGCCCAGCCGCAGTCCAGGGCAATGACCCCGTGCGCGGTGCCCAGTTCGGCGTGGGCGACGCGGACCTCGTGCTCCTGGCCGGCGCGCTCCACCGTGATGGTCTGCGGCCGCGGGTCGAAGCCGAGCGCCCGCAGCACGTCCTGGTGCTGCTTACGCAGCCGCTCCGGGTCGAAGAAGTCGGCGTCGGTCAGCTCCGTCTTCGCGTCGAAGTACTGCCGGCGCATGCCGCGCAGCCCGGCGCGGGGCGTTACCCGGCCGGACTTCTCATCCTCGGACCACTGCTTGAGCAGGCCGCCCTTGAGGGTGGTGGGCAGGATTTCGGCAAGATAGTGCGCGGAAAGGTACTCGCCGCGATTCGTCAGCGACTCGAAGCTCATGCGGCACTCTCCTGCGACGGTACGAGGACGGCGAGCACCCGCAGCAGCGGGTCGCCGGCGGTTTCCAAGCGGTCGAGCAGGTCGTGCTGCTCCTGGACGGTGGCGTCGACGCGTTGGCGTCGCCTCTCCCGGTGTGCGCCGGGCAGCTCATCGAAGAGGCTTGCCTGCTGGAAGGCGCTCAGCTGCTCGCGGTACCTGCGCAGCGGCTCGGCGTGGGCCTCGGTCCACTCGTCGCGCCTGTCTTCCAGATACTGGCGGGCGGCGTCGACGGCCTGCGGCAGGAGTGCCTTCAGCGGGTCGATCGCGATGGTCTCGGCGCGGTTGACCATCGCCGGTCCGACGTTGGCCTCCCGCAGGACCTCGTCCATCGGCCGGACGCTCGGCGAGGCGGGCAGGTCGGAGACGGCCATCCACTGCACGACCGTGGGTTGGCCGAGGCGGTTGGCGTAGACGCCCTGGATCAGGAACGTCGGCGCGGTGACGTCGGCGGTGAGCACCGGGGCCTGCTGGCGGCCGAGCCGGATCAGGACCTTGTCGACCAGCCAGTCGACCATCGGGTGCACGTCGCTGAGGAAGGCGATCTCCGGCCACATCGGGGTTCTGCTCTGCCGGGCCTGGTCGAGTTTGCGCTGGGCGAGCGCGCGGTCGAAGGTGACCTTGAGCCGCAGGTCCTCGCCCTCGCGGTGCGCCCGCAAGTAGGAGCGGGGCAGGTCGGTGAGCCGGTGCACCAGGTCGTCGGGAGCCAGGAAGGTCAGCAGCTCGTCCTCGCGGCGCAGGTCGATGTGATCCTCGGGCCGGTCCTCGTAGATCTCGTAGAGGGCGGTGTCGATGAAGTCCTGGGTGGAGTTGAAAAGCTTCGGCACCCGCGCCCGGGGCACGTCCGCGCTGACCGGCGCCGTGCCCACCTCGGCGAAGAGACCGGCCATCACATCGACCTCGGTGTGGGCGGCCTCGTAGGACTCGTCCACCGACTTGCCGGCGAGCAGGTCGCGGACCAGCCGGTCCTCCTCGGCCTTCGCGTCGTAGAGGCCCGTCGCGGCCTCCACGCTGCCGAGGCTGCGGTGGGCGGTCTCCTCCCGATTGAGCAGCTTCTCGGAGACCGTCCGGTCGTCCTTGGCGTCCTCACGGTCGGAGGTGAGGATCAACGCGCGGAACTGCGGCCGGTGTTTCTGCCCGTAGCGGTCGATGCGGCCGTTGCGCTGCTCGATCCGGATCAGGCTCCACGGGATGTCGTAGTGGATCAGGTGGTGGCACTGCTGGTGCAGGTTGACGCCTTCGGAGGCGACGTCGCCGGTGAACAGCAGCCGGACCTCACTGCCGGCCAACTCGAACTCCTGGAGGATCTTCTGCTCGTCGGAGTCGGCCACCCCGCCGTGCAGCACCCGGATCGCGTTGGGCTTGAGTCCGAGCATGCCGGGGACGACCTCGGCGAGCCACTTGATGGTGGGTACCCGTTCGGAGAAGACCACGGCCCGGGTGTCGCTGTTCTTGCCGACGCCGATCTTGCGCAGCTCGTCGACCAGGCCCTTGAGCTTGCTGGAGTCCTGGTCGGTCATCGCCGAGGTCAGCTCCGCGAGCCGGTCCAGAGCTGTCCGCTCGACGCGGGTGACGTTCTTACCGTTCTTGCGCCGGTTGGCCACCGTCTCGTGCAACGCCCGGTGCGAGGAGAGGAACGACTTCAACAAGGTGTACGGGAAGAGCCGGTGCTGCCCGGTGATCGCCTCGTCGGTCCACTTGCCGGCCAGCCACACGTCGGTCAGCTCGTCGAAGATCTGCTCCTCGATCGGAGTCGCTGCGCAGTGCACGGCCTCGGACGGACCGCGGTCGGCCCAGCGGTCGCCGATCTGGTCGCGTACCTCCGGGCTGATCTTCGTGCGGCGCAGGTAGAGGTGGGCGATGTCGCTGGCCTGGTAGTCCTTCTCGTTAGCGATCGCCGCCGGGTCGAGCAGCGAGATCAGCTGGGCGAAGGATTCCTTGTCGCCGTTGTGCGGGGTGGCGCTGGCCAGCAGCAGCGCGTCGGTCTTCGCGGCCAGGCGGCGGGCCAGCTCGTTGCGCTGGGTGCCCCGGTTGATGAGGTTGTGCGATTCGTCGATGACGACGGCGTCCCAGGTCGTGGCTTCGAGGTGGTGGCCGAACTGGCCGGCGTCCTTGAGGGTGTCGACCGAGATGATGGCCCGTTTGAAGTAGGTGAACGGGTTACGCCCGGCGGGGATTTCCTGCTGGATGCGCTGGATGCCCGTCGAGTCGAGTCGGACGAGCGGGATCGCGAACCGGGTCCAGAGTTCGCGTTGGAACTGCTCCAGCACCTGCTGCGGGGAGACCACCAGGATGCGTTCACCGCGGCCCCGGCGGATCAGCTCGGCGAGGATCAGCCCGATCTCCAGGGTCTTGCCCAGGCCGACCACGTCGGCGAGCAGGATCCGCGGCCGCAGGCCGGCCAGCGCCAGCTCGACGGGGCGCTGCTGGTAGGTCAGCGGGTCGAGCAGGAACCGGTCGGCCAGGGCCAACCCCCGTTCGGTGCGGGGTAGCGGAGTACGCCGCAGCACCGCTTCGAGGAAGAGGCGGCTCTGCCGGAAGCGCGACGAGGTGTCCTGGACGAGTTCTGTGTCCTCGGGCACCAGCGGCGTGATGTCCTCGAGCGCGGTGAAGAACGTGGCCTCGACGTCCTGCACGAACTCGGATACGCCGACCGCCTTCACCATCGTCCCGTCGGCGGTGCCGGTCTTGACGCTGCGGATCAGCCATTCCTCGTCGCGCACGACGATGCGGGAGCCCGGGGCGAAGGTCGCGGCCTGGGTGGTGGTCATCGGTGGTGCCTTCCTACAGCGTCGAGCGGCGGGCGTACTGGCGGCGCATCTTGTCGACCAGCCAGGTGACGTCGGCCCGTGGATGGGTCGGCGGTGCAGGATCGGGCGTCCCGCCATCGGGCTCCGGGCCTGGCGGAGGATTCTCCTCACCGACGGTCGTGCCTTCTGGGTCGCGCTGCGGGTCGTCCAGCTCCGGCGGAACCGGCTCTTGCCGGGCAGGGTCATAGGTAAGCTCCGCGACCTCCTGCCGCAGGTCCAAGACGCTCTTACCGCTGGTGGCGGTGGCGACGGCGAGCAGGCGGGTGCGGACGTCGTCGAGCCCCGGCCGGGCGCTGGGGTCGAACGCGAGCATCGCGCCGAGCAGGCCGACCAGCTCGCTCGGCACACCGGAGAGGTCGGGCAGGTCGCCGGGCTCGGCGATGCGCAGCAGCAGATTCCAGGAGTTGGTCGACGGGTAGAGCCCACGTGCGGTGAGCGCGAACACCAGCGTCGCGGCGAGCCCGTAGACGTCGACGGCGGGTGTCAGGTCACGTTCGCCGCGCACCTGCTCGGGCGACATGTAGGCGGGTGTTCCCACCAGGGCACCGGGCGCGGTCAGAAAGTCGTCCCGCTCGACAAGGACCGCCAAGCCGAAGTCGATGACCTTCGGTCCGTCCGGGCCGAGGATGATGTTCTGCGGTTTCAGGTCGCGGTGCAGCAAGTGGACCTGATGCACCCTGGCCAACCCGTCGGCGAGCATGGCTCCGACCATGGCGGCCCGCGGCAGCGACAGCGGGCCGTGCGCGTCGACGTGCTGGCGCAGGGTGGCTCCGGGGACGTACTCCACCGCCAGCCAGGCCGGGTCGCCGTGGGCGTCGGCATTCTCCAGCCGTGCCACCCGGGAGCCGTAGACCAGCTTGAGGCTCTCCACCTCGGCGGCGAACCGCTCGCGCACCGTTGGCGCCTCGATCAGATGCTGCTTGATCACCTTGATCGCCACCGGGTCGGCGGTCGGCGAGATCGCGAAAAAGACCTCGCCCATCCCACCCGAGCCGAGCGGCTTGACCAGTTGGTAGCCGCCGATGCTGCCCAGCGTCACCAGTTCTCCCTCACGATGCCCCCGCACCCCATCGCACCCGTCGTGATCGGCCCCACGCCTGACGGACGCCCGACCGTACAGCGTTGGACGCTCAACGAGACACCATCCGATCGGCGCGTTCCGCCCCACCGACCAGCAGCGCAGATCACGACGACTCGACCGCAGGGCGAATTATGCCGCCCGCCAGGCCGTCCGCGGTGAGCTGGACCAGCTCGGCGCCGAGCGACGCCGCCTGTCGGATCGCCGACTCGAACGCGTCGAGGCGGCGGAACGCCTCCCCGTGCGTTCGCTGTTCGTCGAGCGGCAGACGCCGCACCTGGGCGCGCCGGACGTCGAAACGCAGCGTTCCCGACAGGCTCGAGGCCTGCTTCTCGTTGGCTGAGGTGCGCAACTGCCCGGCGAGGAACCACGGATCGAGCGCTGCCGGGTTGGGGCGCAACAAATAGAGATTGCGACCCAGCAGTGTCCCGTCCGTGGTGACGACTCGTGCCGTGAGCGTGCGGGCGATCATGGGCACCACCACGTCGCCCACCGTGAGCGGGATCTCCTGGCCGAGCCGCTCATCGACCGAGCCTGAGGCGTCGACGCCGGCAAGCACGTCGGGCACGGTGAGCACGGGCGCGCCACCGGTCGGCCCGCCCCCTTCCGCGGTGGCACCGCCCCGGACCGGGCCGATCAGCTCCAACGCTCCGGTGCGGGCCAGCTCAGCGACCGTGACCACCGGCGACGTTGTCCCGGTGGGCGCGGGCATGACCTGTGGCATCAACGCCGGCAGGTCACCCACGACGGCCGCCAAGCGGTCTCTGGTGCGTACCAGGTGTTCGCCGGTCTGCTCACCGTCGGCGACGGGCTGCCGGCGGGCCGGGGTGAGGTCGACCTCTTCGTCGAGTAGTTCGATGAGGGGCACGGCGCGGGCAAACCCCACCTCCTCGACCTCCCCATCCGGCGCGGCGATGAAGGCGTCCCAGGAGGTGCGGATCCGCGCGGAGAGGTCGGGAAACTCGCCGTCGGCTGCGTCGACCAGCAAGGCCCGGGCCGGTGCGGGCGCGTCAGCCAAAGGTCGCCGCAACACCCACAGGTGCAGCGGCACCCCGTGCGGCGCGGCAGCCCCGCTCGGTAACGCGATGACGGCACGCAGCGCGCCGTGGCGCAGCAATTCGGCGCGGATGCGCCGGCCTGCCCGCCGCCCGGCCGCTGCCGGTGGCATGAGCAGGACGGCATGTCCGCCGGGTCGTAGGTGGGCAAGGGCGTGCTGCACCCAGGCCAACTCCGGTTCGGTGCGCGGCGGCGCCCCGTACACCCAGCGGGGGTCGTAGCCGAGCTCCTCACTGCCCCAGGTAGTGATGCCGAACGGTGGGTGGCAGATCACCGCGTCGACGCTGCGGCCAGCGAAGGCGTCGGCGCGTAGTGAGTCGCCGAGGCTTACCTCGCCAGGCACCTCGCGTAGGGCGAGCCACAGCCCAGCCAGGGTGCCGAGATCCTCGTCCAGCTCCTGCCCACAGGCGGAGGTGCAGCCGGCCCGGACGGCCGCGCGCAGGATCGCACCGGTGCCCGCGGCCGGATCGAGGACGGAGCCGCCGTCGGCGCCGACCCCGGTGAGCGCGACCATCAGGTCGGCCAGGTCGTCGGGGGTGGCCCAGGGACGGCCGGGGCCGGGCGCGGAGAAGCGTTGCCAGAGTTCGTCGAAGGCCGCCTGCGGGCCGAGTTCGTCGGCCAGCGCGTCGATCTCCGCAAGCATGTCGGCGACGGGTGTGTCGATGCGCCCTGGACGGTCGCCGCGTCGCCGGGCCAGCAGCACCGCCCCGACGGCGGCCAGTGCGGTGGCCGGACGCTCCGAGACCGCGGCGAGGTGGCGCCAGAGCCGGTCCGCCCGAGACAACTCGGGGAGCTTGTTCTGTCTGCGCAACCACTGTTCCACCTCGGCAAGGTCGAACTCGGGGCTCGCGCTGGTGCCGCCGACCGGTGTGGGGAAGTCGGGGTGCCGCTTTCGCCAGTTGCTGACCGCGGCACGACCCACCCCGGCGAGCCGCGCGATCTCTGCTGCCGTGATGGTCGGGTTCACCTGCATCTCCGGAGTGTGTCACACCCGTCAAGCATCATGTCCGTTGACAGGATTCACAGACAATGCTCTCATTGACGCCGACACGTTCACATCTGGAGGACAACGATGCGCAAGACCACGACCTTCGCCCTGATCGCCACCGCCGTCGTCGCGCTGGGTTGCAGTGCCGGAGCGACCGACAACGCCAGCAGCTCCAGCGCCGACGCCGCCAGCGACAACGCGGCCGACGCCAAGAGCGAGGAGAAGCCGGCCAAGACCGCGAAGATCGGCCAGCCCGCCCGTGACGGCAAGTTCGAGTTCACGGTCAAGTCGGCCAAGTGCGGCGTCGCGAAGATCGGCACCGACCTGCTCGGCGCGAAGGCGCAGGGCCAGTTCTGCCTGGTCACCGTCAACGTGAAGAACATCGGCAAGGAAGCGCAGATGTTCGACGGCAGCAGCCAGAAGGCGTACTCCGCGGACGGCACCGAGTACTCCGCCGACGGCGGCGCCGCCATCTACGCCAACAAGAACGCCGAGACGTTCCTCAACGACATCAACCCCGGCAACCAGGTCAACGGCGTCGTCGTCTTCGACATCCCCAAGAACGTCAAGCTCACCAAGCTCGAGCTGCACGACTCGCCGTTCTCCGGCGGCGTCGACGTCACCCTGAGCTGACCACCCACGTCGAGGGCGGGACCCGTGAAGCCCGCCCTCGACGCACCCCTTCCCCGCACCACCGCCACCCCGATTCTCGACGCGAGGAGATCGACGTGCGCCGTGCGAGCCAGCCGACCACGACCAGAAGCACCACGACCAGACCGACCAACCGCCGTGACGTCCGCACGGGCGTCACCCGTCCGCCCTTCGACGCACCCACCCTCTTCAATCTCGACCTGCCCGAGCGGCCAGAGGGCACCTATCTGACGTCGGTCTACCAGCTCGAACGGGTGACGCCGACTGTCGAGGGTCTGCATGACGCGGTGAACCACCGCTACGTGCGTCAGCACGACTTCATGGTCGAGGAGCGCCTGGTCGCCGGTGCGCCAGCGCTGCTGGTGCACGGTACGGTGCCGCGCCAGCGGGCCGACTGGTGCGATGTGCTCGCCTCGCTGACCGGACAGACGACCGACCTGGGGTTCAGCAGTGGCGGTGCCGTGCTGCTCGTCGCCGTCGACGAGCACGTCTACGCGCTCGCCTACGGCACCGTCGGCCGCCACATGGTTGACCTGGACCTCGCGAACTCCGGCTTCGGGATCGGCTTCGCCGTGCGCTCGCTCGCGCCCGACGAGATCAAGCAGGTACGACGGCGGGTGTTCGGCACCACCGGCCGGGTCGACCGCAACATGGTGCCGGGCGGTCAGCACATCCGGATGTACGGCATCGACAAGTGGGGCGAGATCGTCGGCCAGGTGTGCGGGCGGACATTCAACCCGAACCTGACCGTCTGCCGGTCCACGGGTAAGGCCACGCCCGTCGAGGGCAGCGACACCCTGCGCATCCACCTCGGCATCGAGCCCGCGAGCCTGCTCGCCGACCTCCGGGAGATCGACCGGGTCTGCAAGCAGGTAGCGCCCTTCGCTGACCTGGAGTTCATCACCCAGATCCGACCGGTGTCGGCTCGGGACCCCCGGCTGTCGACGGTGGAGGAGCAGCTGGACCGGCTGCTCCGGCTACCGGATCCCGCGGACGTCGGGCTGGCCGTGCCGGGCCGGGTCGTCAACGAGATCGAGCGGGTCCAGTCGTACAAGCTGCGTGTGCCGAAGTCGGGACTCCCTCCGGCGCGCCTGGCGGAGCTCACGCTGGCAGACGTGCTCGCGCAGACCGAGGGCGTTTCGGACGGCGAGCGGTGGACGTCGCTCTGCAACGGGCGCGTCACCCTCTACGCGGACACGGCCGGCGACGAGGTGATCGACTCCACGGCCGTGTCGCGGTGGCTCACCGCGCAGCTTCCCCACGGTGCGAGTCAGCTCCTGCTGCACGAGGGCGGCTGGTACGAGATCGGCGACCAGCACCGCACCTTCCTCCGCGACGAGATCGGGCAGATCCTGGCCGGCCCGGCCAGCTTCGCGCTCCCGGCATGGACTGCCGATCTGCCGGACGAGGAGAAGTACAACATCCGCGCCGCGAAGGTTTGCGGTCTCACCCTGCTGGACCGGCGGCTGCTGCGAACCAACCAACACCCGCGCGGCATCGAGGCCTGCGACCTGCTCGGCCCCAACGGCGAGCTGATCCACGTGAAGCGGGCGACCGGCAGCTCGGCGTTGAGCCATCTCTTCGCTCAGGGCGCCGTCTCGGTCGACGCGCTGCGCTACGAGGCTGACGCCCGCAACGCTCTCGTCGAGATGGTCAAGCGGCAGCCGTCGGGGCGAGTGATCGACCTGAATTTCCAGCCCCGCAAGGTCATCTACGCGATCGCCCTTGGCTCCGGCAGGCCGCTGACCGTGGACTCGCTCTTCACCTTCGCCCAGGTCGCCCTCTATCGGGCGATGAAGTCCCTACGGAACGAGGGCGTCGACGTCGAGGTCGTCAGCATCCCGTCCGCCTGAGGCGGGTCACCCGCCCCAGGCACCCACGAGACCACATCACCCGGCTCGCCGGGCCTGTTCCCCTGCGCACTCCCAGCCGAGGAGAGACCCATGACCCAGCCCGAGTTCCCGCCCCCCGCCGACGTCCCGCACGACCCGTCGGAACTTCCCCAGCCCGTCGCCTCCCGGAGGCGCCCGATCGGATGGATCGTCGGTGGCGCCGTCCTGGTGCTGCTGCTCTTCTTCGGCGGCTGCGGCGCCCTGCTGGCCGCGACCGACGACGGAGACCCGGCGAAGCCCGGCACGGCCGCCGCGTCGGCCACGTCCGTCGCGCCGACGACCGCCGCGGCCGCCCCGACGACCAGGGCTCCGGAGCCGCTGCCGGTCTACGACACGCCCACCAAGCGCGACTTCACGTTGGCGGTGAAGATCCTCCGCAAGCAGTGCTTCGGCAGCGCGGGATGCAACGTCACCTACCGGATCGACGTGACCTACACCGGGGACGGCGACCTCGACCCGGCCAAGACGTACGAGGTGACCTACCAGGTGAAGGGCGCCGAGGATCCGATCATCAACACCTTCGAGGTGAGCGGCGACTCGGCCTCCGTGCAGCAGGAGGAGTCGGCGAGCACCCGCCGCTCCGGCGACAAGCTGACCGCCGTCGTCACCGACGTTTCCGAGTTCTGAGGTGGTGGTCATGCGTCCCGACGAGTTCCTGCACGCCGTGGAGTTGCTCCCCGCTCCCCTGCACGACCGGGTCCTCGCCCTGCGCACCTACGTCAAGGCGCGGCGCTGCGAGTCCTGCACCGCCGTCGGCGACGTCGTCCGGCTGGCGCTGGCCGCCGCCCGCTACGACGAGTTCGGTGAGGCGGCGCGGCTGCTCGACACCGCCGACCGGCTCGCCGCCGGGCATGACCTGGCCTGCCGGCCGGAGCAGGCGCCGGGCCGGGGTCAGGTCCGCCGCTGGGCGACGGCGGCCGGGCCGCTGGTCGCCGCGACCGACGCCAGCTGGAAGGGGCGCGCCGGGGGGATCGGGTACGTGGCCAGCGACGGCCGTTACGGCCTGCGCGGCCGGCGTCCGGGTCGGGTGGACCCGACGGGCTGCTCGCGGGTGCTGGTCAGCGAGTTGCGGGCGGTGGAGTTCCTGCTCACCGCGTACGACACGCCGCCGGTCGGCATGACGGTGCTGGTGGACAGTGTGCCGGCGCTGGGGTACCTGCATCGCTGGCAGCGCGGCGAGACCGACGCGATGCCGGCCGGCTACGACCTGCGCCCCCGACAGTCCGGCATGGAGCCCACCCTGGTGCGGCTCGCCGGGCTGGTCGCCGAACGTCCGGGCCTGACGTTCACGCACGTGAAGGCGCACGCCTATCACGCGCTCAACGAGGCCGCCGACAGCCTGGCCCACATGGCGCGCCGCCGCGTCGAGGAGCCCTTCGACGTACGTCTGCGGGCGCACGACCTGGTCGAGGCGTTCCTGCGCGACTGGCACGCGCTGGCGGCCTGACTCCACGCCCTCCCCCGCCCCCCCTGTCAGCCGGAGGTCCTGATGACCCACACCGATCCCCTGGTCGAGCTGATCTTCAACCGGCTCGCCGACGACGACACCGTGGCCACCGACACCGCCGAACTGGTCCTCGCCGCTCTCGGCGGCGAGGACGACCTGGCCGCCGCGCTGCGCGGCGACACCACGAGCCTGCGCCTGACCGACCCGGCCCCGGCCGAGCCGCCGCCGCGGATCTGGCTCTCCTCGATCACCGTCGCGGGGTTCCGGGGCGTCGGGCCGGAGCGCACCCTGCCGATTGCTCCGGGGCCGGGCATCACGCTGGTGGTGGGGCGCAACGGCTCCGGCAAGTCGAGCTTCGCCGAGGCCGTCGAGCTGGCGTTGACCGGGGACAGCGCGCGCTGGGCCGACCGCAACAGCGTCTGGCGTACGGGGTGGCGCAATCTGCACACCCCCGACCCGTGCGGGATCGACGTGCGGCTGCGCGTCGACGGTGTGGCCACGCCGGTGACGGTGTCCCGGTCGTGGCCGGTGGGGGCGGCGCTGGCCGACGCGGAGGTGACCGTCGCCAGCGAGCGGGGCCGCCACCGGGACCTGGCCGAGCTGGGTCTGGCCCGGCCACTGGCCCTGTACCGGCCGTTCCTCACCGCCGCCGAGCTGGGTCGGCTCGCCGCCGGTACGCAGAGCCAGCTCTTCGACGCGATCTCCGCGATCCTCGGACTGGAGGCGATCACCGAGGCCGACCAGCGTCTGCTGGCCGCCGCGCGGCCCGTCGAGGCCGCCATCAGGGAGGTACGCGCGCAGCGTGCCGCCCTCGCCGCCGCCCTGACGGAGGTGGGCGACGGGCGGGCGGTGCGGGCCGCCGCTCTGCTGGCCCGGCGGGGTGCGGTCGACCTCGCGGAGCTGACCGCGATCCTCGACGAGTCGGACGACGACCCCACGGACGGGCCGCTGCTGCTGTGTCGGCGGGTTACCGGGCTGGACGTGCCGGACCCGGAGCAGGTGTCGCGCCTGGCGGCCCAGCTGACCGAGGCCGCCGACGCGGCGCGGCGGCACGACGGCGGGCGGTCGCGGGCGGCGCTGCGCAGCGCGGAGCTGCTGCGCCTGGCCATCGAGCACCACGAGGAGAGCGGCGACGGCCCGTGCCCGGTCTGCGCCGCCGGCAGCCTCGACGGGGGTTGGCGGACGACCGCGACGGCGTCGCTGGCCGAGCTGCGGGACCGCAGCCTCGCCGCGCAGGCGGCCACCGCCCGGCTGACCGCGCTGCTGCGACAGGCCCACCACCTGGTCGACGACCTCCCGGAGCTCGACGCCGCCGACCTCGCCACCGCTGGCGACACGGACGCGACGCCCGGCGACGGAGCGTGGGAGCTGAGCGAGGACGGGCCGGCGACCGACCGTGACCGGACGGCGGGTGACGCCGACGCGGCGGCCGGGGACGCGACGCCGGGCGCAGGGCGGCCGGAGGAGCTGGCCCCGCTGCGGGAGGCGCTGCGCGCGTTGCGGGAGGCGGTGGCCGTGCTGCGGAAGGTGCCCGGTGAGCCGGCGGAGTTGGCGGCGCACCTGGGCGCCCGCTACCCGGCGGTGGTGCGGGCGGCGCGGGCGGCGCGCGCGTACGCCGAGGAGTTCCTGCGCCGGCGCGACACCGGCTGGCAGCGGGCGGCGGCCGAGCTGCGGGCCTGGGTCGACGCCGCCGGTGCGCTGTCGCAGCGGGAGGCGACGCTGGCCCGGCTGAAGGCGGCGCGGAGCTGGCTCAGGGCGACCGCGGTCGGGTTGCGTAACGAGCGGCTGGCGCCGTTCGCGGAGCACTCGCAGCGGATCTGGGCGCAGCTGCGGCAGGAGAGCAACGTCGAGCTGGGCGCGATGACCCTCGAAGGCAGCACCACCCGTCGGCGGGTGGCCTTCCCGGTGAGCGTGGACGGCGCCGACAACGGCACCGCGTTGGGGGTGATGAGCCAGGGTGAGATGCACGCGCTGGGGCTGGCCACGTTCCTGCCGCGCAGCTGCGCGCCGGAGAGCCCGTTCCGGTTCGTCGTCGTCGACGACCCGGTGCAGAGCATGGATCCGGCGAAGGTCGACGGGTTGGCGCGGGTGCTCGCGGAGCTGGCCGAGGACCGTCAGGTGGTGGTGTTCACCCACGACACCCGGCTGCCGGACGCGGTCCGTCGGCTGGACCTGGGCCGGGCCCGGATCGTCGAGGTGACCCGCGCGGAGCGGTCGGTGGTGACGGTGCGCGCCGCCTCCGACCCGGTGAGCCGGCACCTGGACGACGCGTACGCGCTGGCGCGCAACGAGGAGATCCCGAGCGAGGTACGGGGTCCGGTGGTCGCGGAGCTGTGCCGCTCGGCGCTGGAGGCCGCCTGCCACCGGGTGATCTGGCGTACGCGGGTGGGGCGGGGTGTGCCGCACGCCGACATCGAGCGGGCGATCGAGGACGCGTCGCGTCGACTCACCTCCACCGTCGCACTGGCGGCGTTCGACGACGCGGAGCGCGGTGGTGACGTGCTCGGCTGGCTCGGGCGGCGGCACGGGCGGCGGGCGGTCGAGGCGTACCAGGCGTGCCGGGGCGGGGTGCACGGCGCGTACCTGACGGACCTGCCCGAACTGGTCGCGGACGTCCGCCGTCTCGCGGCGGCGCTGTCGTGACCGCGCCGACGCCGCAGCGCTGCCTGGCGGCGGCCGACCAGTTGCTGCGCGGCGCCGGCGCGCTCGGCGCCGCCGCCGTGACCGCAGGCTGGTGGCCGCGGGCCTGCGCGTGCCTGATCCGGCTCGCCCTGGAGGGCGGGATCGACGCCTACTGGCGGCAGGTGAAGCCGACCGTGGCGGCCTGCCGGCAGGGCCGCGCCAAGCAGCTGATGCTGCGCGGCCGGCTCGGCCCGGGCGCGGAGACGGCCCGGCGGGTGGCGTACGCCTGGGCTGCGCTGTCCGCCGCGACGCACCACCACTGCTACGAGTTGGCGCCGACGGCGGTCGAGCTGCGTCGCCTGCACGCCGAGGTGGACGCCCTGCTCACCCGGCTGCAGCCGGGCGGCGGCGCGCACACCCCCACCACGAGCTGAACTTCCCACCCACCGACCGCGAGGGATACGCCATGTCCTACCAGTCCGGGTACGACCCGACCCGCCCGCAGCCGCCGATCTCGGCGGTGCCCGCCAGCCCCTACCCGCCGGCCCTCTACCAGCCGCCGCCGCAGGTGGTGGTGCACGCGCCGCCCACCTCCGGCACCGCCACCGCGTCGATGGTGCTCGGCATCCTCGGCGTCCTCGGTGGTTGGTGCCTGTTCGGCCTGCCCTGCGTCGTCGCCGTCATCCTCGGTCACGTCGGCCTGCACGAGACCCGCAACGGCAGGAAGTCGGGGCGGGGCATGGCCGTCACCGGTCTGATCCTGGGCTACCTCTTCGTCGGCCCGATGATCGCGTTCACCGTGCTGCTCTTCTTCGGCAGCGTGCTCGGCGCCGCCACCCCGACCGCCACGCCCGGCCCGTGAGACCGGCGGCCGGCACCGGGCGAAGCGGCGCGGACGGCGATGTCGACGGTGAAGTCGGACAGGCCGTGGGAGGTGCGGACCTCGTGGCCGCGTTCGCGCAGCGTCGCGGCCACCTCGTCGCGGATACGGCTGCGTCGCTCGGTGCGGTCGGTGGCGAGGTCACCGAGGCGGTCACCGGACGCACCAGACGTCCCGAAACGATGCCGCGACGACGGCGAACGCTCACGAACTGAACCGCGCTGGTGGTCATCCGTTGTGGACAGTGAGAGCAAGTCGCCGCCGGGTCTGCGACGGCAAACTTCGACGAACGGGTGCGTTACATGCAGGAGAATGGTCGCTCGAACGGTCACGTCACCCTCGAGAGCTTCACCGACCATCTGGACAAGACGACTTTCCAAGGGGAATTCGTCGGCAATTTCTCGGGCCTGAGCCGGGACCGTGACGGACGGATCGCGGCCCTCTCCGACCGCTCCGTCCTCTACTACCTCGACCCCGAGACGCTCAACCCTGTCGAGCTGATCAAGCTGCGAGACGAGTTGCGTCACCCGCTCGACGGCGAGGCGCTCGTATTCGACGGGGGAACCCTCCTGGTCGCCACCGAACGGCCGGAGATCTTCCGGTTCGACCGGGCCGGGAACCTCCTCGGCGTTCTGCCGATGCCCGGCCAGTACCGCGTCACGCCGCTCGGCGACGCCAAACTGAACGAGGCATTCGAAGGAATGACCATGGCCGACGAGCGGACGCTGATCGCCTCGATGGAAAATTCGCTGCTCAGCGACCAGGACGGCTTGGTGCGCTTCCAGTGCTGGGAACGGAGCGAGCCCGACGACGACTTCAAGCCCGGCACCCAGTTCGCGTACCGGATCGAACCCAACCTGCTGGTCTCCGACATCGCGGCGGTCGACGACGACTGGCTCCTGGTCCTGGAGCGGGGCTTCGACAGCAGCGGAAACCGGGTCCAGCTCTACGTCGCCGACCTGCGCGGGGCCGCCGACGTGAGCGCCATCGACAAACTCGACGCGCACTCGCCGACCCTCGACAAGCGGCTGCTGGTCGACATGGCGGACCTGCCGCCCTCCGGAGCCGTGGCCAAGCAGCCCCAGACCAATCCGCTGCTCGGCAACATCGAAGCGATGACGATCACCGACCGCGACCCGGACGGTGAGATCCACCTGCTGCTGGCCACCGACGACAACGGCAGCGAAGCTCAGATCACCCGCCTCTACCGCCTGCGGGTGCGCCTGCCGGAGCGACCCGACCGCGACAGCCGGTTGACCGCCGTTTAGCGTGCCTCCCCACCGCACCGCAGGTGACGGCACCACCCTCCGCGCGACGGCCAGCGCTGCCTGGCCGCCGCGCGGCACCTGAATCAGCGGTCTGCCCAACGCCGGACCGCCACCTGAACAAGTAGCGCCGGCGGCCCGAGGCCAAGAGATACTGTCATCTCGCGACGCCGGGCGTCCGACCACCGGTTGGCGACTGCGCCCCGGCGACACGGTGGTCTTCACCGGGGCCATGGAGCCACCGCGGTCGTGGTGGGAAGAGGACGCACGGGCCGCAGGGCTGCACGTCGGCGACAACGTCACCAAGAAGACCCGGCTCCTGGTGGCCGCCGACCCCGATTCGCTGTCCGGCAAGGCCAAGAAGGGCCGCCAGTACGACATCCCGATCGTGCACCCCGTCGCCTACCAGCGCATGCTCGCCGACCTCGACGGGTGACGCGTCGAGGTCGGTGAAACGGCGTGCGGTCCGGCCGTCGGTGCGGTTGTCTGGGCGTCATGGCGGAGGCGCTGCTCACCGTCGGCCACGGCACCGCGAGCCAGGCCCAGTTCACCGCCCTGCTCGGTGACGCGGGGGTGACCCGGCTGGTCGACGTGCGGCGCTATCCGGGCAGCCGGGCCCATCCGCACGTCGGCCGGGACGCCCTCGCCGAGTGGCTGCCGACGATCGGCGTGGACTACCGGTGGGAGCCGCGGCTGGGCGGGCGGCGGCGCGTGCCGGCGGATTCGCCGGACCGGTGGTGGCGGGTGGCGGCGTTCCGGGGCTACGCCGCCCACATGCGTACGCCGGAGTTCGTCGCGGCCGTCGACGACCTGCTGGCCGGCGTCGTCCTCGCCGCACCGTCCACGGCCGGCGCCGCACCGTCCACGGCCGGCGCCGCGCCGTCCGCCGCCGGGGCGCGAGACCCGCGGACGGTGATCATGTGCAGTGAGAGCCTGTGGTGGCGGTGTCACCGGCGGTTGGTGGCCGACTTCGTGGTCGGTGTCCGCGGTGTCGAGGTGTGCCACCTGGACCATCGCGGCCACCTCACGACTCACACGCTCGCCGCCGGTGCCCGGCTGACGCCCGAGGGGACGCTGGTCTACGACCGGGACTGAGGGTCACCCGCACCGCCGGGGCCGGGGGAAGCGTCGGACAGGGCGGAAGCGTCGGGGACGGCGGAAGGCGCGGGGAGGGTGGAGGCGTCGGTCGGGTAGAGGCCGGCGACGAAGCCGTACACCTGGTCGCCGGCGCGGGGGATCTGCGCGAACCTGCGGGCGAGGGCCTGGACCTCGGCCCAGAAGGCGCGGACGTCCTCGCGCGGGATGCGGGCGTGGACGAGGGTGCAGCGTAGGTCGTCGGCGGCGTGCGCCGCGGCGGATTCGGCGGCGGCCTGGGCGAGCCCGTTGATGGCGGCGACGGTCTGCTTGTCCTCGGGGCGGTGCAGCGCGCCGACGTAGAGGGTGCGGGCGACGCGCCCGTAGTAGCGCTCCTCGATGGCCCGGACGCGGCGGGTGCGGACGACCTTGAGCAGGCCGGCGTCGACGAGGAGGTTCACGTGGTAGGCGACGCTGCTCTTGGGCCGGTCGACGGCTCGGGCCAGCTCGGTGACGGTGGCGGCGCGTTCGAGGAGCAGTTCGAGGAGGGTGTCGCGCAGCGGGTCCGCGAGGGCGCGCAGCTGCTCGGGCGCGGTGACCACGAGCATCTCGTCGAGGTCGTAGTCCGGGATCTGCTGCTCATTGACCGACATTTCTCGACCGTTCTAGAATCATGGATCATTCGATCATTGCCGTCCGAACTTCGGAGTGTATGAGATGGCCGACGTCGTCCTCTTCCACCATCTGCTGGGTCTCACCGACGGCGTGCGCGCGTTCGCCGACCAGTTACGCGCCGGCGGGCACACCGTGCACACCCCCGACCTCTTCGACGGCGAGCGACCGGCGACCCTTGATGAGGGATTCGCGCTGATGAAGCGCCTCGGCGCCGTGCTCGACGACCGCGCGGACCGGGCCCTGGCCGACCTGCCCAAGGACCTGGTCTACGCGGGCTTCTCCTACGGCGCCGGCATGGCGCAGCAGCTCGCGCAGACCCGACCGGGTGCCCGGGGCGCGCTGCTCTACGAGGCCTGCCTCCCGGTCACCGGCGAGTGGGCGGTGGGGCCGTGGCCCGACGGACTGCCGGTGCAGGTCCACGGCATGGAGAAGGACCCGTTCTTCGGGCTGGAGGGCGACATCGACGCCGCCCGCGAGCTCGTCGACCTCGCCGGGCCGGACCGGGCCGAGCTGTTCGTCTACCCCGGCGACCAGCACCTGTTCACCGACAGCTCACTGCCGTCGTACGACGCGGAGGCGACCGCGCTGGTGGTGGCGCGCTCGCGCGCCTTCCTCGACCGCCTCGCCTGAGGGGACCGGCCGGCCCGGCCGTCGAGACCGCGCCGGGCCGGTCAGTGTGGACGAGTAGGGTCCAGGGTGCGCCCGGCCCCCGAGGCGGCCGCGGCGCACAGGCGCGGCGCGACCGGCCCCGAGGTCATCCCGGCCGGTGGCGCGCGGGGCGACGGAGAGGCGGACCAGCATGGCGATTCCCCAGTTGACGGCGGCGGACGGCACGACGTTGCCGGCGGTCGGGCTCGGCACGTACCGGCTGAACGGGTCGGCGGGCGTCGAGGCGCTCGGTTCGGCGATCGGGGCGGGCTACCGGCTGCTCGACTCCGCCGTGAACTACGAGAACGAGGGCGCGGTGGGTCGGGCCGCGCGCGCCGCCGGGGACGTACGCGACGAGCTGATCGTCACCTCGAAGCTGCCGGGCCGGCACCACGACTTCGACGCGGCGCTGACCACCATCGAGGAGAGCGTCTACCGCACCGGCCTGGACCGGATCGACCTGTACCTGATCCACTGGCCCAACCCGAAGGTCGACCGGTACGTGCAGGCGTGGCGGGCGCTGATCGAGGCCCGCGAGCGGGGGCTGGTGCGGCACATCGGGTTGTCCAACTTCCTGCCCGAGCACATCGACCGGCTGGTGGCCGAGACCGGCGTCGCGCCGGTGGTCAACCAGATCGAGGTGCACCCGTACTTCCCGCAGGAGGAGGCCCTCGCCTACCACCGGGACAAGGGCATCCTCGTGCAGGGCTGGAGCCCGCTCGGCCGGGGCAACGACCTGCAGCAGCACCCGGCCGTCGTGGAGATCGCCGAGGCCCACGGGATCAGCCCGGCGCAGACCATCCTGGCCTGGCACGTGGCCCGTCAGGTGATCCCGCTGCCGAAGGCCGCGTCCCCGCAGCGGCAGAAGGAGAACCTCGACATCTTCGACGTCGGTCTCACCGACGACGAGGTCGCGGCCATCACCGCGCTGGGCCGCCCCGACGGGCGCCTCGCGGACCAGGACCCGGCGGTGTACGAGGAGTTCTGAGCTATCCGCCCGCGCCGGCCCTGCCCCCACGCCGCCGCCGCATCGGGAGATCATGGGGCGTGCTCGACGGACTCGACGACATCGACTGGGCGCGGCTCGGTCACGCGTACGGGGCGGCCGACGACCTGCCCGGTCACCTCCGGGCGCTGCGCTCCCCCGACCCGGACACGCGCGACGAGGCGCTGGTCGAGCTGTACACGAGGATCGTCCACCAGGGCGGCCGGTTCGAGGCGAGCGCCCACGCGGTGCCGTTCCTGCTGGAGTTGCTCGCCGACCCGGGCACCCCGGACCCGTCGGCGGTGCTCTGGCTGCTGACCGGCGTGGCCATCGGCTCCGACGAGGCCGTGCTCCCCGACGGTGTTCCGGTCGCCGCACACCGCCGGGCCGCCGAGGGCGGGCGCGCGCTGCTCGCCGCGAAACCACCGCCGTGGTCCGGCGAGGACGAGACGAAGAAGGAGTACGTCGAGTACGCGTACGTCCAGTCCCTGGACGCGGCGGACCAGGCGCGGCTGTGGGCGTACGTCGAATTGGCGGCGTACGACGCGGTGCGCGCCGGGGTGCCCCTGTTCCGTGCGCTGCTGGCGCACCCCGATGCGGGGGTGCGGACCGGGGCGGCGTACGCCCTGGCGTGGTTTCCGGAGGAAACCGAGGGCAGCGTCCCGGCGCTGGCCGACGCGCTCGACGCGGCCTCGTCGCCCGCCCCCGGCGCGGCGGTGACGCCCGCCGAGGTGGCCACCCTGCTGGTGGCGTCGGGGCTGCTCGGCGCCGCGCCCGACCAGCGGTGGCTGACCGACCCGCGCCCGATCATCCGGTGCGCCGCCGCCATCGGCCGCGCCCGGGTGCTGGGCCCGCAGGCTGACCCGGCGACCGTCGACGAGCTGATGAGGTGGGCGGCGATGCCGGGCGACACCGACCCGGCCACGCCGGATGAGCCGGTCGAGGGCGAGTGGGTGCCGTTCCTGGGTGGCGACCTCGCCGGTTACGCGGGCCTCGCGCTGCGGCAGCTCGGGCCCCGGCACGCCGCGCGCGGCCTGGACGCGCTGCTGGTCCGGCTGCCCACGGTCAGCGGCGACCAGTCGTTGACCGTGCTCGGCGCGGCGTTGCGCCTCGCGTTCCCGGCCGGCCCGGTGCCGTCGGGCACCCCCGTCTCGGCGTTGACGCCCGGGCAGCGCCGGCTGGCCGAGGTGCTGGGCCGGTCGACCGCGCCGTGGCTGATCGACGGGCAGGAGTTCGGCAACGTCGCGATGCTCCTGCGCGAGCACGGCCTGCCGGACGACCGTGAGGCGATGCGCGCCTACCTCACCGCGCCCGGCTGAGGACGGCCGGACGCCGAACCGCTTGTGGACGGGCTGGACGCCGAGATGCTGCGGGCGGCTCGACGCCGGACCAGCGCAGGACGGCTCGCCGCCGACCCGGCTGGCGGTGCCGGCGACGAGCAGCGCCGTCAGCGTCGCGCCAGGATGGCGGCGACCTCGGCCGGCCAGGCCAGGTGCGGGAAGTGCCCGCCGCCGGGCAGCACGGTGATCCGCACCTCGGGCAGCGCCGACTCCAGCCAACTCCGGTACGCCGGCTTCGGCTCCGACCCGGTCACGTAGTCGTAGCCGACGCCACGGTCACGGATCGCGACCAGGTCCCGGGTCCGCTGCTCGGCGATGTGCTCCGCGGGCGTCACCAGGACCTCGTTCCAGTAGCCGAGCAGCAGGTCCGGCCGGGGCGTGGTTCGGGTGCGGACCAGCTCCTGAGCCGCCGGGGGTAGCTGGTCGATGCCCATGCCGGCGGTCATCCGGTCCCACGCCTGCCGCCAGTCGGGGCCGCGCAGGACCGGTTCGAGGCGGCGCAGCACCTCGCCGAACCCGCCGACCAGCAGCGGCTGGTCGAGGTTGACCACGCGGCGCGCCGGGTGACGGGCGGCGTAGATGGTGGCGAGCACCCCGCCCAGCGAGTGGCCGACGATCACCGGCGCGGCGAGCCCTTCGGCCGTGACCGCGTCGTGGACGAGGTCGGCGACCTCCATCGGCAGCCGGCGGGGCGGGTGTCCGTCGGCGCCCCGCAGCCCTCGGCACGTTCGATACGATCGAACACCGGCTGCGTCAGCCCCTTCCGCCACCCCAGGAGGACCCTGTGCGTACCTCGGCACGCCCGGCCCGGCCGGTCGACCCCCAGCCGAGCCTCGTCGGCGCGCGGATGCGGCAGTTCCGCACCGAACGCGGCCTGACGCTGCGTGGCCTCGCCGCCCGCGCGGGCCTGTCCATCGGCTTCCTCTCGCAGGTCGAGCGGGGCGTCTCGTCGATCGGCCTGACCGCGCTCAACAGCGTCGCCGCCGCCCTGGACCGGCCGGTCGCCGAGTTCTTCGAGAGCGGCCCCGCCCCGATGCCGGCCGACGCGGCGCCCGCCGAGGCCGATGCGGCACCCGCAGCCGTCGGCGCGACACCCACCGGAGCCGCGACGACACCGAGGCCGGTCGCTGCCGCGGCGTCCGAGGTCACGGCGGCCGTGCCGCGCCCGCCACACTTCACGCTGACCCGGGCCGAGAGCGGCGCGACCGAGTACGTGTCGGGGCAGCAGACCTACCGCATGCTGTCCGACCGGGGCGCCAACCTGGTGCTGGAGCCGATGCTCGTGCACATCGCACCGGGTGGCCGCCGCGAGGAGGCGTACGGACACGAGGGCGAGGAGTTCGCCTATGTGGTGCGCGGGCAACTGCTCTACGAGGTCGACGGGGAGGAGCACCGGCTGCACCCGGGCGACAGCGTTCACCTGCGCTCGTCGGTGCCGCACCGGCTCTACAACGACACCGACGAGGTGACGACGGTCGTCTCGGTGGTCACGCCCCGGCTGTTCTGACTGTGCCGGCGCGGTCAGCGACCCGGCCGGTGGCGCGGTTCAGGTGAGGTCGGCGGAGTTCATGCGCCGCCGACAGGTGCGCTCGACCCGCATCACCAGCCGTTCCTCCGGGTCGGGGCAGGCGAACAGGCTGTCCTGCGCCAGCCAGTCGCCGGGCGGCACGTCCCGCTGCTTCGCGGCGAGGAACGGCAGCACCGACGCCAGGGCGTACACGCAGAAGTGCTGGCCCGCCGGCAGCTTCAAATGGGCGCTGTCGGTGAGGTCGAAGTGGTCACCGACCGCCATGCCGCACACCGAGCGGCCCTCGATGCGGTCGACGGTGACCCGCAGGTCGTAGATCTCCATGTCCCCGTCGTCCGAGGTCACGTCCTCGCCCACGCCGTTCCTCCCTCGCACCCGTCCGCCCGCTGCCGGTGTTCTATCAGACTGAACAGCCGTGAACAAGAGCGGCGGTCGCGTTCACCCCCGACCCGGTTCACATCCACGTCATCTGGCGGCCCGAGAATTTCCGTAATCTGCCCCGCCGCCGCAGGTCTCCGAACAGGTGGCGGCCGGGCGCACGCGGCTCGGGCGCCCAGCGGACGAAGCACGAAGGAGTGACCCCATGTCGTCAACCGGACGGGCCCTGGCCGACACCGGGCTGGTCGTCGCGGCCCGGCAGGGCGACCAGCACGCCCTCAACGAGGTCGTCGCCGCCTCACTCCCGCTCGTCTACAACATCGTCGGACGGGCGCTGCGCGGCCACGCCGACGTCGACGACGTCGTCCAGGAGACGCTGGTGCGGGTGATCCGGCACCTGCCCGCCCTCAACGACCCGGCCGCGTTCCGGTCCTGGCTGGTGGCGATCACCATCCGCCAGGTGCGCGACTGGGAGCAGCGCCGGCGGGTCGCCCTGCACCGCGACGCGGGGCTGGAGACGATCCACAACGTGCCGGACCCGGCGGCCGACTTCGCCGCGGTGACCATCCTGCGGCTGGGCCTCACCGACCAGCGACGGGAGGTCGCCGAGGCGACCCGCTGGCTCGACCCGGACGACCAGGAGTTGCTCTCCCTGTGGTGGCTGGAGGAGACCGGCGCGCTGACCCGCAACGAGGTCGCCGACGCGCTCGGCCTCTCCCCCGGGCACGTCGCGGTGCGGGTCCACCGGATGAAGGAGCAGATCCAGAGCGCCCGCGCCGTCGTACGGGCCCTGCGCGCCCGCCCGGTCTGCCCCGAGCTGACCAGCGTCGCGGCCGGGTGGAACGGCGTACCCAGTGCGCTGTGGCGCAAGCGGCTGGCCCGGCACGTCCGCGACTGCGCCACCTGCTCGCGCGCCGGCAGCAGCCTGCTGCCGATCGATCGGCTGCTCGCCGGCCTGCCGATGCTTCCGCTGCCGGCCGGCCTCAGCGCCCAGTTTCCGAGCGCGGCCGTGCCCCCGGCCGCCTCGGACGCCGTTGGGTATCACCCTCCGGACCCGACGGCCGGGCACACCGCCGGGACGACCCCACCCGGCGGTGTGCCCACCACGACCGACAGCGGCGTGGGTCTGGTCGACCTGGTGGTCAACGGGCCCCGGGGCCTGCTGACCTCGATCGGTGCCGGCGTCGCCGCGGTGGTCCTGGCCGTGACCACCACCGTCGTGGTGACCCGGCCCGACGAGCCACCGGCGCCCCCGGCGGCCGCCCCGGCGCCCACCGCGACCGCCACCCCCGGCGCGCCGCCGTCGAGCGCGCCGCCGAGCGTCCGACCGACGGTGCGGGCCCTGGCCGCCCCACCGGCCGTCAGTTCGCCCCGCAAGGGCGTCGGCGTGTGGGACTTCCCCGGGGTCAGCCAGGCGTTGGCGAACTCCAAGGCCGGCTGGTACTACACCTGGGGCACCCAGCACCGGGGCATCACCACTCCGCGCGGGGTGACGTTCGTACCGATGATCCGCAGCGCGGAGAACGTCACCGACGCCGATCTCGCCCGGGCGAAGGCGAACGGGCCGTACCTGCTCACGTTCAACGAGCCGGACATCCCGGAGCAGGCGAACATGACCGTCCAGCAGGCGTTGGACCTGTGGCCGAAGCTGCAGGCGACCGGCAGCAAGCTGGGCAGCCCGGCCGTCGCCTGGGGCGGCGCGGACCCGGGCCGCTGGCTCGACCAGTTCATGTCCGGTGCCGAGGCGCGCGGCTACCGGGTCGACTTCATCACGCTGCACTGGTTCGGTGCCGAGTTCGCCACCCAGGCGGCGGTGCGCCAGCTCAAGGAGTACATCCAGGCCGTGTACGAGCGCTACCGCAAGCCGATCTGGCTGACCGAGTTCGCGCTGATGCGCTTCCACGGCGACGGGCCGCGGTTCCCCAGCCAGGAGCAGCAGGCCGCCTTCCTCACCTCCGCGACCACCATGCTCGGTCAGCTGCCCTACGTGCAGCGCTACGCCTGGTTCGGCCTGCCCGCCACCGACAAGGACCGCTCCGGCCTGTTCCGCACCGCCACCGACGCGACCCCGGTCGGGCGTGCCTTCCAGGCCGCGCGCTGAGCGGGCGAGGAATGGACGAGGTCATGAGCGGCCGTACCACCCGCCGGGCCCGCGCCTGGCGGATCGTCGGCGCCGTCACGAGCCTGGCCGTCGCGGCGCTGGCGGTCGGTGTCACCCAGCATCGGGGCCGACCCGACGAGCCGGCGGCGGCGCCCACGCCCGCCGTCACACCGTCGGCGGTCGTGGCGTCGCCGGTGGTCCTCAACGGCACCGACAACGCCTTCATCCAGCTGCTGATCCCCATGAACGAGGGCGCGCTCACCCTCTTCGACTACCTGGACACCCGGCCGGCGGAGACCGACCCGCCGCTGCGCGCCGCCGTCGAACGGATCCGCGCCGCGCACCGCGGCGAGGTACGCGAGATGCGGGCGCTGCTGGCGGCCGCCCAGATGCCGGAGGAGAACATCCACGAGGGGCATCAGATGCCCGGCATGGTGACCGACGCTCGGCTGACCGAGCTGCGGGCTGCGCCGACGGCCGAGCTGCGCTCCCGCACGGTGGCGCTGATCCGGGCTCACCTGGAGCAGACCGTGGTGCTGTGCCGGGGCGAGCAGGCCAACGGCGCCAGCCCGGAGTTGAAGGCGGTCGTCGCCCGCATGCAGCAGGCCCGGGCGGCCGAGCTCGGCGAGCTCGCACGCCTGTCGGATCCGCTGGCCGCCGGAGGGCCCGCCGATGCGGATGACTGATCCGCACACCACCGGCCACCGTGCCGGCGGCGCCCGATCCGCCGAACGGCCCGACCAGCTCGACCGGGGTGGCTCTCCGGTCCGGCGCGGCACCGGCGCCCGCCACCGCTCGGACGTCCCCGATCACCCCCCGGCCCGCTCCCGGCAAGCGGCGGCGGCCCCGAATGTTCCCGCCTGGTCGCCGGTTCCGACCGCTCCGGCCCGGTCACCGCGGCCGATGAACCCCGCGACCCGGGACACCCGCACGTCCCGGGGGGCCCGGCCGACCGAAATGACTCCGGTCGCCCCGACCGCCGGCTGGCGCGGCGGTCACCGTCGGCCCGCCGGCCGGTCCGTGGTCGCCGCGGCGATCCTGACGATGACCGTCGCCTGGCTGGTCGCGATCCTCGCCGCGCCGCACATCACCCTCTCCCCGGCCTGGCGTACGGCGGCGCTCTTCTGCCACCTCACCTGCCTGGTGGTGGGTTTCGGGGCGGTGCTGACCGTGGACTGGTTCAGCCTGCGCTGGCTGCTGCGCCGCGAACCGCTGGGCACGGTACTGACCACGGCCCGCGGCGCCCACCTGCTCATCTGGTCGGGGCTGGTGGGTCTGCTGGTCAGCGGCGCCGCGCTGGGGCCGAACACGTCGTCCGGCCTGGTGTGGGTCAAGCTGCTGGCGGTGCTGACGGTCGGGATCAACGGCCTGTTCCTCGGCCGGGTCAGCGACCGCCTCGCCGCCCACGAGGGCCGGCCACCCTGGTCAGCTCTGCTGCCCGGCGTGGCCAGCGCCACCGTGTCCCAACTGGGGTGGTGGACCGCCACCCTGGTCGGGTTCTGGAACTCGCAGAACTGACCGGTCAGGCCGCCGGCACCGCGCCAGCCGGCGCCGCCTCGGCGAAGTGGCAGGCCGCCGCCTGCCCGCCGCCCAGGTCGACCAGCGGAGGGGCGGTGGTGGCGCAGATGTCCTCGGCCTTCCAGCAGCGGCTGCGGAAGCGGCAGCCCGCCGGCGTGTCCGTCGGGCTGGGCACGTCGCCGGTCAGCCGGATCCGCTCCTTGGGCTGCGCGCCGCGCGCCACGCCCAGGTCGGGGACGGCGGAGAGCAGCGCCTGGGTGTACGGGTGCGCGGGCGTGTCGTACAGCGGGTCACGGTCGGCGATCTCGGCCACCCGGCCGAGGTACATCACCGCGACCCGGTCGCAGAAGTGCCGGACGACGCCGAGGTCGTGGGCGATGAAGACGAACGCGATGTTGAACTCCTTGCGCAGGTCCTCCAGGAGGTTCATGACCTGCGCCTGGATCGACACGTCCAGGGCGCTGACCGGCTCGTCGGCGACGATCACCTTGGGTTGCACGGCGAGCGCCCGGGCGATGCCGATGCGCTGGCGCTGGCCGCCGGAGAACTCGTGCGGGTACCGGTTGTAGTGCTCGGGGTTGAGGCCCACGACCTCCAGCAGTTCGCGTACCCGGTCCAGCTCCCGGCCCTTCGGCACGATGTCGTGCACCCGCAGCGGCCGGCCGATGATCGTGCCCACCGTGTGGCGGGGGTTCAGCGACGAGTACGGGTCCTGAAAGATCAGCTGGAGTTCACGCCGGTACGGGCGCAGGTCCTTCTCCTTGAGGTGGCTGATGTCGGTGCCCCGGTAGAGGACCTGCCCACCGGTCGGCTCCAGCAGGCGGGTGATGAGACGCCCGGTGGTGGACTTGCCGCAGCCGGATTCGCCGACCAGGCCGAGCGTCTCGCCCGCCCGCAACTGCAGCGACACCCCGTCCACCGCCCGGATCCGCAGGCCCTCGCGGCCGAACCAGCCCTCGCCCCGGGCCGTGAAGTGCATCTGAAGGTCCCGAAGCTCCAGCAGCGGCACGTCGGCGGGCACGGTCGCGGTGTCGGCGGTGGTCGTCATCTCGGGTTCCTTCACGGCAGTCGGGGCAGGATCTCGGTCGCGAAGACCTGCGCCGGGTCGGACAGGTGGCAGCGGGAGGACCGGGCGGCGTCCGCCGTGCGGGGACGCAGGTCGGGCAGGTCGGCGGCGCAGGCGCCGCCGGGCACGCGACCGGCGAACTCGCAGCGCGGGTGGAAGGAGCAGCCGGTCGGCAGCGCGAGCAGGCTGGGCGGCGCACCGGGGATCGGGTGCAGCCGGGTCGGCGCGCCGGAGACGGCCGGGATGCTCTCCAGCAGACCCCACGTGTACGGGTGCAGCGGACGGCCGAGAATCTCGTCGACCGCCCCGTGTTCGACGGCGCGTCCGCCGTACATCACCAGGACGTCGTCGGCGATCTCGGCGACCACGCCGAGGTCGTGGGTGATGAACAGCACCGCCGACCCGAAGTCCTGCTGGAGGTCCATGATGAGATCGAGGATCTGGGCCTGGACGGTGACGTCGAGCGCGGTGGTGGGCTCGTCGGCGATGAGCAGCTTCGGGTCGTTCACCAGGGCCATCGCAATCATGGCGCGCTGGCGCATGCCCCCGGAGAACTGGTGCGGGTAGTCGTCGAGCCGGCGGCGCGGGTCGGGGATGCCGACCCGGCCGAGCAGGTCGACGGCGCGGTCGCGGGCCGCCCGCCGGGACACCCGGTGGTGCGCCCGGTAGGCCTCGGCGATCTGGTCGCCGACGGTGAAGTACGGGTGCAGCGACGACTGCGGATCTTGGAAGATCATCGCGGCGGTGGCGCCTCGGTGCCGGCGCAGGTCGGCAGGGGACATGCCGACGATCTCCTGCCCGCCGAGCCGGATCGAGCCGGTCATCCGGGTGCTGCGCGGGTCGTGCAGGCCCATGATGGCCATGCTGGACACGCTCTTGCCGGAGCCGGACTCGCCGACGACGGCGAGCGTGCGGCCCAGCGGCAGGGAGTAGCTGAGCCCCTGGACCGCCCGGACCGGAGCGTCGGTGGTCGGGAAGGTGACGGTGAGGTCGCGCACCTCCAGGTACGGCGCCTCGGCGGCACGGTCGTCGCCGCCGCGACGGCGGGTACGGGCCACGGTCTCCGGCTGCCGTCCGGCGGGTGCGGACGGGCCGACCGCCGGCTCGTGGTCCGGGGTCGCCAGCAGTTCGGTCATGCCAGCCTCACTCGCGGGTCGAGGATCGTGTAGAGGATGTCGACGAGCAGGTTCATCGCGACCAGCACCACCGAGCCGATCAGCACGCCGCCCATGAGCACCGGCAGGTCGTACTGGTTGAAGGCCCGCAGGGTCAGCACGCCCAGGCCGGGCAGGCCGAACAACGCCTCGGTGAAGATGGCGCCGGTCAACTGGAACGCGAGGTCGAGCCCGAAGATCGTGGCGACCGGGGTGATCGCGGCGCGCAGGCCGTGGCGGTAGACCACGCGGCGCTCGCTGATCCCCTTGGCCCGCGCGGTGCGGATGTAGTCCTCACCGAGCGTTTCGATCATGGAGGCCCGGGCGTAGCGGGTGTAGGAGGCTGCGTTCGTCAGGCCGAGCGTCAGCCAGGCGGCGAGCAGTCCGCTGGCCCAGGTCAGCGGATTCTCCAGCAGCGGGTGGTAGCCGGCGTGCGGCAGGAACGTCGCGTAGAGGGCGACGAGCAGCGCCACCACGAAGTACGGCACGGCGTTGATGCCGAGCGAGGTGCCGACCATGATCCGGTCCAGGTAGGTGCCGCGTCTTCGGGCCGCCACCACGCCGGCGAGGATGCCGGCCACCAGGTAGACCACCGCCCCGCCGAGCACGATCGAGACGGTGATCGGCAGGGCCTGCCCGATCAGCTTCGTGACCGGCTGGCCGAGGGTGTACGAGTAGCCGAGGCAGGGGGCGTCGCAGTCGATGGTGAGCCCGCCCGAGTGGTACGTCCGACCGACCACGATGCCCTTGAGGTACTCGCCGACCTGCTGCGCCACCGGCTCGTCGAGGTTGAGGCTGGCGCTGATGTCGGCGTAGCGCTCCGGGGTGCAGCGCTGGCCGCAGATCGTCCCGGCCGGGTCGGTGGGGGCGACGAAGAACAGCCCGAAGCTCGCGACCAGCGTCACGATGATGACGGAGATCGCGCTGACGACCCGTCGCAGGATGTAGAAGAGCACCGCCGAGGCTCCTGGTGGCAGCGGGCCGGGGCCGGGGCCCACAGCCGGAACGGGGAGAGGGGGTGGACGCCGGCCGGCACAGTGCCGGAGGTCCGGCCGGCGTCCACGCTGGGGTGATACGAGGGGATCAGTTCTTCAGGAACATGTTCAGGTAGAACGGCTCACCCGCGGAGGCGTCGCCCTCGGCGCCACCGATGTTGCTGCCGACCACGAAGGCGAGCTTGCCGTAGTAGCGCGGCAGGGCGATGTACTGGCCCAGGATCTCCTTGTCCAGCTCGCCCCACTTGGCGGCGGCCTGCTCGGCCGGGAGCTTGCCGACCTCGTCGATCTTGGCGTCCAGCGCCTTGTCGCTGAGCATGCCCCAGCTGGTGCCGTCGGTGATGCTGTGCGACTGGAAGAGCACCGGGAACCAGCTGCCGCCGCTGGGCCAGTCGGAGCACCAGCCCTGCGGGGCCTGGCCCATGTTGACCGGAGCGTCGTAGTCGGCGATCTTGGAGCGCAGCTCGGCGGTGGTGACACCGATCGGCTTGACGGTGAAGCCGGCCGCCTTGAACGCGTCGACCCGAATCTGGTTGGTCTGCTGCGGGACCGGCTTGGTGTTGTCGTAGTACCAGCTGAGCTCGAAGCCGACCTTTCCGGCCGCCTCCAGCATCGCCTTCGCGCCGGCCGGGTCGCCCTGGCCCTTACCGGAGAGGTCGGGCAGCGGGTCGTACTTGGTGTAGCCGGGCACGCTCGGCGGCAGGATGGTGCTGGCCGGCTCGGAGTTGTAGCTGTTCAGACCGCCGGCCTTGTTGACCTGGTCGTACGGGTACGCCTTGGCGATCGCCTTGCGCACCTCCAGCGGGATCTTGCGGGTGTCGAGCTGCACCGAGTAGGTGCAGGGCTGCTCGCCCTGGATCAGCTGGGCCTTCTTGTCCCCGTTCAGCTGCGGGATCAGCGAGGCGTCGACGGGGCCGTAGTTGAGCGCGTTGGCGTCCTCGCCGGCGCTGTTGAGGACCTGCTGCTGGGTCTTCGGGTCCTCACCGCCCCACTTGAAGTCGAAGCCGTCCGGGTACTGGTGCCGCACCGCGTCGGTGTTCGGGTCCCAGTGCGGGTTCTTCTTCAGCTTCAGCTCGGTGCCCGGGGTGTAGGTGTCGAACTGGTACGGCCCGGTGGCGAGCGGGTTGTTCTTGTAGTTCTCCTTCGTGTCCTTGGCCTTCGGGATCGGCGTGAACGCCGGGAAGGACAGGTAGAAGGGCAGGTCCGGGTACTCCTGGGCGAGGTGGATGACCAGCGTGGTCGCGTCCGGGGTCTCCACGCCGGCGAAGGTGTCGCCGCTGACGTAGGGGCCCTTGTACTTGTCGCCGTCCTTGAAGGTGGTCAGCTGGTACGTCGGGCCGTTGGCGAAGACGTCGTGGGCGAACGAGCGCTTGATCGCGTACGCCAGGTCCTCGACCTTGACCTCGCTGCCGTCGGCGTACTTGATGCCCGGCTGCATCTTGAACGTCCAGGTCAGCTTGTCCGACGAGACGGTGCCCAGGTCGGTCAGGTCGGGCACCAGCACCGGCTTGCCGCCGCGGATCGCGAACTGGGTCGGGCTGCGGAAGATCAGCCTCTCGATCGCCAGCGCGTCGGCGTAGTAGGTGTCGGTCGGGTCGAACGTGTTCGGGGTCACCTGGGAGTAGACCGTGATGACGCCGCCCTTCTTGGCGCCGGGCACCTCGGCCGCCGGGCCCTTGGCGGTCGGGTCGAGCGCGGTCTGCTGCGTCTCGATGCCCTTGGCGTCATCCCCGCCGCTGCTGCCGTTGTTCGCCGAGGGGCTGCCGCAGGCCGCCACCGCCAGACTGGCGGCCAGCGCGACGGCGAGACCAACCTTCACTTGCCTCACAGACGTACTCCTGTCTTTGTTCCGGTCTGCGGACCCCCGACGTGCGGGGTCCGCGGTTCTCCTCCAGCCCAGGGCGTCCTCATCGACGGGTCCGGGGATCGAAGGCATCGCGTACGGCGTCGCCGAGCAGGCTCAGGGCGAGCACCAGGATCGTGATGCCGAGTACGGGCAGCCACAGGTAGAGCGGGTCGGCCCGGTAGTAGGTGGTGGCGGCGGAGATGGTCAGCCCCCACGACGGGGTGGGCTCGATCAGCCCGGCGCCGAGCACGGTCAGGCCGGCCTCGGCGACCACGTAACCCGGCAGCGCCAGGGAGACCGAGACGACGATCGGCGCCACCAGGTTGGGCAGCAGCTCCTTGAACAGCACCTGCCGGGTGGGGATGCCGAGCACCCGGGCGGCGGCGACGAACTCGCGCTCCCGCAGGGACAGCACCTGTCCCCGGACCAGGCGGGCCAGGCTGGCCCAGCCGAAGAACGACAGCACGCAGATCAGCGACACGAACCGGATGCTCGCCACCTGGTCGGCCGACGCGCCGCCGGCCCCGCCGAAGATCGCCACCAGCACCGCGGAGCTGGCGATCGCGAACAGCAGGTACGGCAGGCTGAGCACCAGGTCGATGAGCCAGGACAGCGCGCGGTCCACCCACCCGCCGGAGAAGCCGGCGATCAGGCCCACCACCACCCCGACGACCGTGGTGATCGCGGTGACGGCGCCCGCGACGATGAGCGAGGGTCGGGCTCCGTAGACCCAGCGGGCGAAGAGGTCGCGGCCCAGCCGCGGCTCCACGCCGAACCAGTGCTCACCGGTGGGGCCGATGGTCGGGAAGCCGAACTCGTCGATGAGGTTCTGGTGCAGGTCGGTGGGGTTCTGGCCCTCGATGCGGGCGAGCAGCGGCGCGAAGACCGCGATCAGCAGGTACACCGCGCAGATGACCGCGCAGACCATCGCGACCCGGTCGCGGCGCAGCCGGGCCAGGGCGATCCGGGTCGGCGACTTGCTGACCGTCCGGACCGGCGCGCCGCTCGACTGCGACCCGGCTGCGGGCACACCCGCCGGCTCGCCGGCACGGGTTGCCGGGGGCTCCACGACCATCGGCTCCACGCGGGACGACCTCCTCACCCAACTGACACGTCGCCGTTTCCGGACGGCGTTCCGTCTGTCCGGCGGCTCTAGGGCGGGAAGGTTAATCACGAATGATTTCTTCGTGAGTCAGCTTTGTTACAGGCGCATTTCGTGACCGCCGGACTCGCCTTCCTTGCTTCTCGCGATCATTGTCCGGCCGGCGTCATGCGCCGTCGGGCTCCCCCTCCCGTTCACAGGGAGTTAGCCGATCCGTGACCGAGTCGGCCGAGGTCGCTGCGGTGGTGATCTATATTTCGCGAGGTGGCAGCGCATCTGCACGAAGAGCCGCGACGACATCACGTCGATCGCCGGACGACCGGACCCGACCCGCCGGTGACCGTCGGTAAGTTCGTCAATCGCTCCGACTCCCGTCGGCCCACCATTTAGCACACCACTTTCAATGACGTTCAACAATTGCGCGCCCACCCCGCAGCGGAGCTGCTTCCACTCGTTCCGCCCTGACGATCCGTCAATTTTCACGACGAATTCGACAGCCTTATCGAGCCGTAATCAGGTCGTGCCCTCTCCGGGGCGCGCGGCGCGGCACTCCGACGCTCCCGAGGGCGCCTCGCCCGGGCGAGGCGCGCCCGCAGCGCTCACCCGAGCGTGACGCGCAGTCGGGACGAGTCAGGGATATCCGCGCGCTGGATTGACGCCCGCGGTTGCCGTCCCGCCCCGTGCGGACCCACCCTCACCGGTCCGCGCCCGCGCCCCGACGTCCGATGAGGTGGGGGGGGAGATGATGGCGCCCAGACGGTTTGGCAAGGCAACCAATTTCCGGTGAGGCGGCCGAGATGATGGTGCCCAGATAGTTCGGCAAGGCAACCATTTTTCCGCGAGGAACGATGCGCGGAAGACATCCCGCCGCCCCCTGCGGATGTCGTTCGGTCAGGCCCGAGCGCGCCGCCGGCGTACGAGCAGCACGGCCGCCACACCGACCAGGGCCAGCCCTCCGGCGGCGCTGGCCGCGCCGACCCAGACCGGGGTGACCACGACGGCCTGGTCGCCCCTGACGCGCAGCGCCACCGCCTGCCCCGGCACCGCGCCCGCGCGGTCAAGCTCGACGCTGCCGGTGTGCGCGCCGTCGGCGGCCTGCCAGGTGACATCGCAGGTGTGCACGGTCCGGCCTCTCGACGACGTGGTGGGTTCGACCCGCACCGTGCAGGTCTGCACGGTGCCGGTGGCCCGGTCCCAGCTCTGGCTCGCCAGCAGCCAGCCGCCGACGATGAGGAAGACCAGGCCGATCAGCCCCAGCAGGAACAGCCCGGCGCGACGCAGCGCCCGGACCTTCCGGGCGACCGTCGGCGGAATGCTGTCCTGAGTCATACCGGCACCGTACGGATCTCGGCGCGGCCCCGGACCAACCGTCCGGCCGGTTGGGGCCCCCGATCGTCGCCGGGCCGACACCGGGGCGGGCCGAGTTGGAGGACGCCATCCGCGCTTCCTCGCCGGGATCGACCCGGCCACCGGCTACCTCGCGCAGTAGCCGGTGCCGGGAGCCGGACCCGACGTGACGGGTCAGCCGCGCAGCAGCGGCAGCACCCGCCGGCCCAGCAGGTCGATCCCGTGGTGCGGGGTCAGCCCGTGCGGGGTGCCGAACTCCACCCGGCTCGCCCCGGCGTCGAACACCGCCGCGGCCTGCGCCGCCACGTGCTCGGGGGTGCCGGAGAAGGCGAACAGGTCGAGCAGGTCGTCCCCGATCAGGGCACCGGCGAGGTCGTCCTCGCGGCGGCCGACGTGTTGCTGGATGCGGGCCAGGAGCTCGGGGTCCACCTCGACGGTGGGGTCGAGGGCGGCGACCACCGCGACGTACATGGCCACCTCCCGGCGAGCGACCTGGCGGGCGAGCGCGCCGTCCTCGTCGACGACGGTGACCGCGCCCAGCACCACGCCGGTGTGCCCGCTCCCCCGCGCCGCCTCGTCCAGCCAGGCGCGCATCGTGGCCGCCATCGCCGGGTTCGCCGAGCCGCCGACCTTGACCTCGGCGGCGTACGCGGCGGCGGAGTGGGCGGTGCGCTGTCCCCAGGTGCCGACGAGGACGGGCACGTCGGGGCGGGCCGGGGTGTAACGCAACCGGGTGCCCGGCGCGACGGTGAACTCCCGGCCCTGGTAGCCGCTGTCGTCGCCGGCGAGCAGCAGCCGGACGACGTCGACCGTCTCGGCGATGCGGCGCAGCGGGCGGGCCTGCGGCACGCCGACCTGGTCGAGCCACGTGCCCCGGGCCAGCCCGAGATACGCCCGGCCGTGCGAGGCGAGGTCGAGGGCGGCGACCTGACCGGCGACCTCCACCGGGTGGAGGGTGAACGGGTTGAGGCAGGCCGCGCCGAGGCGGATGCGACGGGTGTGCCGCGCGGCGACGATCAGGGGGAACAGCGGCGGCTGGTACATCAGGTCACCGAAGACCGACAGCACGTCGAAGCCGTGCCGCTCGGCGAGTTCGGCCAGCTCGGCGTACTCGTCGGCGGACTTGTCGGACTGCAGCCCGAGGCCGACCAGCCGCTGCGGCGCGGCGCTCACGCCGGCCCTCCGGCGGGGACCCGCAGCGGGCGCGACGAGGTGATCGTGCTCATCGGACGGCCTCCGCGTGGTGGTGGACGATCCGCCAGGTGTCGCCGTCGCGGCGCAGCACGTCGGTGACCCGGAAGCAGTCGTCCGGTCGGTCGTCGCCGTGCCGGGCCCGCAGCACGTACCGCACGAGACCGGTGTCGCCCCAGCTCTCGGCGTGGAACCGTTCCGGGGCCACGCTGACCGGCGGTGGGCCGGACCGGTGCGACGCCCGCCGGTCCCGCAGGTCGTGCAGGGCCGCCAGCCCGGTCAGCAGGTCGTCGGCGTCGGATTCCCAGATCGTCAGGTCGGGGTGCAGGTGGGCGTCGAAGGCGGGCCGGTCGCCCAACGACCGGTACATGGCGCTGATGGTGCGGGTCAGGTCGTCGGTCATCGCGGTCACTTCCGGTCGGCGGGCTGGGGTGCGGCGGACGGTGGGGACAGGTCGGCGAGGCGGGCGCGCAGCGGGCCCAGTCCCATCGGCCCGAGCGCCAGCGCGGTGTGGTGGAACCGCTTGCGGTCGAAGCCGGCGCCGGCCTGTCGTTCGGCGTCACGGCGGGCCTGCTGCCACATCCGCGCCCCGACCTTGAAGGCCAGGGCCTGCGCCGGCCAGCCGAGGTAGCGGTCGACCTCGAAGCGGGCGGTCGCTGCGTCCAGCCCGGCGACGCGGGTGAGCAGCTCCACGGCGGAGTCGGGGGTCCAGCGCCGCGCCTCGGTGAACCCGTTGCCGGCCGGGATCGGCAGGTCGAGGTGCAGGCCCAGGTCGACCACGACGCGGGCGGCGCGCCACATCTGGCCGTCGAGCATGCCGAGCCGTTCGGCGGGGCCGTCATAGAGGCCGAGCTCGTCGGCGAGCCGCTCGGCGTAGTGCGCCCAACCCTCGGCGTACCCGTGGACGTGGCACAGGGTGCGCTGCCACGGGTGCAGGTCGGCGGTGGTGTACGTGAGAGCGTGCTGGAGGTGGTGGCCGGGCAGCCCCTCGTGGCAGAGGGTGCCCACGTGCCGCCACACCGCGACGGTGCTCTCGCCGGGCGGCGTGGACCACCAGATCGCGCCGGGCCGGGTGAGCCCCGGGTCGGGCGGGGTGTAGTACATGACGCCGGAGGCGGTCGGGCTGATCCGGCAGCGGACCTGCCGGGTGGCGGGCGGGATGTCGAAGTGGCTGCCGTCGAGCGCGTCGGTCAGCCGGGCCGTACGCCGCTGGAGCCACTCCTCAAGGGCGGCGCCGACGGACACCCGGCCGGCGGGGTCGGCGTCCAGGGCGGCCCGCGCGGCCGCCACGTCGGGGTGACCGCACTCGGCCGCCGCCGCGTGCAGCTCGGTCGCGGTGCGCCGCAGCTCCGCCCAGCCGTACGCGTACAGCTCGTCGAGGTCGACGGTGGCGCCGAGGAAACTGCGCGCGGTCACCCGGTAGAGGTCGCGGCCGACACCGTCCACGTCGGCCGCGACCGGGGCCAGCTCGGTGCGCAGGAACGCGGCGAACGCGGCGGTGGCCTCGGTGGCCAGTCGCGCCCCGCCCTCCAGCGCGGCGCCGAGCGCGCCGCCGGGACGGTCGGCGACCAACCGGCCGTAGAAGTCGGTGGTGACCCAGTCGGCGCACTGGTCGGCGACCACCAGCACCTGCCGGCGGGCCACGAGCTGACCGTGTCGCGCCGAGCGGCGCAGCGTCGCGGCGTACTGGTCGAGGGCGGTGGGCACCCCGCGCAGGTGCGCGGCGACGACGGCCCAGTCGTCCTCGCCGGCGCGGGGCAGCGAGTCGAAGACCTGCCGGACGAGGTGGACGGGGGTGGCCAGCGGGGCGAGCAGCCGGGTGGTGAAGCCGGCGTCGTACAGGTCGATCTCGCTGTCCAGCCGGTCGATGAGGGCACCCGCGAGGGCCCGCTCGGCCGGGGTGCGGGCGGTGGCGGTGGCGGCGTGCGCCGCGGTGCGGCGGGCGAGCCGCGCGCGGGCGTCGAAGCCGTCCGGGGAGAGGTCCGGCAGGAGCGAGTCGGGCGTACGCCCGGCCGCCTGGGCCGCGTCCGGGTCGAGCTCGGCGAGGGCGTCGAGGTAGTCGTCGGCGACGCGGGTCACGCCGGTCATCGGGGCTCCCGCAGACGGCAGTGGTCGTCGCGGTAGACGACCCCGCCCTTGATCACGGTGTGCAGGGTGCGCAGGGCGGAGACCGAGCGGGTCGGGTCGTCGCGCAGCACGAGCAGGTCGGCGTGCCGGCCCGCCGCCACGGCGCCGAGAGTGTCGGCCTGACCCAGCCACTGCGCGGGGCGTACGGTGGCGGCCTTCAACGCGTCCGCGACGCTCATCCCGGCGTCCACCATGAACTCCAGCTCCCGGACGGTGGCGCTGGTCTCGTCGTAGCCGGCGTGCGGCGGCATGTCGCTGCCCAGCGCGATCGGTACGCCGTTGCGGATGGCGTGCTGGAGGCTCTCCCAGTGCCGGGGGCCGGCGGCGAGGGCCCGGTCCATCAGCCAGCCGGGCACGCCCGAGTCGCGGAAGAACTGCTCGCAGCGGCTCACCACGATGGTCGGGACGTACCAGACGTCGCGGGCGGCCATCAGTCGGGTGACCTCGTCGGTCAGCTCGTAGCCGTGCTCGACGCAGTCGAGCCCCAGCTCGACGGCGCGGCGCACCGAGTCCGCCGGGCCGGCGTGGGCGGTGACCTTGCGGCCCCAGTCGTGGGCGACCTGGATGACCGCGGCCATCTCGTCGTCGTGCAGCTGCGGGGTGTCGATCGCCTCGAACTGGCCGGCGATGCCGCCGGAGATGCACACCTTGATCAGGTCGGCGCCGGCGCGGATCTGCTCGCGGGTGGCGCGTCGGAAGCCGTCCGCGCCGTCGGCCTCCAGGGCGTCGGCCTCCCAGCCGTGCCCGCCGGTGCAGCACAGCGCGTGCCCGGCGGTGAAGATGCGGGGCCCGTCCACCGCGCCGGCCTCGATGCCCCGGCGCAGGGCGAAGTCGGCGTAGCGGCTCTCCCCCACCAGTCGAGCGGTGGTGACGCCGGCGTGCAGGGTGCGCCGGGCCGAGTCGGCCATGAGCAGCACCAACTCGGCGAGGTTGGCGCGGTGGACCGTGTCGGCGAGGTGCCCGGGCAGGCCGAGCGAGAGGTGGACGTGCATGTTGGTCAGGCCCGGCATGACGTGCTCGCCACCCAGGTCGACCACGGGGACGTCGCCGGCCTCGGCGAGCACGTCGTCGACCTGCCCGACGGCGCGGATCAGGCCGTCGGCGCCGATCCAGACGCCCCGGTCGGGCTGGAGAGCGTCGTCGACGCCGTCGTAGAGGGCGAGGTTGACCAGGACACGTTCGGTGGGGCGGCGCATGGCGGGATCCTCAGCGGGAGGCGGTGGTCGGTGCCACCGTCGGGTCGGTGAGCCAGCAGGCGGCGCTACGGCCGCCCAGGTCGGCGGTGGGTGGCTGGTCGACGCAGGCGTCGAAGGCGTGCGGGCAGCGGGGACGGAACCGGCAGCCGGTCGGGGCGTTGGCCGGGTCGGGCACCTCCCCGGCCAGGATCGCGGGCAGGCGGGGCGCCGGGCCGATCTGCGGCACCGCGTCGATCAGCGCCCGGGTGTACGGGTGCCGGGGTGACCGCCACAGGTCGCGGGTGGGTGCGGTCTCGACGATCCTGCCCAGGTACATGACGGCAGTGACGTCGGCGATCTCGTGCACCAGGGCGAGGTCGTGGGAGATGAACAGCATGCCCATGTCGAGGTCGCGGGCCAGCCCGACGAGGAGGTTGACGACCTGGGCCTGCGACGAGGCGTCCAGGGCGGTGACCGGCTCGTCGGCGACGATCATCCGGGGTTCCGGGGCGAGCGCCCGGGCGATCGCGAGTCGCTGCCGCTGGCCGCCGGAGAACTGGTGCGGATATCGCTCGGCGGTGGCGGCCGGCATGCCGACCCGGTCGAGCAGCTCGTGGACGCGGTCGCGGCGAGCCGCGCCGGTGACCGTGGCCGGCACGCCGTCGAGCAGTTGGGCGCCGATCGTCCGCCGGGGGTTCAGCGAGGCGTACGGGTTCTGGAAGACCATCTGCAGGGCGACCTGGTCGCCGGGGCGGCGCCGCCACCCGAGCGGGGTGACCGGCCGCCCGTCGAACGTGACGGTCCCGGCGCTCGGCGCGGCCAGCCCGACCGCGACCCGGGCCAGGGAGGATTTGCCGCAGCCGGACTCGCCGACGAGGCCGACGACCTGGCCGGGCCGCACGTCCAGGCTGACCCCGGCGACGGCCCGCACCCGGCCCCGTCCCCGGGACCGGTACTCGACCTCCACGTCGCTGATCCGCAGCACGCCGGTGGTGCTCACGCGGCTACCTCCAACCTCGGACGGACGACGCAGGCCACCGACCGGTCCGGCCCGGCGGGGGCGAGCGGCGGCGGCGCCGTCCCGCAGGCCGGTTGGGCGTACCCGCAGCGGGGTTGGAACGGGCAGCCGGGCGGCGCCTCGCCGGGGGCGGGTGGGCCGCCGGGGATGGGCCGCAGCGTCCCGACGGCCTGGGTGCCGTGCGGGCGCGCGCCGAGCAGCGCCGCCGTGTACGGGTGGGTGGGCGCGGTGAGCAGCGCCCCGGTCGGGCCGGTCTCCACCACCCGCCCGGCGTAGAAGACGTAGCCCCGGGTGGTGAGCGCGCTGAGCACCCCGAGGTCGTGGGTGATGAACGCGACGGCCAGCCCGGTCTCGGCGCGCAGCCGGTCCAGCAGGGCGAGGATGCCGGCCTGCACGGTGACGTCGAGCGCGGTCGTCGGCTCGTCAGCGATCAGCAGCCGGGGCCGGGCGGCCAGGGCGATGGCGATGGCCGCCCGCTGCCGCATGCCGCCGGAGAACTGGTGCGGGTAGGCGCGCAGGGCGCGCTCCGGGTCGGGGATGCGGACCTGATCGAGCAGCTCCACCGCGCGGCGGGTGGCGGCCCGGCGGTCCATCCGCAGGTGAACCCGCATGTGTTCGGTGAGCTGCCGGCCGATGGTGAGCATCGGATGCAAGGCCGCGCTGGGGTCCTGGAACACCATGGCGATGCCCGCGCCGCGTACCCGCTGCCAGCCCCGGGTGTCGAGGCCGAGCAGGTCGGTGCCGGCGAAGCGGGCGGAGCCGCGGACCGTGGCGCCGGGGGGCAGCAGCCCGAGCAGGGTCTGCGCGGTGAGGCTCTTGCCGCAGCCGCTCTCCCCGGCGATGCCGACCAGCTCGCCCTCGTCGACGGTCAGCGACACGTCGTGCAGGATCGGCAGCGGCCCGCGCGGGTGGGGCAGGGTGACGGCGAGGGAGTCGACGTCGAGCAGCGGCGCCATGTCAGCGTCCCTTCGCGTAGCGGGGGTCGAGCCGGTCCCGCAGGGCGTCGCCCAGCACGTTGAAGGCCATGACGACGGTGAGGATGGCCAGGCCGGGGAAGACGCTGACCCACCACATGGTCAGGTCCTGCGCGCCGAGGGCGACCATGGAGCCCCACTCGGCGGCGGGTGGGCGGGGGCCCAGGCCGAGGAAGGACAGGGCGGCGAGCAGCAGCACCGCGTTGCCGAGTTCCAGGGTGGCCAGGACGATCGCCGGGCCGATGCTGTTGGGCAGGACGTCGCGGCGCAGCGCGCGGACCGGTCCGACGCCGAGCAGCCGGGCGGCGTCGACGTAGTCGTCGCCGCGCATGCTCAGCACGGCGCCGCGGATGACCCGGGCGTAGACCGGCCAGGAGACGATGACCAGGGCCAGGACCGCGTTGCGGGTGTTCGGGCCGAACGCGGCGGTCACCGCCATCGCCAGGATGATCTGCGGGAACGCGAAGACCAGGTCGGTCAGGCGCATCAGCGCCTCGTCGACGAACCGGCCCACGTAGCCGGCGACGAGGCCGAGCAGCCCACCGACGAGCAGCGCCAGCGACACGATGGCCAGCGCGAGCGGGATGGACAGCCGGGCGCCGTACAGGACTCGGCTGAACACGTCCCGGCCGAGCGAGTCGGTGCCGAACCAGTGCGCCGCCGACGGGGCCGCGTACGCGTCGGGGCTCTGCCGCAGCGGGTCGTACGGGGCGAGGACCGGGGCGAGCAGCGCCACCAGCAGCCATCCGCCGAGGAGGACCAGGGCCGCCACGGCGATCGGCTGCCGCCAGATCGGGCGGGCGGTGGGGCCGCCGCGCAGCCGCGCGAGCCAGCGTCGCCGGCCCAGCGCGCGCACCGCCTGCGGGTCCGGCGCCACCGGATCGGGTGCGAGTGTCGTCATGACAGGCGGATCCTCGGGTCGATGAGCCCGTACAGCAGGTCGACGGTCAGGTTGACCAGCGTGTAGACCAGCGCGACGAACAGGCTGACGCCGAGGATCGCGGGCAGGTCCAGCGCGGTGGCGCTGCGGTAGGCGTACTGGCCGAGGCCGGGCCAGCCGAAGATGCTCTCCACCAGCACCGTGCCGGACAGCAGCGAGGCGAAGGCCAGGCCGGACACGGTGACCACCGGGACGAGACCGGCGCGCAGCAGGTGCCGGCGAAGGACGACCCGGGTCGGCAGGCCCTTGGCGTACGCGGCCCGGATGTAGTCCTGCTGGAGCACCTCGAGCATGGCGGAGCGGACGAACCGGACCAGCATCGCCACTGTCAGCGAGGTCAGCACGAGGACCGGCAGGGTCAGGTGCTGGGCGGCGTCCCAGGCGACGTCCCACTGGCCGGCGAGCATCGCGTCGACCGTGTACATGCCGGTGACCGTGGGCGGCGGGCTGAAGTCGGTGGAGAGGCGACCGCCGCTGGGCGACAGGCCCAGTTGGTAGAAGAAGACGTAGAGCACGACGAGGGACAGCCAGAACGGCGGGGTGGAGAGCCCCAGCAGGGCGCCGACCCGGACGAACTGGTCGGCGATCCCGCCGTTGCGGACGGCCGCGAGCATGCCGATCGCGGTGCCGATGAGCAGGGCGAGCACCATGGTGGGGATGGCCAACTCCAGGGTCGCGGGGACGTACTGGAACAGGTCGTCGAGCACGGCGCGGCCGGTCTGCTGGGAGGTGCCGAGGTCGCCGTGCAGCAGGTTGCCCAGGTAGTGCAGGTACTGCGCCCACAGTGGCTGGTCCAGGCCCCACTTCTCCCGGAAGGCGGCCACCGCGGCGGGGTCGTTGAGCGCCTGGTCGGAGAGGTTGGCGGTGACCGGGTCACCGGGTACCACGTTGACCAGTCCGAACGTCACCACCGTGACGCCGAGCAGCAGGCCGGCGGTGATCGCCACCCGCTTGGCGAGGAACGCCAGCAGCGGGTGGGCGCGCCGCCGGCGGGGCCGGGACGCGGTCTCGGGGACCGCGCCCGGCTCGCCGGTGTGCACTGTCGTCGTCATGTCTTACTTGCGGCCGACCGCGGCGAGGTCGACCTGCCAGCCGGCGGCGGTGTAGTCGGTGCCGGTCAGGTCGGCGGTGGCCACGACGATGGAGGAGTTGCTGGCCAGCACGATGTACGGCGAGGAGGCGTTCATCAGCCGCTGCCACTCCTGCATGGCGGTGGCGCGGGCGGCCAGGTCGAGGGTCTCGGTGACCTTCTTGCCGGCGGCGACGACGGCCGGGTCGGCCCGGTCGAGCGTCCAGCCGGAGCGCAGCGCGGTGGCCTGTCCCGGCGCCATGTTGTTGATCAGCGAGTCGGCGACCGGGTAGTTGAGGCTCTGCGGGGTGAAGCCCAGGGCGGACTTCCCGCTGCGCATCTCGTCGAGGAAGGTGGTCAGCGGCTGGGGGTTCAGCTCCAGCTTGATACCGGCTTCGGCGGCGTCGCCCTGCACCTTGGTGGCGACCGTGCCGAGGTCGACGCCCTTGTAGGTGATGGCCGGGTAGGTGAACTTCACCGTGGGGTTGGTGAGGCCGGCCTCGGCGAGCAGCGCCTTGGCGCGGGCCACGTCCCGCGTGGACTCCTCGGCGGCGGGCAGCGCGCCGGCGAAGGCGGGGGCGACCAGCCCGGCGCCGGGTGCGGCGCCCTTGCCGTAGAGGGCGGCGACGCCCTGGTAGTCGATGGCGGCGCGCAGGGCCCGGTTGAACGTCGGGTTCGCGGCGACCGGCGAGACGGCCGGGTCGGCGTTGAGGAACAGGAAGTAGACGGTGTCCTGCACGCCGGAGGTCAGCAGCGTGCCCGGCAGTCCGTCGAGGAGCTTGCCGGAGATGTCGAGGGAGATCTCGGCAACCTGGGCGCGCTGCATGGTGAGCTTCTGGGTCTGCGCGTCCATGTTGCGCAGCACCACCCGGGCGAACTGCGGCTTGGTGCCCCAGTACTTCGGGTTGGCCTCCAGCACCACCTGCGACGACGGGTCGTACGACTTCAGCACGTACGGGCCGCTGCCGAGCGAGGTGGTGTCCAGGTACTGCTGCGCGGTGTCGCCCTGCGCGGCGTCGGCGCCGTCCTTGGCGCCGTGTTCCCGCGCCGCCTTGGCGTTGACCACGCCGGTGGAGGGCATCGCCAGCACGACCGGCACGTTCGGGTCGGGGGTGGCGGAGGTGACGACGACGGTGCTCTCGTCGGTCTTGCTGACGGTCAGGCCGCTGACGGTGACGGCGGGGCTGCCCTTGATGTTCTTGAGCCGGTTGAGCGAGAAGACGACGTCGTCGGCGGTGAGCGGGCTGCCGTCGGAGAAGGTAACCCCCGACCGCAGCTTGAAGGTGAACGTCTTCGCGTCCGGCGACACCTCGTACGACTCGGCGAGGGCCGGCACGGGCTTGCTGACGTCCGAGCCCTTGAAGGTGAGCAACGTGTCGTAGAGGGCGTGGACGGCGGTCAGGCCGGTCGCCTCGTAGACCCGTCCGGGGTCGAGGGTCTTGAGCACGAACGACGTGTTCACGGTGAGGGTCTTCGTGCCACCGTTCGCGTTTCCGCCGCTGCCGCCGGCGCTGCACGCGCCGGTGGAGATGATGGCCAGCGTCGCCAGAGCGAGCGCTCCGACGCGGAGCCGGCGGGGGGACACCGACATGCTGTTCCTACCTTCGTATGGCGCGGCACGTGGCGCGGGACCGCGTCGACGGCCGGGGCGGACGCCTCCACCGGGGGAGCCGGGCGGCGTGGTGGCGGCGTATCGGTTTTCGGTGGCGGCGGCTGAGGGTGGGATGGGGAGGAAACGCCCTGTCCAGTCCGGCCGAACAGAACGGGTCTGACGTTCAGCGATGCTAAACAGGCTCGTATAGTTTGGTCAAACATTTTCACCCTCACTGTTTCGGAACGAGGACCACATGCTCGGTGACCGGCTCCGGGAACTGCGCCAGCAGCACTCGCTCACGCTGCGCCAGCTCGCCACAGCCGCCGACGTGTCACCCGCGCTGCTCAGCCAGATCGAGAACGGCGCGACCGATCCCAGCCTGGCCACCCTGCGGAAACTCGCCCAGGTCTTCGACACCTCCATCGCGGCGCTGTTCACCGAACCCGAGGCGCCGCCGGTGCACATCAGCCGAGCCGGCGCCCGGAGCCGGCTGGCCGCGCCCCCGGGCCAGATCACCTACGAGCGGCTCACCCCCGGCCGGGGCGACCTGGAGGTCCTCCAGGCCCACCTCGCTCCCGGCGACGCCAGCTCCGCCGAACCGTGGGCCCACCCGTCGACCGAGTGCGCCATCGTCGTCAGCGGCGAGGTCGTCGCCGAGATCGGCGGCGAGTCGTACCGGATCACCGCGGGCGAGGCCGTCACCTTCGACTCGCGCCTGGCCCACCTCTACCGCAACGCCACCGACGAGCCCGCCCATCTGATCATCGCGGTCACCCCACCGACACCCTGACGGGTCGACACGGGTCGCCACTGCGAGCCCACCGGCCCCGGGCGGCGACCTCGGCGTCGCACCGCCTGCCCGGACGGGCACTGGCGCCGGCCGCGACATCTTGCGACGCTGATCCACGTGTATGACTACGACCTGTTGGTGCTGGGCTCGGGGCCCAGTGGGCAGAAGGCCGCGATCGCCGCCGCGAAGCTGGGCCGGCGGGTCGGCATCGTGGACCGGCGCGACATGATCGGCGGGGTGTGCATCAACACCGGCACGGTCCCGTCCAAGACCCTGCGCGAGGCGGTGCTCTACCTGACCGGGCTGAGTCAGCGCGACCTCTACGGCAGCAGCTACCGGGTCAAGGAGGAGATCACGGTCAGCGACCTGGCCGCCCGGACGCAGCATGTGATCACCCGGCAGACCGACGTCATCCGCAACCAGCTGGCCCGCAACCGGGTCGCGATGATCACGGGTACCGGGCGGTTCGCCGACGCGCACACGGTCTGGGTCGACGGCGGCTCCGGCCGCGAGTCGAAGGTGACGTTCGACAAGGCGATCATCGCGGCCGGCACCCGACCGGCCCGGCCCGACAGCGTCGACTTCGACGACCGGACCATCGTGGACTCCGACGGGGTGATCAACCTCCAGGCGGTGCCGCGCAGCATGGTGGTGGTCGGCGCGGGTGTGATCGGCATGGAGTACGCGTCGATGTTCGCCGCCCTCGGCACCAAGGTGACCGTGGTGGAGCGCCGCGACCGGATGCTCGACTTCTGCGACGAGGAGGTCGTCGAGTCGCTGAAGTACCACCTGCGCGACCTGTCCGTGACGTTCCGCTTCGGCGAGGAGGTGGCGGCGGTGGAGAAGCACCAGACCGCCGCGCTGTGCCTGCTCAAGAGCGGCAAGAAGATCGCGGCGGACACCGTCATGTACTCCGCCGGGCGGCAGGGGCAGACCGACGACCTGGCGCTGCCCGCGGCCGGCCTGGAGGCCGACCGGCGCGGCCGGATCCCCGTGGACGCCCACTACCGCACGGCCGTCGACAACATCTACGCGGTCGGCGACGTGATCGGCTTCCCGGCGCTGGCGTCCACGTCGATGGAGCAGGGCCGGCTGGCGGCGCAGCACGCCTGCGGCGAGCCGGTACGCGAGATGCACGGGTTGCAGCCGATCGGCATCTACACCATCCCGGAGATCAGCTTCGTCGGGCAGACCGAGGAGCAGTTGACGGAGAGCTCCACGCCGTTCGAGGTGGGCATCGCCCGCTACCGGGAGCTGGCCCGCGGCCAGATCGTGGGCGACTCGTACGGCATGTTGAAGCTGCTCGTCTCACCGGAGGACGGCCGGCTGCTCGGTGTGCACGTCTTCGGCACCGGCGCCACCGAGATCGTCCACATCGGGCAGGCGGTGATGGGGTGCGGCGGCACGGTCGACTACCTCGTCGACACCGTGTTCAACTACCCGACGCTCGCGGAGGCGTACAAGGTCGCCGCCCTGGACGCCTCCAACAAGATCCGCAACATCACCCGCATCGACGGCTGACCGCCGCCGCCGTTCACACCTCACCGGTCTGTGTGGGCCTCGCGAGCAGCGGCCGGACGGCCACGACGAGCAGCGCCAGCAGGACGGCGGCGAAGCCGATCAGCGCGCTGCGCGGCGACAGGTGCTGGGTGGCCAGGCCGAGGCCGAGCACCGGCACCGCCAGTCCGACGTAGCCACCGAGGAACAGCCCGGCGAGCGCCTCGCCGCGAGCACCCGTCTCGGCCACCGTGAACACGGTGGCGACGGAGCCCTTGAAGACCGCCCCGGCGCCGGCGCCGCTGAGCACCCCGCCGACGACGAAGAGCGCGAGGCTCGGGAGCCACACCCCGGCGACGAGGGTGCCCAGCCCCGCGGCGAGCAGGGCGAGCCCGATGCGCAGCTGGCGCCCGAGGGCCGACCGCAGGGTGAGCACCTGGCCGGCGACGCCGGACGCGAACACCGCGAAGGCGACCAGCCCGGCGACCGCGTGGGACCGCTGGTGGAGGGTGCCGACGAGGAAGCCGGGGGCCAGCGAGGTGAACAGGCCGAAGACGGCGAAGGAGACGAATCCGGTGGCGCACGCGGCGAGGTACCTGCGGCGCGACGCCGCCGGCACCGCCACGCGCTGCGGCCGGTAGCGCAGCGGCACGCGGGACACCGTCTCCGGCAGCAGCGCCGCACCGATCAACCCGAGGGCCAGCAGCACCTCGAACACCACGAACGGCGTGGTCAGCGGGTGGGGGGCGTACTCGGCGAGGAGGCCGGCCAGCAGCGGCCCCAACCCGATACCGCCGATGTTGGCGGCCGTGCCGACCAGGTCGGCCCGCCGACGGGAGGCGTCGGGCCGCGCCGCGGCGTGCAGTTCGGTGAGGTACGCGGTGGCGGTGGCGGTCACCACGCCGATGCTGATCCCGGAGATGAACCGCGCCACCAGCAGCGCCGGCACCCCCGGGACGCCCGGCAGCAGGAACACCACGCCGGCCAGCATGTTCAGCGCCACGGCCGGCAGCAGCAGGCGTCGCCGCCCGACCTGGTCGGAGAGGTGACCGACGGTGAAGAGGCTGACCACGACGCCGACGGCGTACGCGGCGAAGACCAGCGTCACCGTGAACGGCCCGAACCCGTCGCGCTGCTGGTAGAGCACGTAGAGGGGGGTCGGCGCGGCGGAGAACGCCATCATCACGGCGAAGCCGTACGCCAGCAGCCAGAAGCCCCGACCGTGGCGGACCCGGCGCCGTGGCGCCGCATCGGTCGGGGCGGGTGCGCCGGTGCGGTCCGGCAGTCGGTGGACGTCGGTCGTCATGTGTTCCCTGCTCCTTGCTCGGCACCGGTCGGGCGGTCGCACGGTGCGTTCCGACCTGGGCCAACAGCCGACGTCCGGAGCTGCTTCCCGGCGCTGGGAGATAGCTTGAGATGACGGTAATCTCTTCCGGAGATAGCACAGGGACGGTGCCATGGACCTCCGGCAGATGGAGTACGTCGTCGCGGTCGCCGAGGAGGGCGGGTTCAGCGCCGCCGCCCGACGGCTGCACGTCGTGCAGTCCGCCGTCTCCGGGACGGTCCGGGCGGTGGAGCGCGAGCTGGGGGTCCAGCTGTTTCACCGGACCACCCACCGGGTCTCCCTGACCGCGGCCGGCCAGGCGTTCGTGTCGGCGGCCCGGACCGCCCTGCACGCCGCCCGACAGGTCCGCGTCGCCGTCGACCTCACCAAGGGCGAGCTGGGCGGCGAGCTGCGCGTCGGCGTCATGCAGGGCGTGTTCACCGCCCTGGACGAGGCACTGGCCGCCTTCCACGAGCAGCACCCGGGCGTGCTGATCCGGCTCCGGCAGGCACCCGCCGACACGATCGGGCCGTCGCTGCGCGACGGCGCCCTCGACCTGGCGATCGTCGCGCTGGACCAGCCGCAGCCGCGCGGCCTGACCACCCGCCTGCTCTTCGAGGAGGAGATGGTGCTGGTCACCGCGGCGACCGGCGCCCTGCCCGACGACCGCCCGGTGACCGTCCCCGAGGTGGCCCGGCTGCCCCTCGTGGACTTCACCGCCGGCTGGGCGATCCGACACGCCGTCGACCGTGCCTTCCGCGCCGCCGGGGTCGACCGGAGCACCACCTTCGAGGTCAACGACCTGCTGACCGCGGCCGACCTCGTCCGCCGCGACCTGGGGGTGTGTGTCATGCCGGAGTCGATCGCCGCCCGCTTCCCCGACCTCACCACACGGCGGTTCGCCGACCACGCGCCGTTCTGGACCGTGCGGGTGGTCCGCCCGGCGGGTGAGCCACCGCCGGCGGTCGCCGCGCTGCTGCGCCACATCCGCTGACGCCCGCGCCGCCCGACCGGCATGCCGTCCGGCACCCGAACCCCCGCTGAGATCGGCGTAACAGGTGATCAGCCGGTGCTACGGCCCGGCGCCGACGTACCGTGAGACCGTGCCGACGAAGAACGTGATCACCAGCGCCGACATCGCCGACCTGCGCCGTACGGCGCTCGGGACGGCCAACCCGCTCGGCGTCGCCGCCGACCTCGCCGACGCGGTCGAGACCGGCCGCCTCGCGGAGCCCGGCGACGCCGGCGACGCGCTCACCCTGGCCGCGGAGATCGCCGAGGTCCGGGCCCGGCTCGACGCCGCCCTGCGCTACGCCGACCGGGCCGTCGCCGCGTATCCGACCACCGACGACCCGAGCGCCGGCTTCGCCCGCGCCCTGCGCGCCCGGATCATGTTCCGGGTCGGCGGCCGCGACGACGAGGCGCTGGCGGAGCTCACCGCGCTGCGTCCGCTGCTCACCGAGCAGCCCGAGGCGCCCTCCTACGTGAGCGCCGCCCTGGACGCCGGAAACCTGTCGAGGACCGCCGACGAGTGGCTCAGCGAAGCCGTCGAGACCCTGCTCGGCCAGCGCGCCACCCCGGCCGCCGAGCCCGGGCAGACGGTGCCCGCCGCCGAGCCGACCGTGGAGGTCGGGCCGCCGGAGGCGCCCGGCGTCCTCTTCTTCCTGCTGCAGCAGCGGCACCGGGTGCGCCGCAACCTGAACCTGCCGCACGACCGGCACGACGACCTGGCCGACCGGCTGGAGAACCAGCTCCTGCGCCGGGCCGCCGAGAACCAGGGCGGCGAGTCCGACCTGCTCTTCTTCCCCCGCGCCGAGTTCGACCGCCTGCTGTCCGAGCAGCCCGGCCTGACCGACACGTACGGGCCGGACTGGGACGCGCACCGGGCCCGGCTGGAGCGGGAACTGGTCCGCCTGACCAACACCGGCCGGGCCGGGCTGAGCGTGCTGTCCGCCACCGTGGACGGGCTGACCGGGCTCGCCGGCCGGCGCGGCGGTGAGCCGACGGACCCGAAGATCCGCACGGACTACGCGGGCGAGCTCGCCGCCCGCCCCGACGTGAAGATCTCCTGGCCGCCGGAGCGCAACGACGCCTGCTGGTGCGGCTCCGGCCTCAAGTACAAGAAGTGCTGCCTGCCGCGCTCGCGCGGCTGACGTCCACTCCTCCTCGGCCGGCCGAGCGCCGGCGGTCCGCGCCCCGCCACGACGGGCCGTCCGGGTTCACCGACCCGGGCGGCCCGTCGTCGTATGACGATCGGATTACCCCTGTGTGACGGCAATGACGGGGGGATGTCGACGCGGCCAACCGGAGGTGGCGGAGATCCGCCATGTCCGTGCTCCGCCAGGGATCGAGACGATCAACCGGGCACCGGGCGACTGAGAATCCTCGACGGCGGCGCCGGCTCCTCGGCGACCGCCCGGAGGAGGAAGTCGTCATGTTCAGATCCAGGCACGGGACAACCCGTGTGACGGCCGGCGTCGCCGCGGCGCTGGCCGCTTTGATAGCGCTGCCCACACCGGCGGCGGCCGCCGCGCCCACCGTCGTCGCGCCGAACGCCGCCGCGGCGGACCCGCTGCGCAAGGTGGACCCCCAGGTGCTGGCGGCGGCGCGCACCGGCACCGGCACCCGCTTCTTCGTGGAGGTGGCCGGCGAGGCGCGGCTGGACCAGGCCGAGCTGGACCGCGTCGAGCGCTCCGCCGCCGGCCGGGCCGGTCGGGTCGCCCGCACCAAGCGGGTCTACGAGACCAAGGTGGCGCAGGCCGAGCAGGCCCAGCGGGGGCTGCGGTCGCTGCTGCGGGACCGGCACGCCACCTTCACCCCGTACTGGATCGCGAACGTCGTCGAGGTGACCGGCGGCCTGGACCTGGTGACCGAGCTGGCCCGCCGCTCCGACGTCACCCGGATCACCCCGATCGGCGCGATGACGCTGACGGAGCCGGTCCGCACGGCGGGCGCGGCGGCCGACCCCGGTCTGCTGTGGAACCTCACCTCGGTCGGCGCCGACAAGGTGTGGAACGAGTACGGCGCGCGCGGTGAGGGCGTCGTCGTCGGCAGCCTCGACTCCGGGGTGCAGTACGACCACCCCGCGCTGGTGCGCCAGTACCGCGGCAACAACGGCGACGGCACCTTCACCCACGACTACAACTGGTTCGATCCGACCGGGTTCTGCCTGTACGGCACCCCGTGCGACAACCAGGGCCACGGCACGCACACCATCGGGTCGGTGCTCGGCGACGACGGTGCCGGCCACGTCACCGGCGTCGCCCCGGGTGCCACCTGGATCGCCGCCAAGGGCTGCGAGGCCAGCTACTGCACCAACGACAGCCTGCTCGCCGCCGGCCAGTGGATGCTCGCGCCGACCGACCGCGACGGCAACAACCCCCGCCCGGACCTGGCACCGGACATCGTGAACAACTCGTGGGGCGGCGTCGACGACGGCAACAGCTTCTACGACCAGATCATCGACACCTGGGTGGCGGCCGGCATCTTCCCGGTCTTCGCGGTCGGCAACGAGGCCGACGAGGCCGACGACCCGTGCGGCACCGCCGGTTACCCGGGCAGCAACCCGCTGGCGTACGCGGTCGGCGCCACCGACTCCGCCGGCACGGTCGCGGCGTTCTCCAGCCGTGGCCCGGGCCGCGACGGCGCGGTGCGACCGGACATCACCGCGCCGGGCGTGCGCATCCTGTCCACCCTGCCCGGTGGCGAGTACGGCCTGATGGACGGCAGCTCGATGGCCGCGCCGCACGTCGCGGGCGCGATCGCGCTGGCCTGGTCGGCGGTGCCGAACCTGCGCCGGGACCTGGTCGGCACCCGGGAACTGCTCGACCGCACCGCGCACGACGTCGCCGACCTCCAGTGCGGCGGCACGGCGGCCGACAACAACGTCTACGGCGAGGGCCGCCTGGACGCGTACGACCTGGTGACGCAGGCGTCGACGGCGCAGCTCGGCGGCGTCGTGGTGCACGCCGTCGGTGGCGGCAACCCGCTGGCCGGCGCGCGGATCACCCTCACCTCCGAGCTGGTCACCCGCACCGCCCGCACCGACGCGCGGGGCACCGTGCAGCTCGGCCGGGTCCCCGCCGGTGACTACACGTTGACGGCGACGTTCTTCGCGCAGCGTACGCAGCGGCGCACGATCAGCGTGTCGACCAGCGGGACCGTCAACCTCACCCTGGACCTGTCCGAGTCCGCCCCCTGGCAGCCGGTCGCGGGACGGGTCACCGACCCGGCCGGCAAGCCGGTCGCCGGGGCCCACGTGACCCTCGCCGACGAGACGTTCCCCGGCTTCGTGACCGGCAAGGACGGCCGCTACACCGGCATGCTGCCGGAGGCCGACTACGACCTGCGGGTCGAGTACGGCCGCTGGCTCGCGCCGAAGACGGTCGCGGTGACGGTGGACGGGCCGGAGACGGTGGACGTGGCGCTGGCCGCCAAGGCCGACCGGCACGGCTACACCGCCGGGATCGCCCGCGCCTCGTGGGTCGACGGCGGCGCGGTGCTGCCGCTGACCGGCGACACCGCCGGCCGGGCGGTCGAGCTGCCGTTCCCGATGACGTTCTACGGCACCACGTACGACCGGATCGCCGTGCACACCGACGGCTACCTGACCTTCGGCGCCGACTCGGCCGGTTCGGTCGGCGACAACGGTCCGCTGCCCGCCCCGGCGGTACCGGCCGCGGCCGTCTACGCGTTCTGGGACGACCTGGTCCTCGACCACGCCTCGACGGTGCGGACGAAGACGACCGGCAGCGGCATGAACCGCCAGTTCGTGGTCAGCTGGACCCGGGCCGCGTTGAAGAGCGCGCCGAAGACCCGGGTCGATGTTCAGGTGCGGCTCAGCGAGAACGGCACCGTGACCATCCAGTACCGCAAGCTCGGCGACGGGTCGGCGGCGGCCGGCGGGTCGGCGACGGTCGGCATCGAGGACGCCACCGGCCGGGACGCGGTGACGTACTCCCGGGACGAGGCGGTGCTCGACGAGGCCACCGCCGTCACCTTCCGGGTGCCGGGCCGGGGCCTGCTGCGCGGCACGGTCCGCGACGCGAACGACCGCCAGCCGCTGGCCGGCGCCACCGTGCGCGTCGAGTCGCCGGACGCCCGCCAGCCCGTCACCGCGGTCACCGACGCCGACGGCTTCTACCAGCTGGAGGCGCCGGCCGGTGAGGCCTCGCTGAGCGCCCTGCAGCCCGGCTACGAGCTGCCGGCCACCGCCGTGACGATCGCCGAGACGAAGGTGCGCAAGCAGGACCTGGCGCTGCGTACGCCGCTGCTGCTGGCCAACCGGGACGCGGTCGAGGTGAGCGCGCGGGCCGGGACGACCAAGACCGCGACGGTGACCCTGACCAACAAGGGTGACCTGCCGGCCACCTGGCTGGCTCGGGAGATCAACTCGCCGACCCCGCCGACCGGGGTACCGGGCAAGGTGCTCAGCTCGTTCGCCACGCCGGACCTCTACAACGCGTTCGGGGTCGGGTACCGCAACGGCGAGCTCATCGTCTCCAACTCGTACCTGTTCGGTCAGCTCCAGAAGTTCTCCACCGACGGTCGGTCGCTCGGCAAGGGCGTGCTGGACATCGGCGGCTGGCCGTCGGACATGGCGTACGTGGCGGCCCGGGACCTGATGTGCGCGCCGAAGATGACGTTCATCGGGGACCTGCCGATCGTCTGCTTCGACCCGGACACCCTGGAGGTGAAGGAGACCATCACCGGGCCGTGGGCGGACAAGCTCTCCTACGGGCTCGCGCACCGCGCCTCGGACGACACCTTCTACCTGGCGGCCGGTGACGGGAAGATTAAGCACCTCGCCGGGTTGTCCCACCCGCAGCCGGGTGCGGTGCTCGACGAGTGCACCCCGTCGATCCCGTGGATCACCGGGCTGGCGCTCAACGAGAAGCACAACGTGCTGTGGGGCATCAACCAGGACTCCAAGGAGTCGATCTGGGCGCTCGACCCGCAGACGTGCCAGGCCCTCGCCTCGGTGCCCGACCCCGACCCCAACCCGCTCACCGGGGCCGGCCTGGACCTCGACGAGCAGGGCAACCTGTGGGTGCTCGCCGGAGCCACCAACCGCCCGTACCGCGCGAAGGTCTACCACGTCGACGGGTCGCTGCCGGCGTACAGCGACGTGCCGTGGCTCTCCGCCGCCGCCTCCGGGCAGGTGGAGCCGGGGGCGAAGCAGCAGCTGACCATCACGGTCGACACCACCGGCCTGACCCCGGGCCGGTACGCGGCGACGCTGCTGGTGACCAACAACGGCGCCAAGGGCGGATCCACGCCCGTCACCGTCACCGTCACGGTCACCCGGTGATCCGGGGGCGCCGCCGGCCCGCGCCGGGCCGGCGGCGCCCACCGGCCCCGGTTCAGAGCCAGTCGTTGCGGGCGGCGTACCAGCCCAGCTGCATCCGGGTCGCGCTGCCCGTCACGTCCATCAACTGCCGCAGCCGCCGCTGGACGGTACGCAGGGAGATGCCCAGCTGGGAGGCGACGGCCTTGTCCGGCAACCCGGTCATCAACAGGGACAGGATCCGCAGGTCCGTCGGCGTGGGCACCGCCCAACGGTCGACGTCGTCGAGCACGGTGCTGGACGGGGCCAGCCGCAGCGGCGTCGCCCGGTCCCACACCTCGGTGAAGAGCGCCACGAGCACCTCCACCCAGGTCTCGCCCCGCACCATCAGCGCCCACGGCTCGGCGCTCTCGGTGCGGCCCGGGAACGAGAGCAGGGCGATCCGCCGGTCGGCGACGGCCAGCTTGCCGGGCACGTTCACCGCGACCCGCGCCTGCTCGCCGGCCGCCAGGAACCGCCCGATGTGGGCGGACGCGCCGGGCCGCTCCAGGGCGCGCCGGTCGTACACCACGCGGAAGCCCACCCCCCGGCCCAGCAGCTCCAGCTCGGTCGGATTGTCGTTCATATCGGCCGCGTACGGCGGGCACTCGAAGCCGAGCACCTCCTCCTGGGCGCCGCGCAGGAACTGGTCGAACGCCTGCATGATCGCGGGAACCCCGACCACCATCTGCACGCCGTGGTCCACCGGGTCGGCCGCACGCCGCCGCCGCAACCACTCCCCCAGGCCGGTGCGCGCCTCCTCCAGCTCGCGGACGCGCTGGGTCAGCAGCGAGTCGATGGCCAGGTCGGGCGGTGCGGCCTCGGCGCGGCCGGCGACCAGGCGGACCAGCCCGAACCGGGCGAGCCCGGCCAGCGACTCCTCGACCTCGCCGGCACCGAGCGTCAGCCGTTCGGCGAGCTCGGCGGCGGTGCCCGGTCGGCCCCCGACCAGTTCCAGGTAGACCTTCTCCTGCGGCTTCGTCAGCCCGAACGCGCCCAGCACGTCGCCCCCCGCATCCCCCTACGGCCGCTTACCTGGGCCGACCGACCTGATCTTGAAGCGCTCCCAGCAGCGCGTCAAGCATCCGCGCACCCGTCGAACGGCGGGGAGCCGCCGCGGCCGTCCCCCGCCGTCGCCCGCTACGGTGTCCGCTGCGGCCGACGTGCCGGACCAGCCCGGCGACGACGACCCCCGAACGGACGACGGCCCCGGGCGACCGACGACGGCCCGGGACGACCGCGCGGACGGGAGGGGCGAGATGCGGCTGCACGTGGGATGCGCGATGTGGACCCACCGGGCGTGGCCGGGTCGCCTGCTGGCCCACCCGCTGCCCGCGCACGAACGCCTGCGGCACTACGCGGCCTGGTGCACCGCGGTCGAGGGGAACACCACGTTCTACGCGACCCCGTCCCGGGACACCGTCGCGTCCTGGGCGGCGCAGACCGACCCGGACTTCCGGTTCGTCCTCAAGCTGCCCAAGGCCGTCACGCACGAGCGCCGGCTCAGCGACGCCGCCGAGCCCCTGCACGCCTTCCTCGACGCGATCGAACCCCTCGGGCCACGGGCCCACGCCCTCTGGCTGCAACTGCCCGGCTCGTTCGCCCCGGCCGACGTGCCCGTGCTCGCCGGCTTCCTCCGCAGGCTCCCCGCCGCCCACCGGTACGCCGTCGAGGTCCGCCATCCCGCCTTCTTCACCGACGCCACCGCGGCCCGGCTGCTCGAAGAGGCCCTGGCCACCGTCGACGCCGAGTGGATCCCCTTCGACACCACCGCGTTCTTCCGCACCCCACCGACCAGCGACGCCGAACGGGACGCCTGGACCAAGAAGCCCCGCATGCCGCTGCGCACCCGGGCCCGCACCGACCGACCGATCGTCCGCTACCTCGGGCGCGACGCCACCGCCGAGACGGTCGAGGGCTGGCAGCACTGGATCGACGTGGTGGCCGGGTGGCTGCGGGAGGGCCGGTCGCCGACCGTCTTCGTGCACACCCCCGACAACGCCGAGGCGCCCGTGCTCGCCCGCCGCTTCCACGACGAGGTCCGCGACCGCGTACCCGGTCTGCTTCCGCTGCCCGAGCCGATCCCCGTCGGGCCGCTGACCCTCTTCTGACCGAAGGGCCCGATGGCGTACGTCTCGTCGGCGCGACGCCGCTGGTCGGGCGTCCCCGGCCGGCGCTACCGTGGCCCGGCCCCGTCTGCCCGGCGGGGCCGTCACCGCCCCCGGTCGGGCGACGGTGGCGGTGCCGACGGAAGGCAGGGTCGCCCGTGACGTCCGGGTCGTTCACTCAGGACGGCGTCGCCGTCGAGGGCGCTGCGCCCGCCCCGGAGCCCGTCGACGGGACGGACGTCCTGGTCACCGTGCGCGGGGGCACACTGCGCGGCGAGCGCGCGGACGGGCTGACCATCCTGCGGGGCGTGCGCTACGCGACCGCGGACCGCTTCGCCCCGCCGGTGCCCGAGCGACCCTGGTCCGGCGTACGCGACGCGCGCCGGCACGGCGGCGTCAGCCCGCAGCCGCCCACCCGCTCGACGGCGACGGGCGGCCGGTCCGAGGTGGGGGTCGAGTCGGAGGACTGCCTCAACCTGACCATCGTCACCCCGGCGGCCGACGCCCGACACCGACCGGTGGTGGTCTGGCTGCACGGTGGGTCGTACCGCTCCGGCGCCGGCTCCTGGGACCGGTACCGCACCGACCGGCTCGCCCGTGAGGGCGACGTGGTCGTGGTGAGCGTGACCTACCGGCTCGGCGCGCTCGGCTACCTGTACGCCCCGGGCGTCTCCCCCGGCAACCTCGGGCTGCGCGATCAGATCGAGGCGCTGCGCTGGGTCCGCGACAACGCCGCCCATCTCGGCGGCGACCCGGAGAACGTGACCGTGATCGGGCAGTCGTCCGGCGCCCACTCGCTCGCCTGCCTGCTGGGCGTGGCGCAGGCCCGGTCGCTGTTCCGCCGGGCCGTGCTGCAGAGCCCCCCGCTCGGCCTGGGGCTCGGCGACCCGACCACGGCCGGTCGGGTGGCCCAGCGGTTCCTCGCGCGGCTCGACCGGGACCCGCACGACGCGTCGCCGGCCGAGATCGTCACCGCCCAGCGGGCCGCCGAAAAGGACCTCGCCGCGCGACTCGGGTTCGGGCTGGTCCCGGCGTACGGGCCGGTCGCCGGCGTGGACCCGCTGCCCGACCTGCGCGGCTGGCAGGAGGCGACCCGCTCCGGCGCGGACGGGCTGGAGGTGGTGCTGGGCACCACCCGCCGGGAGATCGCGTACTTCCTGGCGGACGGGCCGCTGTCACGGCGCGTACCGCTGCTCGGGCGGGCCGTCGAGGAGGGGCTGATCGGAGCGGCGACGCGCCGCGTGTTCCGCCGCCCCACCCTGCGCTTCGCCCAGCGGTTGGCGGCGGCCGGGGCGCGGGTGTTCGCCTACCGGATCGACGAGTCGGGCTCCACCTCGGCGCACCGGGCCTGCCACTGCAGCGACCTGCCGATGCTCTTCGGTGACGAGGCGGCCTGGGATGGCGCGCCGATGCTCGCGGGGCGGACCTGGGCGGAGGTGACCGATCGCGGTGCGCCGCTGCGTGCGGCCTGGCTGGCCTTCGTGGCCGACGGCGCGCAGGCGCTGGCCGGCCGGGGCTGGGCGCCGTACGCGGGCCGCGGCGGCCACGTCCACTCCTTCGGATAGCCGCGACACGACGGTGGCCCCGGCCCGTTGGCGAACCAGCGGGCCGGGGCCACCGTCAGCGGTCGGTCAGAGGCTGAGCCGCTGACCCGGGAAGATCAGGCCCGGGTCGGCGCCCACGACCTTGCGGTTGCGCTCGTAGAGCGCCTCCCAGCCGCCGGCCACGCGGTGCGCGGCGGCGATCTCGGACAGCGTGTCGCCGGGCTTCACCACGTACGCCCCACCGGTGGCCGGGGTGGTGGTACGCCGGTCGCCGGTCGACCGCTCCGACCGGGTCTTCGACGTGGCGGTCGACTTCGACGTGGACTTCGACGTCGTGCTCTTCGGCTTCGTGGTGGAGCCGGCCTTCCTGCCGCAGGTCGGCCAGGCGCCGATGCCCTGACCGTCGAGGACCTTCTCGGCGACCGCGATCTGCTCGCCACGGGTGGCCAGGTCGGCGCGGGCGGCGTACCGGGTGCCGCCGTAGCCCTTCCAGGTGCTCTGCGAGAACTGGAGCCCGCCGTAGTAGCCGTTGCCGGTGTTGATGTGCCAGTTGCCGCCGGACTCGCACTGGGCGATGGCGTCCCAGTTGACCGCCGCCTGTGCGGGGGCCGCGGCGCCGAAGAGGGCGACGGCGCCGGTGACCGCCCCGGCGGCCAGGGTGCCGACGGCGACCCGGCGGGTGGTCACGGCTCGGTGTCGTGCGTGATACGCAGATGCCATGGTGATACGTCCTCCACGCCGGCGAGGTGAGCTGTCGGGTTCGGGCTGAGGTGCCCGGCCGCGTGTGGCGGCTTCACCCCGAGGCGCCCCGAGCGTCCTGCGCTGGGCACCGAGGAACGGTGGGTCCCCCGCTCCCGCCTGGCTGACGAATGCCGACGACCGGCGGCGGGATTTGGCGTTACCGGTCTCGGTGTCCGCGTTCGCGAACTCGATCGACGTTAGGCACGGTCGGCGTCGATCGCCCAGTTCGTGTGAACCTCTTCACCGGTCCACGCGGGACGGTCGCGCCTGCGGTTGCGGATTCCCGGCGATCCGCTATGGGGAGCGCGACGCGGTGGCGCACGTCACCCCGGCGGCCCGGATCCGTTGCCGCAGCCCTGTGGCAGGCTGGCCCCGTGGCGCAATCTCCGCTGACCGGCGTGCTGGTGGTCGTGGGTGTCCTCACGCTCGCCACCGCGTTCGGTTGGTGGCGGCGCCGACGCGACGGCCGGCTGCGCGTCGTCGCGGCGGCGACCCACCCCGCGCACCCGGCGGACGAGACCGCCGCCGTGCTCGCCGCGCTCGGCGTACGCCCCGGAGGCGTCACCCTGGTCCAGTTCTCCTCCGCGGTCTGCGCGCCCTGCCGCGCGACCCGACGGATCCTCGACGACGTCGAGCGCCACGTCGACGGCGTACGCCTGCTGGAGGTCGACGTCGAACACCACCTCGACGCCGTTCGGGCGCTCGACGTGTGGCGTACGCCCACGGTGCTGGTGGTGGACGCCGACGGGCGGGTCGTCCGACGCGCGTCCGGCGTGCCCGTCCGGGACGAGCTGGTCGCCACGGTCCGGCCGCTGCTCGCCGGGGCGCCGCGGTGAGGGGCGTGTGGCTGACCCGCCGCCGGATCGTGGACCACGGCCGGACGGCGACGAGTCTGTGTCGCGCGGTCCGTTCCGCCTGACGACCCGCCCGCCGCCTCTCCCCTCTCCCCGGTCACCCCCGCCTTCCGCGGGTCCCGCCGAAACGGACGTCCGCCATGCTGCTCGACCCTCGCGCGCCGCGCTTCGCCGCCGCCGTCACCACCGTCGTCCTCGCCGTCGCCCTGATCACGGCGTCCGCCCCGCTGCTGCTGGCCCAGGCGGCCGTCTTCGCGGTGACCGCCGCCAGACCCCGCCTCGGCCCGTACGGCCAGCTCTACCGCGCGCTCGTGGCGCCGCGCCTCGCTCCGCCGACCGAGCTGGAGCCGGTCGCGCCGGTGCGGTTCGCGCAGCTCGTCGGGCTGGCCTGCACCGTGGTGGCGGCGATCGGCCTGCTCGCCGGCGTGCCGGCGCTCGGTCTGACCGCGACCGGCGTCGCGCTGGCGGCCGCGTTCCTCAACGCCGCGTTCGACCTCTGCCTCGGCTGCGAGGCCTACCTGGCGCTGCGGCGGTTGACCGGCCGACCGATCTCGGCCCGGGTGCCCGCCCCGTCCTCCTGGCCGTCCCGCCCCTGATCCTCCGCCGTCGGCGGCGTCGCCCGTGCTGGGGCCTGGGCCAACGGGCACTCGCCCCGGCCGATGGCAACGCGCCGGAGCTGTCCTGTCACGTGCCGTGACCACACGTCCCCGTGCCGGCCATGGTTTGGTGACGCCTGCGACACGTCGACGAACGGCGTGCGGGTTGGCCGCCGGCCTCGGCGAGAATCCGGGTACGGGCAAGACAGCCCAGGGCCGCCGCGCCACCGATGTTTACCGGGGGGTCGCACGGGTGAAGGTACGGCGGCACCGTATCCGAGGGGGAATCCACCATGTCCGAAACAGGCCACGTCGACGGCAGCACCGACCGTCCCGACGGGGTGACCGATCCGCTGCTGTGGAAGCTCGCCCTGGGGGTGGCCGACGCGCACGAGCCCGACGGCGAGGGCGGGTGCCGCAACCTGCTGTGCGCCGGCGAGGCGTGGCCCTGCACGCCGTGGAACAACGCCCAGCTGGCGCTGCGGCAGGCGCAGGTCACCGAGCCGGTGCGGCCGACGTCCGCCGGCTGGTCGGCCAGCGTGGTGCCGGCGGCCCGGCGAGGCATGCCGACCCGCGACGTGGAGAACACCGCCTCCGCGGCGTGAGGCCGCACCGGGGCGGGCCACGGATCGCGCGGCGACGTCGGAGCTGAACGGCGACCGCGCGTACGGGTCACGCCCCGGTCGGCTCGGCGGCTCGGCGGCTCGGCGGCTCGGCGGCTCGGCGGGCGAATATGACGTGCGGGCCGCGGCCGCGCCCTCTAGCGTTCCGGCCGTGACCCTCGACATCATGTCCCTGGCGGACCGCCCCGACCTCCGGCCGCTGCTCGACGAGGACTTCGAGGGGGCCTGGCCGCCGTTCATGCTCTGGGACCCGATGGGTTCGGTCTACTACAGCGTCGCGCACGACCTGTACCCGGAGTTCGTCTTCGCGGCCGTCGACTCCGACGAGCCCGGGCGCGCGGTGGCTCGCGCGTACGCGGCCCCGTTCCGGTGGGCCGAGGGCGAGCTGCCCGACGGCGGCTGGGACCGGGTGATCCAGCGGGCGACCATCGACCGGCTCACCGGGGCCGCCCCGACCATCGTGTCGGCGTTGGAGATCTGCGTCCGCCCGCACCGGCGCGGCACCGGGCTGTCCGCGCTGATGCTCGACGCGATGCGTCAGGCGGTCGCGAAGCAGGGCTACGACACCCTCGTCGCCCCGGTGCGCCCCAGCGGCAAGCACCTCCAGCCGGACCTGCCGATGACCGAGTACGCCGCCCAGGTCCGCCCCGACGGCCTGCCGGTCGACCCCTGGCTGCGGGTGCACGTCCGCGCGGGCGGGCGCATCGAACGCGTCGCTCCCCGGTCCATGGTCGTCACCGGCACCCTCGCCGACTGGCGCGGCTGGACGGGTCTGCCGTTCGACACCAGCGGCCCGGTGCACGTGCCCGGCGCCCTGGTGCCGGTGCAGGTCGACGTCGTTCACGACCACGCCGTCTACGTCGAGCCCAACGTGTGGGTCCGGCACCGGCTCTGACCGGACCGGCCGCCGCCGAACCCTGAGGCCGTCCGGCCGGGAGCCTGTCCGGCTCCAGACCGGCACCGAGCCCATCCGGCTGTGCGGCCGGCTGGGCTGTGCGGCCGGTCGTCTTGCCGGCGAAGCGCGCCCGGGCCGGCATGTTCCCGGGAACAATGGAGGACCGGGGATGAGAGCCGCGCACGAGAGACCCGGGGGCCGAGCGTGCTCGCAACCAGCCTGGCGTGGCTACGCCGCCGCGACCCCGGACACGTCGCGCTGCGGCGTGCCGTCCGGCTGACCCTCGTCGCGTCCACCGTCTTCTACGCCGGCCGGTACGCCCTGCACAGCGTCAACCTCGCCACGTACGGACTCTTCGGCGCGGTCGCCGCCGGGGCGTTCGCCCAGCTACCCGGATCGGCGCGGGAGCGGGCCGGCAGCCTGCTCGCGGCGATGCCGGTGGCCTGGGCGCTGGTCGCCACCGGCACCGCGCTGGCCGGGAACACCTGGGCGGCGGCCGGCGGGATGCTCGTCATCGGCTTCGCCGTGGCCTTCGCCGGGGTGGGTGGACCCCGTCTGGTCGGCCTGGCCACCGCGCTCCAACTCTTCTACATCCTGGCGTCGTTCCCGCCGTACCAGCCGGACACGCTGGTGGAGCGGCTGGGCGGGGTGACCCTCGGCATCGGCCTGATCGCCCTCACCGAGGTGCTGCTCTGGCCCGACCCCACGCCGGTGTCCTACCCGCGTCGCCTCGCCGAAGCGGCCGGGCTGCTCGCCACGTACCTGGACGCGACGGCGGCGACGGTGACGGAACCGGCGGCCGCCCAGCGCGACCGGAGCCGGCTGCGCGCCGCCGCCGGCGAGGCGGTCGACCAGCTGCGCCTCGCCCGGCTGCCCGCCCCGCAGCGGCCGACCGCGGCCGGGATCCGGGACCGGGCGCTGCGGGTGTGCGGGGCGGCGCTGCGGGAAGCCCTCGCCGAGGCCGACCAACTGGCGGCAGGGACGCCCCCACGGTCGGCGCCAGCAGCCGAGGCGGGCGCGCTGCTGCGTTGCTGCGCCGACACGGCACGCGCCGCCGCCCGGGGCCTGCGCACCACTGCGCCACCGGTCGACCTCGCCGCGCTCGACGCGGCCGTGCGGCGGGCCGAGTCGGCGTACCCCGACAGACCGGCCGTCGACGGTCTCGACGTGCCCCGGCTGTGCCGGGACGTGACCGCGTTGACCGTCGCCGACCAGGTCCGCATCGTCGCCGTCGCCGCCCGGCTGGCCGTCGGCGCGCCGGTGCGGGGAGCGGCCGACGCCGGGGCGTACCGGGAGTTGTTCGTCGACGCGGGCCGGTCACCGTGGGTGCGCTACGGGCGGCAGTTCCGCGCGTACCTGTCGCCCTGGTCGGCGCCGGCGCAGTCGGCGCTGCGGGTGGCGGTGGCGTTGGCCGCGGCGCGGGTGGTCGCCGGAAGCCTGGACCTCATGCACGGCTTCTGGGTGCTTCTCGCGACCCTGACCATCCTGCGGACCTCGGCCGTGGACACCCGCACGGCCCTGCGGCCGGCCGTGCTCGGCACGGCCCTGGGCGCCGCCGCCAGCGGTCTGCTACTGCTCCTGGTCCGTGACCCGGTCATCTACGTGGTGGCGCTGCCGGTCACCATGGTGCTGGCGTTCACCGTCGGCCGGCTGTGGAGCCAGCTCTGGGCGCAGGTGATGTTCACCCTGCTGCTCACCTTCGTCTTCGCCCAGTTGGCGCCCGCCGATTGGCGCCTCGCCGAGGCCCGCCTGGAGAACGTCCTGATCGGCGGTGCGATCGGCATCCTCGCCGGGGTGCTCATGTGGCCGCATGGCGCGAGCGGCGACCTGCGCCGCAACGCCGCCCGCTACCTGGCGGCGAGCGGCGACGCGGTCGTCGCGACGGTCGAGGCGGTCCTCGGCGGCGGGCGACCCGACTCGGCGTTGATCCGGGCGCGGGCGGCGATGAACCTCACCACCGCCTCGTACCACCAGTTCCAGTCGGAACGCCATGACCTCCGGACCCGGCACGTGGACTGGGAGGCCGCGATGGCCGCCGGCCAGCACGCGGTGTACGGCGCGGAGGCGCTGCTGCGCCGCAACCCGCCCGGCTCACTGGCCGGGTGGGCGCGGGTGGACGCCGCGCTGCGGGACGCGGCCGGGGCCGTCCGCTCGTCGTACGTCCTGGGGTCGGAGCAGGTCGCGCGCGGGAGGTCGCCGCACGTGGAGGTCACCCGCGGCGGCTGCGTGGACCAGATCGACCGCCTCAGGCCGCTGGTCGACGGGGAGACCGGGCCACCGGTGCGCCACCTCGTGGAGGTCGACCTGTGGCTGACCGGCCTGACCCGCCGGCTCGCCCGGATCCGGCCGCCGCACGACGCCGGCCCGACGCCCGCCGACCCGCGCCCGGAAGGGGACGTCTAATACTCGAAGCGGGACGGGTCGCCGGCGCCCCGGCGCAGCACCTCCGGCTCGTCCTGCGACAGGTCGACCACGGTGGTCGGCTCCTTGCCGCACTCGCCGGCGTCGACCACCGCGTCGACCAGGTGGTCGAGGCGTTCCTTGATCTCCCATCCCTGGGTCATCGGCTCGTCGTCGCCGGGCAGGATCAGCGTGCTCGACACCAGCGGCTCCCCCAGCTCGGCCAGGAGCGCCTGGGTGACCGCGTGGTCCGGCACACGCACGCCGACGGTGCGCTTGCGCGGGTGCAGCATCCGGCGCGGCACCTCCCGGGTGGCCGGCAGGATGAAGGTGTAGCTGCCCGGGGTGGACGCCTTGACCAGCCGGAACACCGCGTTGCTGACCTTGACGAACTGGCCGAGCTGGGCGAAGTCCCGGCAGACGAGGGTGAAGTGGTGGCGCTCGTCGAGGCGGCGGATCTCGCGGATCCGGTCCAGGCCCTCCTGGTTGCCGAGTTGGCAGCCGAGCGCGTAGCAGGAGTCCGTGGGGTAGGCGACCAGTCCGCCGGAGCGGATCAGGTCGACGACCTGTCCGACGGCCCGGGGCTGCGGGTTGTCCGGGTGCACGTCGTAGTACCTCGCCATGCGCCGAGCCTAGTGCGGCCGACCCGGCGGCGTACCGGCCCGGGTCGCGGGCCGGTACGCCGAACGGGTGTCAGGCCGGGTAGCGCGGGATGGTCGGCGTGTCGTTGACGTCCGGGCCGAAGAAGGTGAAGACCACCAGGTCGGTGTCGCCGGTGTTCTCGATCGTGTGCGGCGCGGTCGCCACGTCGTGGCTGATCAGCAGCTCGTCCCGGTCGGCGTCGCCGCCCTGGACGTCGTGGCCGCAGTACCGGCCGCTGCCGGACCATACAAGCAGCGAGTAGACGCCGTTCTCGACCGCGGTGTGCCGGCCGCCCGGCGGGACGACGAGCTTCTTCCCGCTGTACTTCGCGGTGTTGTAGAAGATCCACGACTCCTGGCCGCCGCCCGACCCGTCGATCGGCTGGGGCGTCAGGTGGTTGTTCTCGTAGAAGAACGGGTCGCCGTTGAGCTCCCACTCCACGAAGTTGAGCGGGAACCGCTCGCCGTGCTCGCCGCGGTCCTCGGCGCGTACGTCGTGGAAGAGCAACTCCTTGTCGATGATCCGGCCGGCGTTGAGGGCCTGGAACATCGCGAAGACGTCCGAGTCCTCCTGCAGCTCCAGGGTCAGCGCCGTGCCCGGTCCGTGCAGCACGCCCGACGGCACCTGGAAGCCCTCGTCCGGCACCTGCAGCTCGGCACGCGAGTGCCGCAGGATCAGGTTGCTGTTCCAGTCGACGAGGTACGGCAGCAGCACGTCGTACTTGCCCTCCCGCACGATCCACGGGTGCACCCCGAAGAACGTCTCCGGGTGGGCGCCCATGTCGACGCCGGCCGGGAAGTAGTAGGCCTCGTCCTTCGAGCGGCGACCGACCAGCTCGGCGAAGCGCTGGGGCGGGTGGATGTGGAACGGGATCCGGTCGCCGTAGTCGAGCAGCTTCGCCAGCCGTCCGAGGCCCGCGGGGTGGGCCGACGCGTACGCCGCACCCATGATCGCTCCCGGGTCGGCGGCGACCGCGTCCCGCAGGGTCATCCGGGGCCGCCCGGTGGAGTCGACGATGTGGCTGAGCCCCTCGTCGGCCGGGCCGATCCGGTTGTCCGCCTTGGTCGTCGAGCCGAGCCACCGCTCGCAGATGTAACCCCGCTCGCCGAGGTCGTACGCGTCCTCGGGCAGGCCGAACCGCCGGCCCGGCGGCACCAGGTCCCGGGCGACGAAGGCCGGCGCGAGGCGCAGCACGCCGCCGCCGTCGTTCAGCAACTCCTCGACCAGCTGCCGGGGCGATCCGTCGGTCATCCCCGCACCTCGCTCGGGAAGGCGCCCGGGGCGACCCGGAACCGCGACACAGTGACGACCATGGGCAGCGTGACGACGGCCGAGCCCGGAGCCCGGTTCCGCGACGTCCGAATCTTGATCACGCATCATGCTAGGCCGAGCCGATGGCGGCGTTCGCCCGAACCGTCGATCACTGTGTCGTCCCCCACGCGGTGCCGCTCAGGGCCGGGGAACGGGCAGTTCCGGTTCCCGTCCGCGCGCCCGCCGCAGGTCCGCCAGGGCGACGCCGAGCAGAACGGCGGTCGCCACCGCGCCGGCGGCCAACGGCGGTACCCGCCACAGCACCGGCACCAGCGCGCCGAGCAGCACGAACCCGGCCGTCCGTGACCGGGAGACCCGGCTGTACATCTGGAACTCCAGGCCCGCCCGTCCGGCCAGGAAGAGCCCCGGGCCACCCAGGATGGCGAGCAGCCACATCGGTTCGGGCGCCGCGAGCGGCTCGGAGATGACCAGTTCGTAGCCGACGCCGGAGAGCACGATGCCGACGATCATCGGCAGGTGGGCGTAGGCGGCGGAGAAGCCGATGATCGACGGTCGCCGGGCGGCGCCGATCGCCTCCGTCAACACCCGGCCGGCCCGCTGGAAGTAGATCTGCCAGAACAGCACCGTCGCGCCGATCCCCAGCGCGAACCCGACCGTCTCGGGCAGCAGGAACGGGCCGCCGCTGAACGCCACGCCGATGGTGAAGATGACCTCGCCCAGGGCGATCAGCAGGAACTGCTGGTACCGCTCGGCCAGGTGGCCGGCCGCGACGGGTTGGTCGGCGATCCGGTCCCGGCCGTACCAGGGAACCGGGTAGCCCAGGGCCCAGGCCGTGTACTGCACCAGCAGGCCGGCGGCCCACAGGGCGGCGCGCGCCGGCTCCTGCGGAATCAGGGCGCCCACGATCCACAGCGGCGCGGCCAGCCCGGACCAGAAGAGGGAGCGCAGCGCCGACGGGGCGCCGCCCGACCGGCGCGTCGCGAGGCCGTAGTAGACGACCCGGGTCAGCTGGACGCCGACGTACGCCACCGCGAAGACGAGCGCGTGGTCGGTGAAGCCGCGCGGCACGGCGACGGCCATCACCATGCTGCCGACCATCGTGATCAGCAGGACCACCCGGATCACCGGGACCTCGGGATCCAGCCAACTGGTGGACCACACGGTGATCAGCCAGGTGAGCCACAGCGCCAGCAGGAGAAGCAGCGTCTCCCCGATCGCGGCGAAGGGCAGCCGCGTCGGCGCGGCCACATCGTCGATCAGGCGTTGGGAGACCCGGGTGAGCGCGAAGACGTACACCAGGTCGACCAGCAGCTCCAGGAACGTCGGCCGCTCCGGGCTGCCCGCCGTACGCACGACGGAGAGCGCCGTCACCGGCGGGCCCCGGCCCCGGCCCCGGTCGGGCATCCCACGGCCACCACACCCCTTCCGCACGGTGATCCCACCGGGGTGAACGAGTCACCGGCCGACCCGCAGCGCGGGCCGGGCCGCGCGTGGTGCGCGGACCGGCGGCCCGGGTGGGCCGGATCACCCGTCCCTGTCACCCGGCCCGCGGCCCTGCTAGCGTCGGACACACTGTCCGACGCAATGTCCGACAGAGTTTCCGGACACCGGTTCGCGCCCTCCCCGCGGACCGGGCCACCGACGGAGGTACGACGATGACCACAGGTTCCGGCCGCCCGACGGTCGTGCTGGTGCACGGCGCCTGGCACCGCCCCTCGACCTGGGACGCCACCCGGAGCGCGCTCACCGCGCTCGGCTACGAGACCCGGGTGGTCGCGCTGCCCAGCGCCGGCCGGGACCCGGCGCCGACCGCCTCGATGTACGACGACGCCGCGGTGATCCGCAAGGAGCTGGACCAGGTGGACGGGCCCGCCGTGGTCGTCGCCCACTCGTACGCCGGCATCCCCACCAGCGAGGGCGTGACCGGCGCGACCAACGTCGCGCACCTGATCTACGTGGCCGCGTACCTTCTCGACGACGGCGAGTCGATGTACAGCCGCCACGGCATGGCGGTGCCGGCGGACACCACCGGGCTCTTCCCGCTGATGGACAGCCCCGGCGAGGCCCTCTACCACGACGTGCCGCGGGACGTGGCGGCCCGGGCGGTCGCGGACCTGGTCGACCAGAGCCTCCTGTCCTTCACCGGCACCGTCACGCGCGCCGCGTGGCACGACATCCCGTCCACGTACGTCGTCTGCGACGACGACCGGACGATCCCGCCCGCCCTGCAGGAGACGATGGCCGCGCACGCCACCGCGACCCGCCGCTGGCCCGGCGGCCACTCGCCGTTCCTGGCCGACCCGCAGCGGTTCGCCGCGCTGCTGGACGAGATCATCCGCTCGCGCTGACCCCCTCCTCCGCAGCCCCGGTGCCGGTCGCCCAGCCGACCGCACCGGGGCTGTCCTCGTTGGACGAAACCTCCCCGCCCGCCGCCCGGTCGGCCCGGTGCGTCGCAGCTGACCACGGCCGGAACCTTGTCCCGGCCCACGCCGGGCAGCATGATCGTTCTGTGCCGTGGTCCCTCGACCTGCCAGGTCGTGGCCGCGCGTGCGACACCGAGGGCACAACGGGGTACCCGAAGAGGTGACGGTCCGCCGACGAGCCGACGGGAGGAACTCGTGCAGGGTGAGCTGCAACGCCTTGTGGACGCTCTCGCCGCCTACGCCGGCCGCCCGGCGCTGATCGAGGACCGGCGACAGCGGGTGGTCGTCTACAGCGAGCACACCGGCCTGATGGACGACGTGCGCCGGGCCTCGATCCTGCGCCGGCAGTCGACCCCGGAGGTGATGGCCTGGTTCCGCAACACGGGGATCATGGACGCCCGCGCGCCGGTGCGCACGCCGGCCTCGGCGGAGCTGGACCTGCTGCCGCGGGTCTGCGTCCCGATCCGTCACCAGGACCTGCTGCTGGGGTTCGTCTGGTTCATCGACCCGGACGGCACGATGGCCGACGCGGACCTCGCCGCCACCGGCCTGATGAGCGAGCTGTCCCTGGCGCTCTACCGGGAGAACCTCCTCGGCGAACTGGCCTGGAAGCGGGAGACCGAGGCGACGCGGACGCTGCTGTCGGACAACAGGGCGACCCGGACGCAGTCCATGCGGACGCTCCGCGAGGCCGGCATGATCACCGGCGACGGACCGGCCACGGTCCTCGTCGCGCACCTGGTCACCCCGGATGACGACCTGCCCGACGAGGTCGCCCGCCTCGCGCTGGAGCAGGCGCTGGTCGCCACCCGCCGGTGGATCGGCACCCGCGAGGCGCTGCACCTGGTCCGCGACGACCACGGGGTGCTGCTGCTCTGCGGCGGCCGGGGCGGTGGGCGCCCCTCCCCCGAGGTCGCCGCGAAGCTGCTCGAGGACAACCTGCGGCACGCCAGCCGCGGGCTCGACTCGGTCGAGCGCGCCGTCGTCGGCATCGGGCAGACCCGACCGGGGCTGGCCGAGGCGTTCGGCTCATACGGCGAGGCGTTGCAAGCGGCGCGCGTGGGCGCTCGGCTGTCGGCGCTCGGCCCCGTCGTCTCCTGGGCGGGGCTCGGCATCTACCGGGTGCTGTCCCGGTTGGAGGGTCGGCATCTCGACATGGCCGATGTGCACCCGGGGCTGGAGCGGCTGCTGCGCGACCAGCCGAACCCGGTGCTGCTGCAGACGCTGGAGCGCTACCTGGACCTGGCCGGCAACGCGCACGCGACCGCGGAGCAGCTCCGGCTGCACCGCACCACCCTCTACTACCGGTTGCAGCGCATCGAGGAGCTGGCCGAGACCGACCTGAAGGACGGCAACGAGCGGCTCTGCCTGCACCTGGCGTTGAAGCTGGGCCGGCTCACCGGCGCGTACCGGCCCGAGGACTGACCCGGGGGGCGGGCGGGACGCCCGCAGGCGCCCCGCCCGCCCGCCGTCACAGACCGGCCCGGGCAGCCGCCGACCGGCCGCCGACGATCGGCAGCTCGATGCGGGTGCTGTCGAAGTGGACGGTGATGTCGGCCCGGTTCTGCTTGGCCCGGCTGCTGTAGCCGGAGTACGAGCCGAGCAGCACCACGCCGATCTGGTTGCCGGCCGCGAAGACGTAGTCCTCGGGCAGCAGCGGCATCTCCACCGCGTTCTTCTTGCCGGGCGCCAGCGGGGTGGTCACCGACAGGGACTTCAGGTTCTGACCGTCGAGGATCCCCTTGGTCACCAGCTCCTGCGGGTCGGTGGCCACGACCTTCTCGGTCTCCCGGTAGCAGGCGTTCTCGGCGAAGCCACCCCAGGTGGCCTGCTCGCCCCAGCAGTCCTCCGGGGTGAGGGTGCGGATGCCGTCGCCGGAGGTGCCGAACCGGGGCCGGGTGCCGTAGTCGACCAGCAGGCCGGCGAAGCTGGTGTCCTCGCCGTTGACCGACGCCTTGATCCGCACGATCGGCGTCCCCGACAGGTGCAGCGGCGCCTTCAGCGGCTCGGACAGGAACACCAGCCGGTTCTGGGTGTTGGCCTGCGGGTCCGACGGGTGCCGGATCGCGTTGGCCTGGCTCATCGTCGGGGTGTCCTGGAACGTCCGGGACGTGTTGCCGCGCTCCGGGTGCAGCGACAGGGCGCCGGCCGCGCCGTCGGCGCCGGGCCGCAGCCACACCTGCGTGGCGCTGGTGCCCGGGACCGGCCAGTCGCCGTGGGTCTCCCAGACGTCCGGCGCCCGCTCGATGTCGACCCTCGGCTCGGCCATGATGTCGTTGCGGACGCCGTACAGCCAGTAGTCGAACCAGCGGTGCAGCGTGTCCACCCACTCGCCCCGGCGGAAGTCGAACGGGTCGACGTGCCCGGTGCCGGTCATCCAGAGCTTGCGCGGCACGTTGTGCGCGGCCAGGGCGTCCCACCACTTGCTGAAGTGGTCCGGCCGGACGTTGTTGTCGTTGATGCCGTGCACCACGAAGACGCTGGCGCGCACCTTGCCGGCGTCCGGGACGTAGTCGCGCTCCGCCCAGAAGGGGCTGTAGTCGCCGGTGACGTCGTCGCCGTCGACACCGAGCTGCTCCCGCACCGCCGCGCAGTGCTCCCGCCGCTCCGGGTTGGTGACCGTGTTGGCGAGGCTTCCGGAGTAGTTGTTGGCGCGGGTGACCAACCCGTTGCTGCGCGAGTAGTCGTACCAGCTGGAGATGGCCGAGATCGGCACGATCGTGCTGAGGCCGCTGACGCCGGTGGCTGCGGCCGCGTTGGCGAGCGTGCCGTCGTACGACTTGCCGATCATGCCGCTCTTGCCGTTGTGCCAGGACGCGTAGACCCGCTTCCCGCTGGCGTCGGTGCCGGTCCGCCGGCCGTTGAGCCAGTCGATCGCGGTCGGCGCGCTGATGTTGTCGGCGCGGCCACCGGTGACCGGGCAGCCGGTCGAGTTGTTGGTGCCGATCATGTCCAGGAGGACGACCGCGTAGCCGCGGGGGACGAAGTAGTTGTCGTAGAAGAGCGGCCACTGGTCGTTGAGACCGTCGCCGTCCACATCGGCCTTGCACTCGCTCTCGTTGCCCCGGCAGACCGTCGAGTAGTACGGGCTGGCATCCATGATCACCGGTACGCGCAGCCCCTGGTCGCTGGCCTTGGGCCGGATGATGTCCATGGCCACGACGTCCCGCGCCCCGTCGGCGTCCGTGTCGACGTCGGAAGTGACGAACACCCGCTCGCGGATCGCGTCGGCGTACCCGTACACCGGTTGGGTCACCCCGTTCTGAACGACCGGCCCGAGACGGTCCGCCGGCGGCTTGGCCGTCGCGACGCCCGCCGGTAAGCCGACGGCGACGGTCAACGCGACCACCGCCGACACTCGCCACCAGCTCCTTGTGGTTCGCATCGTGCTCCTCCCCTTGTCCGGCACCGGCCATGGACCCGCTCGTCCCGCAGGGGCGAGCGCCGCCGGTGCGGCGGTTGCCTCGCACCCTAGGAACCCGCAAGCGGTGGGTCATCGGACAGGTGCGGGAGGTGATCGTCGTCGGCTCCTACGTCTGTCGTATACAGCTCGCCCGATGAGGACACGGTGCGTAGGCTCCCCCGGTGGACACCTTCCCGAGCGACGACGGCACCCGGCTCGCCTACCACCGGATCGGGAACGGCCCGCCGGTGGTGTGCCTGCCCGGCGGCCCCCTGCTGCCCTCGTCCTACCTCGACGACCTGGGCGGACTGTCCGCGTACCGCTGCCTGGTGCGGCTGGACCTGCGCGGCACCGGCGGCTCCGCCGCGCCGGCCGACCCGGCAAGCTACCGGTGGGACCGGCAGGTCGGCGACGTCGAGGCGCTGCGCACCCACCTCGGGCTCGACCGGCTCGACCTGGTCGGGCACTCGGCCGGGGCGTCGCTGGCCCTCGCGTACGCCGCCCGGCACCCCGATCGCGTCAACAGCCTGGCCCTGGTCACGCCGAGTCCTCGACCGGTCGGGGTGGAGGTGACCGACCAGGACCGTCGCGCGCTCGCCGAGCTGCGCCGGGGCGAGCCCTGGTTCCCGGCCGCGTCCGAGGCGTTCGGTCGGATCTGGTCCGGTGACGCGACCGAGGCGGACTGGACGGCGATCGAACCGTTCAGCCACGGCCGGTGGGACGCGGCCCACGAGGCGTACTGCGCCCGGATGGACGCCGAGCGCGACAGCGCCGTCGCACCGCTCTACTACGCCCCCGGCGCGCCCGACCCCGCCGCCGTCCGATCCGCCCTCGCGCAGCTCCCGGCCCCGGTGCTCCTCCTCGCCGGCGGCTACGACGTGGGGCTTCCGCCGACCTGCGCCGCCGACTACGCGAAGCTGTTCCCCCACGCCCAGCTGGTGGTGCAGCCGGGAGCCGGGCACTTCCCCTGGCTCGACGACCCGGAGTCGTTCGTGGCGACGATGGCCGACTTCCTGCGCTGAGCCGTCTGACCGGGCGGGTCCCGCCCGGTCGGGAACCGGCGGCCACGACGCGGGACGGTGCGCCGCGGCCGCCGGTCGACGGCCGGATCAGCCGGTGGTGAGGACGGCCTGGGCCTTGCGGTAGTTCTTGCCGCGACCGTCGGGCTGGTAGTTCTGCTCGACGTTGCCCGCCGCGTCCACCGAGAACCAGTGGATCCGCGTGCCAGCCGGGACGGTCACCGTCTCGCCGCCCTCCCGGATGCCGGCCGAGCCGTACAGGGTGGACTCGTAGGTCGGCGCGCTGCCGTCGAGGGTGTAGAACACCGCCGCCGGCTCACTGGTCCCGAACGTCACGTTCACCATGCCCGGCGTCGAGCTGGCGGTGACCGTCAGGCCGCTCTCCGGGCGGCTCTTGTCCTTCGCGAAGTCGCGGGCGACCCGCATCAGCTCGACGAGGCCGTTGGAGAACTCCATCGTCTCGGCGTGCGCCTCCTCCCAGTCCGGCTGGAAGGACGTGCCGACCTCGAAGTTCCAGGCGTAGATGCCGTACTTGTACCAGAGCATGTCGCCCGAGTTGCCCGCCGCCGAGTAGAGCACGTCGGAGATCGGGCCGGTGCGCGCCGGCGTGACCGCCATGTTGCGGTGCTGCTTGATGGCGGTCAGGATCCGCGAGGAGGCCCCCCAGAAGAACGACTCCTGGGCGAGGGTCGGGCGCGGCGCCGAGGTGCGGTCCGGCAGGGCGTACGCACCCGGCGACCACATGAAGTAGTTGCCGGACGAGTGCAGGTTCATCGAGAACTTGATGTTCGGGCGGGCCGCCAGCCAGTCGAGGTTCTTGTTCTCCGGCTCGGACAGCTCGCTCGGCCCGGCGTAGGTGCCGCTGGTGCAGCTGGTCGACGCCCCCGAGTAGCCGTCGAAGAGGCTGTACTCGGTGTAGTTGCGGTTGTTGTCGACGCCCCACGAGTCCCGGCCGAGGAAGTCCGCGGAGCCGGTCAACGGGCAGTGGTTGGTCATGTTCTTGCGCTGCGAGTTGAAGTCGTAGAACGAGTAGTGGCCGCCGTCGGGGTTGACCGACGGGGCGATCCAGATGTCCAGGTTGTTCAGCAGTTGCTTGGTCTGGCCGTCGTGCGCGTAGTTACGCAGCAGCCGCTCGGCGGTCTCGACGGCGACCAGCGGCGGCACCCACTCCCGGGCGTGCTCCTGCGCGTACGCGAGCACCCCCGGCTTGGAACCGTCGCGGACCTTGCCGATGCGGATGGCGTACACCGGGTGCGGCTCACGGGAGACGGTGGCCGGCGCGCTGAGGTCGTCGGTGAGCGCGGTCCGCGCCGCCGGCGCGACCACACCGCTGCCCGGGCTGCCCCGATAGGTGTACGCCCGGATCAACGACCCGGCCGCCGAGTTGAGCGCCGCGACCACCTGCGCGGCGGTGCTGGTGACCGCGCCCGAGCCGTCGGTGGCCAGGTCCACCCGGATGGCGGTGCCGGTGACCGTCACGGCCAGGGCGGCGTTGCCGGCGCCCGGGTTGGCGAGTTCGACGGAGATGTCGTTGCCGCCCTGGTGGCCCCAGGCGAGCGAGTCGACGGCGACCCGGCTGTTGTTGGCGGTGCCGAGGACCGCCTGGGCGTGCCGCCGGTAGCCGTTGGTCTTGTACGGCAGCTCGACGATCTCGGCCAGGTTCGGGAACTCGGCGGCAAGCTGCTGGATCCGCGCGTACAGCTCGGTCGGGGTGAGGTAGCTGGTGACGAAGTCCTTCTGGTAGCCGGGCCCCTCGGGGCTGGTCTCCGGGGTGGGCAGCCACTCCTGCACCTTGGCCACGGCCACGTCGCCGGTCGGGCTGGTGATCCGGATGTACTCGGGCCGGCTGGTCACCGAGGCGGCGCCACGGTGGTAGAGGTAGACGCCGGCGTCGACGAAGCGGGAGATGGTCTGCGTCCCGCCGGAGCCGATCGCGGTGCCCGGGCCGCTGTCCCGCTCGACGGTCAGCGTGTCGGCCGCGCTCTGACCCTGCGCCCACTTCGCCTCGACGGAGAGCACCTGCCCGGTGCCCGAGGTGTAGTAGTCCGCGCGAATGATTTTGATGTCGGAGACGTCGGGGGCGGTCGGGTCGGCCGCCGCGGCGGCGAACTCCCGGTTCTCCGCGACGTGCTCGGCGATGGTCGCCTCCCGCTCGGCGATGCGGGCCTGCGCGTCCTGCGGCCGGTGCAGCACCCGGCCGAGGGTGAAGCCGGCGGCGGTCAGCCGCGCGGCCTCGCTGGGCGTGATGACCGCGTGCGCGACGACGCCGTTCTCGGTGCGCTCGACGTGGTGGTCCAGGTCGACGCCGGTCGCGACCAGCGCGTCCAGCTCGGCGGTGCCGGCGAGCTGGACCTCGACGACGTTCGCCGGCTCGCCGGCGACCGGGCCGGGATCGGCGGGCGGGGCCTGCGGCACGGTCGCCGAGGCCGGCGTGACCAGCAGCGCGACGGCCATCGTCGCGGCCAGGCCGGCCGCCATCGGGAGGCGACGTCGCCGCCGCACGGACAAGGGTTTCGGCATGGGTTGTCTGCCCTTCTGGCTACTCGGCCTGACGGCCGACGGAGGTGGCCGAGGGGCGCGCTCGGGGTCTGCGAGCTCCATCCGGTGGGTCGCGGGCGGTCGTTGCGGCAACCGGGCACGCGACACGGTGAACGGGACAGGTGGTGAAAGCCGACCACCGGACGGACGCCGTGGCATCGCCGAAGTGCGACAGCATCCCGTGTTGGTGCGGTGGCGGTCGGTGAACTGAGGCCATCCTCAGCGCCGACAGATCATCTGTCAACCTCCACCGACCCCCGGTCAGCTCGGTCGCCACGTCGGGGCAACCCCCGTGACCCGCCGCGTTCACGGACGGCGCGTGGTGACCGACCTAAGGTTGGCGACGGGGCGCCAACCTCCCCGCCCCGCTGGAGGTGCTCGTGGACCGGCCCGTACTCACCATCGACGAGGTCGCCGCCTGGTCGGGGCCACCGCTGATCCTCTTCGTCGGGATCGACACCGGCGGCTCCCTGGTCCACCAGGTGTTCGGGCGGTGGGCGCGGGAGCTGGGCCAGCCGTGGACCCTGCGCGGGGTCGACCTGCCGCCGGACACGCCGCCGACGACGTACCGCCGTCTCGTGCGGGCCATGCGGGACAACCCGGCGGTGCGGGGTGGGATCGTCACCGCGCACAAGCTCCGCATTCACCGCGCCTGCGCCGGTGAACTGGACGGCGCCGACCGGCTCGTCGGCCTCACCCACGAGGTGAACACCCTCGCCACGGCCGACGGGGCCGTCACCGCGTACGCCCGCGACGCGGTCTCCCTGGCCCGCGTCCTGCCGCGTCTGCTGACGCACAGTTCCGCCCGCGACCGCACCGGGTTGCACGTCCTCTGCCTCGGCGCCGGCGGCGCGGCGACCGCGCTGCTGCTCACGCTGCACCTCGACATCGACGCCGTCGCGGGCGCCCGGGGCCCCGTCGACCCGCCGGCGCGGATCACGTTCACCGACACCCGTCCCGAGGCGCTCGACGACCTGCGGCGCGTCGCCGAGCGCGCCGGCGTCGCGAACGCGCGGCTGTCGTACGTGCCGGTCGGCGCACCGGCCGACCACGACGCCCTGCTCGCCGACCTGCCCACCCCGGCGCTGGTGGTCAACGCGACCGGCCTGGGCAAGGACGCGCCGGGCAGCCCACTCACCGACGCCGCGCCGCTGAGCCCCGACACGGTGGCCTGGGACCTCAACTACCGCGGCGACCTCACCTTCCTGCGGCAGGCCGTCGAGGCGGGGGCGCACCCGGTGGACGGCTGGGACTACTTCGTGGCCGGCTGGGCCGGTGGGCTGACCGCCGTCGCCGGGATTCCGCTCACCGGTGAGCTGCTGGCCCGGCTCGCCGACGCCGCGGCCGCGCACCGCCCGCACCTCGCCGGCAGCACGACGTCCCGGTAGTCGCACCCGGCGACCGACCTCGCCGACGTCGCGCGTGGCCGCCGGTAGCCGCCGCCCGGGTTTGCCGGCGCGGGTCGGGGGAAGACCCGCGCGACCGGGGCGGCCGCACCGAGGGACCCGCCGCGCCCGGCGTCCGGCGACGCTGACCGTGCCGGGGCACACCGGAGGAGGAGCGAGGATGACCGCAGGCAGGAGCGCCGTACCGGCGGGCAGCCGACCGACCGGGGCCCGCAAGTCCACCGGGGCGAAGAAAGCCCCGATGAGCCGGAAGGCGGCCGCGAAGAAGGTCGCCACCGCGACCAAGCGGGCCAGCGGGGCGAGCGCGGCGAAGAGTCCGGGCGGAAAGCCCACCGCGACCACCGCGCGGGTCGCGCGGAAGAAGGACACCGCGGCGACCACCGCCACGCCGACCCGCAAACCGACCGCGAAGGCGGCCACGGCGAAGAACGCCCCGCCGAAGAAGGCGACGGCGACCCGGGCGGCGACGAAGAAGGCCGCGGCGAAGAAGGCGGCACCGGCCCGCGCGCGTACCACGTCCGCCACGCGGGCACCGGCGAAGAAGGCGACCACGATGGAGTCCTTCGGCAACCGGCGTACGCCCCGCAAGGCCTGACCCGGGCGGGGCGCGGGCCGGTCAGGCGGTCGGCTCCGGGCAGCAGACGGTCAGCGCACCGGGCACCGACCGCACCTTGAGCTTGCGGACCGCGCCGCGCGCGCCGCCGTCCAGCTCGTACGTGCGTGGCGCGGCGAAGCGGACCGTCACCTTGCGGCCCCGGGTGATCCGGACGAAAGGTGACTCCTCCGACCGGCCGGCGGCCATCCGGCTCAGGGTGCGGGCCCAGTCGATCGCCCCGTTGGCCGTCGACACCCCCACCTCCAGGCACCCGTCGTCCGGGCGGGCGTCGTCGAAGGCCGGGATGCCGCCGGTGATCGTGCCGACGTTGCCGAACAGCACGCAGCTCGCCTCGCCTTCGAACCAGGTGCTGCCGTCCACCCGGATCCGGGTCGACACCAGTTCGCCGCGCACGTGCCGCAGTCCCGTCCAGACGTACGCCAGCCGGCCGAAGCGGCCCTTGAGGTCCCGGTCCGCCTCACGGATCAGGTCGCCGTCGAAGCCGGCCCCGGCCATCACCGCGAAGTGCTCGCCGTTGACCCGGCCGAGGTCGAGCCGGCGGCGCCGGCCGTGCAGGCCGATCCGCACCGCCTCCGCCAGGTCCTCGGGGATGCCGAGGTTGGCGGCGAAGAGGTTCGCGGTGCCGGCGGGCAGGATCGCCATCGGGGTGCCCGAGCCGGCGAGCGTGTCCGCGCAGCGCTGCACCATGCCGTCCCCGCCCCAGACGAAGACCAGCTCGGCGCCCTTCTGCACCGCCTTGCGGACCTTCTTCGGCGCCTTGCGGCTCTTGGGCACCTCGTACCAGAGCAGGTCGTCCACGCCGGCGCCGGCGAGGGTGGCGCGCAGCTCGTCGAGGCCGCCGCCGAGACTCTTGCGGCGGTGGGCGACGACCGCGACCGTGCCCAGCCGGGCGGTGGCGGTGGGGGGCGTCGTGGGAGCGGTGCTCGTGCTCATGGCCGCCGGTGTTACCCAGACCGCCGCCCGTCCACGCCTGGGCCGGTGGGAGGCACCCACCGGCCCGGGCGGTGGATCAGAGGGTACGGGCGAGCCGGTCGGCGAGGATCCGGGTGAACCGGGACGGATCGTTCAACTCGCCACCCTCGGCGAGCAGCGCCATCCCGTACAGCAGCTCGGCGGTCTCCCGCAGCTCGGCCTGCTCGCCGCCCTGCTCGTGCGCCTTGCGCAGGCCGGACACCAGCGGGTGGCCCGGGTTCAGCTCGAGGATCCGCTTCACCGACGGCACCTCGTGGCCCATGGCCCGGTACATCTTCTCCAGCGTCGGCGTGAGGTCGTGGGCGTCGCCGACGACGCACGCCGGCGAGGTGGTCAGCCGTGACGACAGCCGGACCTCCTTCACGCTGTCGGCCAGGGCGCCGCCCATCCACGTCAACAGCTCGGCGAAGTCCTGCCGCTGCTGCTCCCGCTCGGTCTCGGCCTCCTTGCGCTCCTCGTCGGTGTCCAGGTCGACCTGGCCCTTGGCGATCGAGCGCAGCGGCTTGCCGTCGTACTCGCCGACCCGCTCGACCCACACCTCGTCGACCGGGTCGGTGAGCAGCAGCACCTCGTGGCCCTTGGCGCGGAACGCCTCCATGTGCGGGGAGTTCTCCAGCATCGCGCGGGACTCACCGGTGAGGTACCAGATGTCGCTCTGGCCGTCCTTCATCCGCTCGACGTAGCCGCGCAGGTCGGTCGGCTCGGCCGGGTCGTGGGTGGACGCGACGCTCACCAGGTCCAGGAGGGTGTCCCGGTTCTCGGTGTCGTCGATCAGGCCCTCCTTGACCACCGCGCCGAACTCCGTCCAGAAGGTCCGGTAGCGCTCGGCGTGGTTGGCCTTGAGGTCCTTGACCGTCGCGAGGATCTTCTTGACCAGGCGGCGGCGGACGACCTGGATCTGCCGGTCCTGCTGGAGGATCTCCCGGGAGATGTTCAGCGACAGGTCGTGCGCGTCCACCACGCCCTTGACGAAGCGCAGGTAGCCCGGCATCAGCGCCTCGCAGTCGTCCATGATGAAGACGCGCTTGACGTAGAGCTGGACGCCGCGACGGCCCTGCGGGGCGAAGAGGTCCAGGGGCGCGTGCGACGGGATGAACAGCAGCGCCTCGTACTCGAAGGTGCCCTCGCCCCGCATGTGCACGATCTCCAGCGGATCGGCCCAGTCGTGGCTGACGTGCTTGTAGAACTCGTGGTACTCCGCCTCGTCGACCTCGTCACGCGGACGCGCCCACAGGGCCTTCATCGAGTTGAGCGTCTGCGTCTCGGCGGTGGTGGCGCCGTCCTCGCCGGGCCGCTCGACGGTCATCCGGATCGGCCAGGCGATGAAGTCGGAGTAGCGCTTGACGATCTCCCGGAGCGTCCACTCGGCCGTGTAGTCGTGCAGGTTGTCCTCGGTGTCGGCCGGCTTGAGGTGCAGGGTCACTGCGGTGCCCTGCGGGGCCTCGTCGACCGCCTCGACCGAGTACGTGCCCTCGCCGGTGGAGGACCAGCGGGTGCCGGTCTCCTCGCCCGCCTTGCGGGTCACCAGCTCCACCCGGTCGGCCACCATGAACGCGGCGTAGAAGCCGACGCCGAACTGGCCGATCAGCTCCTGGGACGCGGCGGCGTCGGCGGACTCCCGCATCGTCCGCAGCAGCTCGGCCGTGCCGGACTTGGCGATGGTGCCGATCACCGAGACGACCTCGTCGCGGGTCATGCCGATGCCGTTGTCCCGGACCGTCAGGGTGCGTGCGTCGCGGTCGACCTCGATCTGGATGTGCAGGTCGGAGGTGTCGACGTCGAGGTCCTTGTCGACCATCGAGGCCAGGCGCAGCTTGTCCAGCGCGTCCGAGGCGTTCGAGATCAACTCACGGAGGAAGACGTCCTTGTTCGAGTAGATCGAGTGGACCATCAGCTGGAGCAGCTGACGCGCCTCGGCCTGGAACTCCAACGTCTCGACCCGGTTGCCCAACACCGTCTCCCTTCTCCTCGCATGGGGGGTTCGCGCACAGGATACGAGCCGTCACTGCCGCCGCCCGCGCCGGCATCCGGCGTCCTATTCCCGCTCACGGCACGTCCGGTGGAGTGAGGTAGCTGACTTTGCTGTTCCTAAGTCAGCCTCGGTAGCGTGGCCGGCATGACGGACTACCTCGCCGACCGGGACGCCTGGCTGACGACCAACTGCTCCATCGCCCGGACGCTGGACGTGGTCGGCAACCGCTCGACGCTCCTGCTGCTGCGCGAGGCGTCGATGGGCACCCGACGCTTCGACCAGTTCGCCGCCCGGGTGGGCATCAGCGAGCCGGTCGCCGCCGCCCGCCTCAAGCAGCTCGTCGCCGACGGGCTGCTGGAACGGCGCCCCTACCGGGAGCCCGGCCAGCGAACCCGGGACGAGTACGTCCTCACCGACAAGGGCGCCCAACTCGTGCCCGTCCTGGTCGCGCTGCGGCAGTGGGGCGACACCTGGGCGGCCGACGAAGCCGGCCCGTCCGTGCGCGTCGAGCACCACGACTGCGGCGCCGAGGTCCACGCGGTGCTGCGGTGCGCCGCCGGGCACGACGTGGCAGCGGACGGCATCGACGTACGACCGGGGCCGGGCGCACTCCGCGCGGACCGGACCTGACTCTCCGCGGACGGCGACCGCCGACCCCCGCAAACCTTGCGAACAACCAGGAGCACACGCATGAAGATCGCCGGAAGCACCGCCCTCGTCACCGGAGCCAACCGCGGCTTCGGCCGACACCTCGCCGCCGAACTCGTCGCGCGGGGCGCGACCGTCTACGCCGCCGCGCGCCGGCCGGAGACCATCGACCTGCCCGGAGTCACGCCGGTCCGCCTGGACATCACCGACCCCGCCTCGGTCGCCGCGGCCGCCGCCCTCGCCAACGACGTGACCCTGCTGGTCAACAACGCCGGCACCGACACGCACGCCGACGTGCTCGACGCCGACCACCTGGACCGGGTCCGGCTGGAGATGGAGACGCACTACTTCGGCACGCTGTCCATGGTGCAGGCGTTCGCGCCCGTCATCGCCGGCAACGGCGGCGGATCGATCCTCAACATCCTCTCCGTGCTGTCATGGATCAGCCTTCCCGCCTCCGGCGCGTACAGCGCCGCCAAGTCGGCCGAGTGGGCGCTCACCAACGCCCTGCGGGGCAAGCTCGCCGAGCAGAACGTCCGCGTCGCCGGCCTGCACGTCGGCTACATGGACACCGACATGGCCGCCCACGTCACCCAGCCGAAGTCCGACCCGGCCGAGATCGCCAGGATCGCGGTGGACGCGATCGAGGCGGACGCGTACGAGGTCGTCGCCGACGACATCAGCCGAAAGGTGCAGGCGGGGCTGGCCGGCGGCGTCGCCGCCCTCTACCCGAACCTGCCCTGACACTCCGCGCCACGCAGGATGCCCGACCCCGACCACGTCGGGGTCGGGCGGCTGTCGTCGGGGCGGGGTGGGCGCGACAGCCACCCCGCCCCGCCTCCCTCAGCTCGCCTGGAGCGTCACGTCGTCGATCACGAAGCTGGTCTGGAGCGACGCGTCCTCGACACCGGTGAACGTCAGCGTCAGCGTCTGCCCCGCGTACGCCCCCACGTTCAGCGTGCGCTGCTGATAGCCGGCGGCGGCGTCGAGGTTGGACCACGTCACCAGCGTCGTGGTGCCGAGCCGGACGGTCAGCCGGTCGTACGCGGTCGACGTGGTCGTCTCCGCCGTGTCGATGTGCAACCAGAACGACAGCGTCGAGGCGGAGCAGCCGGCCGGCAGCGTCACCGACTGGCTCAGCGTGTCGGTGCGGCTGCGCCCGTACCCGTCGAGCCACGCCTTGTAGGAGCCGGTCCGCGCCGGCTGGCTCGACGAATTGGTGATCACGCCGGAGCTGGCCGTCCACGGGCTGGCGCCGCTCTCGAAGCCGCCGTTGCCGATCAGCTGCCCACCCGCGCAGCCACCCGTACCGGTCACCGTGAGCGTGTACGTCGCCGACCGGGTCACCGAACCGGTGCCCGTCACGGTGAGGGTGAACGTCCCGGTCGCCGCCGACGCCGACGCCGACATGGTCATCGTCGCCGACCCACCCGAGGTCACCGACGAGGGGCTGAACGAGACGGTCACCCCGCTGGGCGCACCCGACGCCGACAGCGCCACGGACTGCGCCGACCCCGCGGTGGTGGCGGTGCTGACCGCCGCCGTACGGGAGCCGCCCCGCGCGACACTGCCCGAGGTGGGGCTCAGCGCGAGAGAGAAGTCGTTGCCGGGGGTGCCGGTGCTGACCGCGAGCTGCCAGATGGCGTACGCGACACCGTCCGCGGCCCGGTTCAGCACGGTCGCGCTGACGTTGGCCGTGGTGTCGCAGGAGCGGTGATAGCACGGGTCGTACGCCGAGTTGGCCGTGCCGCCCCACTTGGTCGCCTGCGCGCTCGTCTTGCGGGCGCTGGCGCCGGCCGCGTACCCGGAGGTGGGGATGCCGGCCTGCTGGAACGAGTAGTCGTCGGAGCGGCCCTGACCCTCGACGTTCTCCTCCGGCTGCAACCCCAACGAATCCCAGTACGCCTTCAGCGGCGCCGCGGTGGTCGAGGTGATCCGGTTGATGAAGTACCCGCCGTTGGTCGACCCGACCATGTCGAAGTTGTAGTAGCCCTTGATGTAGCCGCGCTGGGTCGAGGTGAGCGAGTTGACGTAGAACCGCGACCCGTTGAGCCCCTGCTCCTCATCCGTCCACCAGGCGAACCGCACCCGTTTCGTCATCGTCGGGTTCTGCTGCGCCAGCACCAGCGCGTTCTCCAACAGTGACGCCGAGCCGGTAGCGTTGTCGTTGATGCCCGGCCCCGCCGACACGCCGTCCAGGTGCGCCCCGAACATAACCACCTGATCGGCCGGACCACCCGGCCACTCGGCGATCAGGTTGTTCGACGGGTACGTGCAGGACGAGCAGTACTGCTCGGAGACCGTGTAACCGGCCGCCTGGAGGCGGCTCTTCACGTAGGTCAGCGACGCCGTGTAACCGGCCGAACCGGCGCGACGGTTGCCGCCGTTGCTACTGGCGATGCTGCCGAACTGGGCCAGGTGGGCCTGCACGTTCGCGACGGCGATGTCCGGCGCCGCCAGCGCGACCGCGTTCGCCGCGGCGGAGGCGTACGCCGGCGCCGCGGCGTAGGCGCCGAGCCCGGCCCCACCGGCATCCGCCTCGGCAGCGGCGGCGTTCCGCTTGGCCGCAGCGGCGTATTGCTCGCCAGCAGCGGCGTTCCGCTCGGCCGCGGCGGCGTCTTGCTCGCTCGCGGCGGCGTCTTGCTCGCTGACGATCGGCTCAGCCGGGGCGGCGATCGACCGCGCGCCGGCCGCGCTCGCGGGCGGGGACGCCACCGCCGGGTGGGCGGCCAACGCCACCGCCAGTGCGGTGGACACGACGAGTGCGACACGCACATCGGATGTGCTGCGTCTCATGGAGACTCCTCGGATGTCGGAGGAACCTAGACAATGACATATGTCAATGAGACGCGGCACCGGTCGTTCGTCCGGAACCACGCCGGTTCGGCGACCGCGAGACACACCCCTCCGCCGCCCGCGAGCCGCCAGGCCCCTCCACATGCCGCCCGATGGCGGTGATCCACTCCGAATCCCGAACACCGGGGTCTCCCCACACCCGAACACCCCGCCACCCTGAAACCCGAGTCGATCACTCCCCGCGCACACCCCCGCACCACGCGGGCGGAGGCACCGCGCGCGGCTGAGGTGCGCGGAGAACCCGCACCCGCACCCGCACCCGCACCCGCACCCGCACCCGCACCCGGCGATCATGCAGTTGTGGTGCCCGGAACGGGCACATTCGCGCCCTTCGTGAGGCACCACAACTGCATGATCAACGCCGGTCACCAGCCGGAGCGGTCGTCCGGCCAGACGGGCCAGTAGATCTTGGTAAGTTGTGGCCCCCAGAGGGGCACTAATCGTCCAAGATCCGCGAGCGCCCTCCGCGTCGACCGTTCCGCGCGTGCCTCGTGTCCGGTTTTGGGTGGGTGGGGTGTCCGGGTTTGGGGGTTCGGGTCCCGTGGGCGGGGCCACCCTGGGGACGGAATCGTGGGCCCGGCCGGGTCGTTGAACATGGCATGCCGCGCGGCCCCGAGCCGCCGGCCCCGCCGGACCACCGGCCGACCCGGCCGACCGGACCCCCGTCCAGGCCACCGGCCCGGATCCGGGAATCACCGGCCCACCCCGGTCGTTGAACACTCCCGACGCCACGAGCCCCCGGCCGTGACCGTCACCGACCGACCGGCCCCGGGAATCACCGGCCCACCCCGGTCGTTGCACCCCCGACGCCGCCAGCCCCACAGGCGCGGCCGTCACCGACCGACCGGCCCCGGGAATCACCCGCCCAGCCCGGTCGTTGCACACCCCCGGAGCCACCAGACAGGCCACACCGCCGCCGGACTCCACCCCCCGAATCTCTCCCGGCACCCGCCCCCCCTTGCGGGCCGCCGCGCACCCCCGAACAGAGAGGCACACACCATGCGTACCGATCTGATCCGCAAGACCGTCCTCACCGCAGCCGGAATCGCCGCCGCCGGCGGCGGCATCGCCGGCCCCGCCATCGCCGCCCACGCCGCCGAGGCCAAGCCCACCAGCCAGGTCCAGGACCGCAAGAACACCGGCGGCGAGCGTGAACTCAACGTCCGCTACGAAGCCCAGCCCAACTTCTACTACTGCGGCCCCGCCGCCACCCGCAACGCCCTCTCCGTCCAGGGCAAGGACATCAACGTCGACGCCATGGCCAAGGAAATGGGCACCACCGAAGCCGGCACCAACTCCATCAACGACATCACCCCCGTCCTGAACAAGGAAACCGGCAGCAACGCCTACCACTCGGTGGAGATCTCCAACCCCAACGCCAACGACAAGCAGACCGACAAGCTGCGCCAGGACATCGTCCGCACCATCAACGACGGACGCGCCGTCGTCGCCAACATCGCCGGCACCACCACCGACACCGACGGCAACACCCACTCCTTCGAAGGCGGCCACTACATCAGCGTCATCGGCTACCGCGACGACGGACACACCGTCACCATCGCCGACAGCGCCGACCCCAACATGGCCTCCTACCGAGTCAGCGTCGACAACCTCGCCGACTGGATCGCCACCCGCGGCTACTCCACCAACTGACCCCAAACAGCACCACAGCAGAAACCGACAGGGCCGGCCCCCACCACGGGGGCCGGCCCTTCGTCGTGTCCGGGTCCGCCGGACAGCCGGCCCGTCCGGCTCAACCCGCCGTCGTCGCCGAGCCGGCCATCGCACGCGACCGCCGGCCTGACGCCCCCGGCCGGGAGGCGCGTATTTCACCAACCGGACACGTATTGACAATCGTCGACGTCAGTCGGAGGCTGAGCGTGAGAGCGCTCTCCCACCACCACTCCAGCCAGGGACCTCCGTACGCCTTCGGCGGCGGCGACGGACCGCACCCTGGCCCGCCCCGACAGGAGTCACGAGATGGACAGGGCCGCACCCCTATCCGGCATCCGCCACCGGTTCCGCGTCGCCGCGGCGATCGGCGCTCTGCTGGTGCTCCTCGGCACCTACCTCACGTCCACCACCGCTCGGGCCGACGCCGACCCGGGCCCCACCGTCATCCGGGTCGCCGAGTTCCCGGCCGACTGCACGTACAGCCACCGCCTGCCGGACGACCCGATCATCTTTCCCGGGCTGCCCGGCGCCTCGCACATGCACAGCTTCTTCGGCGCCACGGTGACGAACGCCCACACCACGCTCCCCGCCCTGGTGACCTCGCCGACCACCTGCAATCCACGGGTCGACGTCTCGTCGTACTGGGTGCCGACGCTCTACAACAACAACGTGCCGGTGGAGCCGGCGATCTCCACGTTCTACTACCTCGGTGAGGGCGTACGCGCCGACGTCGTCGCGAACACCCAGCCGCTCCCGCTGGGGCTGCGCATCGTCGCCGGCAACGCCCGGGCCACCGGGCCGAACGACAGCATCGCCCGCTGGTCGTGCCTGCACGCCGGGCACGTTCCGCCGTCGAAGAACTTCGTCACCTGCCCGGCCGGCACGATGCTGGAGTCGTACCTGGACTTCCCGCAGTGCTGGAACGGCCGCGACCTGGACTCGCCGGACCACAAGAGCCACATGGCCTACCCGGTGAACCAGGCCTGCCCGTCGACGCACCCGGTGCACGTGCCGAAGCTGCGCCAGGTGCTGCGCTATCCGGTCAGCGGTGACCCGGCGCAGTTCCGGCTGGCCTCCGGACCGGGCTACACGATGCACGGCGACTTCTTCAACGCCTGGCCGGTCGCGGAGATGGAGCGTCGCGTCCGCGACTGCATCCGCCCGGTCGTCAAGTGCGGGCACGACGGACGACCGCTCTGACCCGACGTCCCCTGCGTCAGGGAGCGGGCCCGATGGCATGGGGCCCGCTCCCGCCGGGCGGAGAGGAGACCAGCGTGCGCGCGGCGATCACCGTACCGTCGCTGCTGCTCGTCGCGGCGCTGCTCGTCGCGGGCTGCGCGACGGGCGCGGGGCCGCCCACCCCGGCCGCGACGAACGCCGACGGCGCGACGGCCGCCGGCGCACCGGCGGCGACCCCATCCGGCGGTACGACGAGTCCGGCGTTCAGCCCCACTGACGTCGCCTGGCTGCAGTTGACGGTGGCGATGGCCGAGCGGCTGCTGCCGGTGCTCGCCCTGGCGGCGGAGCGCACCACCGACCCGGCCTGGCGACGGCTCGCCGCCGAGGTCGCGGACGCGCACCGCGCCGACCTGGCCCGCGCCCGAGGGCTGCTGGCCGAGTCGGGCGCACCGGCGAGCAACCCGCACGAGGGTCATGACATGCCGGGCATGGTCACCGCGGAGCAGCTGACGGCGCTGCGCGCCGCGACCGGGGGGCGGTTCGAGCGGCTGGTCGCCGAGTACCTGCGCGCGCACCTGACCCAGGCCGTGCGGATCGCCCGCGCCGAGCAGCGGGGCGGCGGCAACCCGGCGGCGATGGCGCTCGCCGCGCGGGTGGTCCGCGACGGCAGCGCCGAACTCGCCCGACTCGCCCGGCTCGCCCCGGCACCGGCGACCACGCCCACCGGCTGAGCTTCCCGCCGCGCCGCGCACGACGGGTCGGCCCGGTCCCCGCAGGCGATCCAGTGGGTCAGCCACCGCCGGGCCAGCCACCGCCGAGGACGGCCGGCCACCACAAGGGTCGCCGTCAAGGACAGCCACCGCCGAGGGCAGCCACCCGTCAAGGACAGCCACCTCGGTCACCCGTCGTAGCGGGCGGCCAGGTCCACGACACGTCGGGCGGCGGCGACCATCGCCCGGTCGGCGAAGCGCCCGTCGGGCAGCACCACCGTCCCGGAGTCCCGGCGCTCGGCCTCGGCCACGGCGGCGAGCAGCTCCGCCGCGCGGGTCACCTCCCGCTCGGCGGGACGGAACGCCGCCACGATCACGGGCAGTTGACGCGGGTGGATCGCCGTACGGCCGAGGAAGCCCAGCCGTCGGCCCACCGCGCACGAGGCGGCGAGACCGTCGGTGTCGGCGACGTCGGCGTACACCGACATGGCGGGCGGGGGCAGACCGGCCGCGCGGGCCGCGACCACGACGCGGCCCCGCGCCCACAGCAGGCCGTCGTCGTCGCTGACGCCGAGGTCGGAGCGGAGGTCGGCCTCGCCGAGCCCGATGGAGGCGACCGCCGGGTGGGCGGACGCGACGGCGTACGCGGCCTCCACCCCGAGCGCCGACTCGACCAGCGGGTGCAGGGGCGCGTCGACCCGGGCGGCGAGCCCGGCCACCGTGGCGGCGGACTCGACCTTCGGCAGCCGCAACCCGTCCAGCCCGGGTCGGCCGGCGACCGCAGCCAGGTCGGCGTCGACGTCCGGCCCGGTCAGCTCGTTGACCCGCACTTGCACGGGCACCGGGTGCGGCTCGGCGAGGAAGTCGGCGACGGCGTCGCGCGCGTACGCCTTCCGGCCGGCGACGACCGCGTCCTCCAGGTCGAGAATGACCGCGTCGGCGCCGGACGCGACGGCCTTGGCGAACCGGTCCGGCCGGTCACCGGGCACGTAGAGCCAGGTGAGCCGCATCAGACGACACCCCGCTCGCGCAGCGCGGCCAGTTCGTCGGCGGTCAGCCCGAGCGCCCCGAACACGGCGTCGGTGTCCTGCCCGTGCCGCCGCCCGGCGTGCCGGATCTCGCCCGGTGTCTCGGAGAGCCGGAACGGCACGTTCTGCATCCGCACCTCGCCCAGCTCCTCGTCGGGGACGGTCCGGACGGTGCCGAGCGCCGCGTACTGCGGGTCGGCGAGGATGTCCCGCACGTCGTAGACCGGGGCGACGGCGGCCTGCGCCGCCTCGAACGCGGCCACCACCTCGTCCCGGTCCCGCTGCGCCACCCAGGCGCCCACCGCGGCGTCCAGCTCGTCGGCGTGGGCGGCGCGGCCGCTGCCGGTGGCGAACCACGGTTCGTCGACCAGCTCGGGTCGGCCGACCAGCCGCAGCACCCGTTCGGCGATGCTCTGCGCGCTGGTGGACACGGCCACCCAGCGCCCGTCCGCGCACCGGTAGGTGTTGCGGGGGGCGTTGTTGTTGGACCGGTTGCCGAGCCGGGGCTGCACGTAGCCGAGCTGGTCGTACCAGGTGATCTGCGGGCCGAGCATCGCCATGATCGGTTCGATGATGGCGAGGTCGACCACCTGGCCCGCGCCGGTGAGGTCGCGGGAGCGCAGGGCGAGCATCACCGCGTACGCGGTGGCGAGCGCGGTGACCGAGTCGGCCAGCCCGAACGGGGGCAGGGTCGGCGGGCCGTCCGGTTCGCCGGTGGCCGCCGCGAAGCCGCTCATCGCCTCGGCGAGCGTCCCGAAGCCGGGCCGGCGGGCGTACGGGCCGACCTGCCCGAACCCGCTGATCCGGGCGATCACCAGCCGGGGGTTGACGGCGTGCAGCTCGGCGGGGCCGAGCCCCCAGCGTTCGAGGGTGCCGGGGCGGAAGTTCTCCACCAGCACGTCGGCGTCGGTGAGCAGCCGGCGCAGCAGCGCCGCGCCGTCGGGGTCGGAGAGGTTGAGGGTGACGGTCCGCTTGTTGCGGCCGAGCACCTTCCACCAGAGCCCGACGCCGTCCTTCGCCGGGCCGTGCCCCCGGGACGGGTCCGGCTTCGCCGGGTGCTCCACCTTCACCACGTCGGCGCCGAAGTCGCCGAGGAACGCGGCCGCGAGCGGCCCGGCGAACAGCGTCGCCAGGTCGACCACCTTCACCCCGTCGAGCGGGCCACGGCCCGCCCCGGGCGTCACGGCGTCCCCTTCGTGGGGTCGACCGCCGCGAGGAACACGTCGCCGTTGCCGAGCGTCCCACCGCCCACCGGCGCGCCGGCGGTGAGCCCGCTGACCCGCAGCCGGCCGTCGATGCCGAGGGTGGCGTACACGTTCTCCTCGCCGAACGCGTCGGCCGCGTCGTCGCGGGCGGAGCCGTACTGGGCGACGCCCAGCTGCCGGCCCCGGGAGTCGAGCCGCAGGGTGAGCACGTCGGCGCCACCGACCGGCAGGCCGAGCCGGCTGGCGGTGAAGCCGACCACGACGACCGCACCGTCGGGCAGGGGCACGACGTCCGCGCCGGCGTCGGCACCCGCGCCGCCGGTGACGGTCCGCCACCGCTGCCGGCCCGCCGAGGTGTACGCGACGGTCAGCACGTCGGTGCCCCCGGCGGTGGCGTCGCCGCCGGTCGACCCGGTGGCCACCACCGTGCCGTCGGCGGTGATCGCGACCCCGCCGAGCAGGTCGTCGCCGGTCCCACCGACGGCGGTCACCCAGCCTCGGGTGCCGTTCGGGTCGAACCGGGCCAGCCAGCCGTCGCCGCCGCCGAGCCCGGTGGCGCCGGGCAACCCGGCCGACGTGCCGCCGGCCACGTACACGCCGTGCGCGTCGGCGGCGACGGCGTACGCCTTGTCCTCGCCGGGGCCGCCGAGTTGCCGGCTCCAGGCGATCCGGCCGTCCGGACCGACCCGAACTAGCACGGCGTCCTTGTCCCCGGCCGGGGTCTCCCCCGCGAACGAGCCGCTGGTGTAACCGGCCAGGTAGGCGCCGCCGTCGGGGGCCGGCGCGACCGCGTAGAAGCGGTCCGCCTTCGCGGGGTCACCGGCCTGGGCGAGCCAGGCGCGCTGCCCGGTGGCGGTCAACCGCGTCACGAAGGCGTCGTCGGCCGGGCTGCCCGGGTGCGCGCCATCGAGGTCGCCGCGGGTGTAGCCGGCCGTGATCACGCCGCCGTCGGCCAACGGCACCACCCCGTAGAGGCGGTCGTTGGCGGCGGTGCCGAACTGGGTCGTCCAGCGGGTGCCGCCGTCGGCGCCGAGCCGGGTCACCACCGCGTCCAGTCCACCGGCGTACGGCTGGCCGGCGACCGGGCCGGACGCCGCGTAGCCGAGGGTGGTGGCCCCGTCCGGGTGGGCGGCGACACCGCCGGCCCAGTCGGCCCCGGCGGTGCCGTGCAGCGGCCCGGGCAGCCCGGCCGGCGGGTTGACGCTCAGCGTGCCGGCGAGGTGCTTCAGCCCGTCCACGAAGGCCGGTCGCCAGACGTCCCAGTCGTGTCCCCCGTCGAGCACCCGGAACTCGGCGGCCACCGCGTCGGCGCGGCGCACCGTGTTGTAGAGGGTGGCGGCCTCGTAGTCGAGGTCGTGGGCCGCGTCGGCCGGGTCCGGGTTGGCCCACTCGTCGTCGCCGACCGCGATGTACATCCGCACCGGCGACTCCGGATCCAGGCCGGGCAGCAGGGCCGGGTAGTTCAGCCGCTGGTACACCTCGTCGGAGAACCGCTGCGCACCGGAGCCGAACGCGCCGAATTCGCGGGCCGACGAGTCGGCGGGCGGCAGCGGCCGGTACACCGCCGGGCTGAGCACGAGCGCGTTGGCGAAGAGGTCGGCGTGGGCGAGGGCGTAGCGCAGGGCCCCGGCGCCGCCCATGGAGTAGCCGCCGACGAGCCGGGCGCCCCGGTGGGCGGCGGTGCGGTACGTGGCGTCGACGTGCGCCACCAGGTCCCGGGTCAGCGCGGTCTCCACCGGTTGTCCGGGGTCGTCGGCGCCGGTGTAGGCGGAGTCGACGTACCAGTTGCCCCGGCTGCTCCACGGCGCGTCGGGCAGCACGGCGATGACCGGCGGCACCTCGCCGTCGGCGATCATCCGGTCCAGATCGGCCTTCACCCGGGTCCACGCCTGCATGGTGTCGCCCCGTCCGTGCAGCAGGTAGAGCACGGGGTAGCGGCTGGTCGCCGCCGCGTAACCGTAGGGCAGGTAGACGGTGTAGTCGATGCTGCCGCCCAGCGCGGGGGACGGTGCGGTGGCCGTGGTGAGGGTGCCCTCCCGGGGCTTCTTCGCGTCGGCCACGCCCGGCACCGCGCCGGTCAGGCCCAGCGCCAGGAGCAGGGCGGCCACGCCGCCGCCGATCCGCCATCGTCTGCTCATCGGGTCACTCCTCGGGGGTGGGCAGGTCGGCCGCGCAGCGGAAGCCGACCTGGTCGGAGCGGGTGAGGCCGGCACCGGTGAGCAGCAGCTTCACCGACACGTCGGGGGGTTGGGGGCCGCCGTCGAGATACCAGTCGGAGCCTTCCGCCCGGTACGCGGCGCCGCCCTTGAGGATGGCGAAGCGGGTACGTCCGTCGGAGTGTTCGCTCTCGGTCAGGTTCCACACCAGGGGTTCCCGGCGGGCGAGCAGCCCCGCCTCGGCGGCCACCTGCCACTCGTCCTCGGTGGGCAGCCGCAGCCCGGCCCAGGCCGCGTACGCGCGCGCGTCGGCCAGCTCCACGCCGGTGACCGGGGCGTCGGCCGGCCCCTGACCGGCGGTGAACCGCTCGGGGCGTACCGGGCGGTAGCCGGTGGCGCGCAGGAACGCGGCGTACTCGCCGTGGGTGACCTCGTGGGTGGCGATGGCGAACCGGCCGAGCCGGGCGCTGCGCCGCAGCGTGGCGGTGTGGTGCAGCCGGGGCGGCAGCGGCTTCCACTCGTCGACGTACGGCGTCTCGCCGTACAGGCCGGTCTCCCGCACCCGGTGCCGGACGGTCAACTCCCGACGGCCGCCGTCGACGGCCACCAGGCCCGCCGGCACCTCGGTGCGCGGCGCCCACGGGGTGCGGACGCGCACCGCGGCGCGGGCCGGGAAGGACGGATCGCCGACCGGCGACTCGTGCCGTGCGACGGGCGCGTCGGTGGCGACGACGGCGGCGATGGCGCCGGCCGGCAGCGGACCGCCCACCGTCACCCGACCGTCGCCCGCCTCGGTGACGGTGAGGTCGGCGCCGGTGACCAGGTCGACGAAGCGCCGGCCCGGACGGGCGTCGGTGACCAGCCACGGCCCGTCGTGGTCGCCACCGCGGTTCACCACCGTCCACAGCGGCTCGCCGTCGTGGGTCCAGCGCGACGCGTACACCTGGCCGTCGCCGGGGTGGTCGGCGAGCGGGACCCAGTCCTCGGCGCGCAACCACGCGGCGTGGCCGGCCTGCACGCGGCGCATGGCCCGCAGCACCGCACGGTCCCGCTCGTTCCAGCCGACCCAGACGCCGAAGACGCTCTCCCAGACCAGCACACCCACGCCGTTGAGCCAGGCGGAGTGCAGCTCGTCCAGGTGGTCGCGGTGCCAACGCCGGGTGTGGTGCAGCACGTGCCGGCGCTCGAACCACTTGGCCCGCAGCACGCCGGGCACGTCGGAGTCGGCGAACCACTGCGCCCAGGACATCGCGTGGTCGGCGATCCGGGCCAACGGCACGCGGCTCTCGCCCTCCAGGACCATCCCCGGGCGTACGGCGTCGAGCGCGGCCCGCAGCTCCCCGGCGCCCTCCTTCAGGGTGTCCAGGAAGACCCCGTCGACGCCGAGCTTGCCGGCCAGCGCCGCGACCTCCTCGGCGTCGCTGCCCGCCTCGCGCCGGGTGCCGGTGTCCCAGGGGTTGTAGTCGACGAAGACGCGGACACCGCGCGCCTGGAACGCCCGCACCACCTCGGGCAACTCGGGGATGTCCCGGTACCAGTCGAACTGGTTGCGGTCGTCCAGGCCGATCACCGGGTACGCGTGCCAGAGCACCACCCCGTCGAAGCCGCCGAAGTCCCGAGCGGCGGCGTCGAGGAACTCCTCGACGGTGAAGACGCCCCGCTCGTGGTCGTAGAGCGCCTCGTCCCACAGCCAGGCGAGGCAGACGGTGAAGCAGTCGCCGGTGATCGCGTCGTAGTGCCGGCCGGTGTAGCCGGTGCGGGTCCGCGCGTCGGCGCGCCAGCGGGTCAGCTGCTCACGCCAGGCCGGCCAGTCGGCGGGGTCGTCCGGCGCGGCGAAGATCTTCGCCTCGTCCAGGGTGGACAGGTCGGGGTGCCCGCCGAGCGGCACCTCGGTCGGCCGGTCGATCGGTCGGGGCACGTACGGGTTGAAGCTCACGGGGTACCTCGGTAGGTCGCGTCGTGCAGGGCGTCGATGGCGGCCCGCTCGGGCAGGGCGGTGGACGCGCCGGGGCGCTGCGCACAGGCCGCGCCGGCGGCGCACGCCCAGCGCAGGCTCGCCGTGACGGTGTCCTCGTCGCGGGCGCCGCCGCGCTCGGCCCAGCCCACCGCGAACGCGCCGGTGAACGCGTCACCCGCCGCCGTGGTGTCCACCGCCGCGATGACCGGGGCGGGGACACTCAGCCGCAGGCCACGGCGGTCGGCGTACGCGGCGCCACGGGCGCCCAGCGTCAACACGACGCGGGGCACCAGCTCCAGCAGGGCGTCGAGCAGCTGCGCCGGATCGTCGGCGAAGACCCCGGCGACGATCGCCGCCTCGTGCTCGTTGACCACCAGCACGTCGACCAGGTCCAGCAGCTCGGCCGGCAGCGGCGCGGCCGGGGCCGCGTTGAGCACCACGGTGGTGCCCCCGGCGCGGGCCCAGTCGGCCGCGCGGACCACGGTGGGCAGCGGCACCTCCAGCTGCAGCAGCAGCACGTCGGCGCCGGCGATCGTCGCCCGGTCGTCGGCGTCGAGGTCGGTGAGGGCCGCGTTGGCGCCCGGGGCGACCACGATGAAGTTCTCCGCGGCCCGGTCCACCGCGATCAACGCGACACCGGAGGCGCCCGGCACCGTCCGCAGGCCCCGCACGTCCACCCCGGACCCGGCCAGGCTCGCCCGCAGCTGACCGCCGAAGTCGTCGTCGCCGACCGCGCCGACGAAGTCGCAGGCGGCACCGGCCCGGGCCGCGGCGACGGCCTGGTTGGCGCCCTTGCCACCGGGGACGGTGCGGAAGTTCTCGCCGAGCACCGTCTCGCCGGGCTTCGGCAGCTGCGGCGCCGTCACCACCAGGTCGAGGTTGGTGCTGCCGACCACCGCCACGCGTGCGCTCATGCTGTCCTCCCGTCCGTCCCTCGCCCGCTCACGACCCCGCCCCCGCTTCGGCCAGGGCCTGGGTCCGCCGCGCCAGCTCGTCGAAGCCGATCCCGTCGAAACCGGCGATGCTGCTGGCCAGCCGGTTGCGCAGCGGCGCGACCCAGCGCTCGGGCAGCGCCCGCGCCCCGGTGAGCGCGCCGGTGACCGCGCCGACGGTGGCCCCGGTCGAGTCGGTGTCCCATCCGCCGCTGACCACCGCCGTGATGGACCGTTCCAGGTCGCCCCGCCCGTACGCGAGGGCGGCGGCCACCAGTGCCGCGTTGTTGCGGACGTGCACCCAGTGCAGGTGGCCGTGCCGCGCGTACAGCTCGTCGACCACCCGCTCCCAGTCGTCGGCGCCGGCGCCGAGGGCGCGCGCCTCCCGGACGGTGGCGGCGAAGCGGCTGCGCGGCGGCAGCACCGCCTCGGCCGCGTCCAGCACCTCGTCGACGTCGGCGGCGACCGGCGCGGCGGCGGCCAGGGCGGCGGCCCACAGCGCGCCGTGCACCCCACCCCGGACGTGGCTGACGACGGCGTCGCGCCAGGCCAGCTCGGCGGCGCGGCCGGGGCGGCCGGGGTTGACCCACCCGTACACGTCGGTGCGGATCTGCGCGCCGATCCACTCGCGGAACGGGTTGTGCCGTCGGGCGCTCTCCGGTGGCGGGTAGCCGAGCAGCAGGTTCCGGTACGCCACCCGCTCGGCGGTGAAGACCCGCCCGCCGGGCAGCCAGTCCAGCCACAGCTGCGCCACGTCGGCGCTGGTGAAGTCCCGCCCGCGGGTCTCCAGGACGCGCAGCGCCAGCAGCGCGTAGTTCAGGTCGTCGTCCTCGGGCATGCCCGCGATGTTCTCGGCGAGGCTGGTCGGCGCGCTGCGCCGGTTCCACGGCCAGCGGGCCGCGACGTCCTCCGGCAGCCCCTTCGCGGTGAACCAGTCGCGCAGCGGCCACCGACCCGTCGCGGTGAGGATCTCGCGGATCCCCTCCCGGGGGATCTTCTCCACCGGCTTGCCGAGCAGGCAGCCGACCGCGCGGCCCAGCCAGGCGCCGTGCAGCCGGTCGTAGGACACGTCGGTCGGCAGCGCCCAGGCCGCCGGCCAGGTGGCCCGCAGCGCATCCAGGTCGTCCGGTTCGTCGTCGGCACGGGCGGGGGGCAGCGCGTCGGCGGCGTCCAGCAGCTCGGTGGCGAGCATCCGCAGCCACGGGGTGGCCGGCGTCGCCGACGCCCCGCTGACCGGCGGGGTGGGGTCGCCGCCGGCCGCCGTCCACCGCCGGGCGAGGTCGGCCACGTCGCGTCCCTCGTCCCGGCTGGCCGCCAACTCGTGCGGGAGCAGGTCCTCCGGCTGGACCCAGGTGATCCTCACCGGGCCGGCTCCCGGTCCTCCGCACCGGCGGCCAGGCCGGCGAAGCGCTCCGCGCGGCGGGCGAACCGGGCGCGGTCGCGGTCGAAGACCTCGGTGGCGACCTCCGCGAGGACGCGCGCCGGCTCCACCAGGTCGGTACGCGACGCGCTGGCCACCGCCTCGGACCACTCGGTCGGCACCGCCGCGGCACCGCCCAGCGCCCCGGCGATCGCGCCGGCCATCGTGGCGGTGGAGTCGGCGTCCCGGCCGTAGTTCACCGCGCCGAGCACCGCCGGGCGGAACTCGCCGCCGGCCACCACGAGCATGCCGATGGCCACCGGCAGCTCCTCGATGGCGTGCAACCGGCTGGGCCGGCGCGCACCCAGCCCCGGGCTGCGGTACTCCTCCCCCACCGTGTCGTAGGGGGCGACCGCGGCCCGCAGCGCGGGGATCGCGGTCTTCCAGTCGTGGTGCCCGCGGGCCTCCTTGACCACCGCGTCGATGGCCGCCCGGGTGCCGTCGCGGGCCAGGTCCAGCGTCGCCGTGACCACGTCCTCGGCGCCCGCGCCCGGGGTGGCGGCGGCGGCGACCGCGGCGGCGAACACCGCCGCGGCCTCCCGCCCGTAGCTGTGCTGGTGCGCCCCGGCGACCTCCACCGCCTCGGCGTACGCACCGGCCGGGTCGCCCGCGTTGACGATGCCGACCGGTGCCATGTACATGGCCGCGCCGCAGTTCACGATGTTGCCCACCCCGGCCTCACGCGGGTCCGCGTGGGCGTGGTGCAGGCGGGTGACCAGCCACCGCTCGGCGGCCGCGAGCCGGTGGAAGGTCACCCCCTCCCGCTCCAGGTCGGGGATGTAGACCACCCGCTCGATGAGGTCGGGGACGAGCAGATCCACCACGTCGTACGCGTCGAGGTGGTCCCGCTTGGCCGCGTAGGCCCGGACCAGGGCGTGGGTCATCAACGTGTCGTCGGTGATGTGCCCGTCGCCCTTGTGGTACGGCGCGAGTGGCCGCGCGGTGGCCCAGTCCGCGTGGTACGGGGGCACGATGCCCTCGACCCAGCCGCCGAACCGGGAGCGGATCTGCTCCGGCAGCGCCGTCTCGGTGGCGCCCCCGAGGGCGTCCCCCACCGCGGCGCCGACGAGGCAACCGACCGAAGTGTCGAGCAAGAGTGACATTGTTCTACCTCAGAACCTGCTTGCCACCGTCGACCAGCTGCGTGGCGAGCTGGTCCAGGGTGATCTTGTTGGCGAAGTACTGCTGGAGGGCCGGGGTGGCGTACTTGGTCTTCCACTCCGGGTAGCCGTCGGCCATCTGGAACGGGGCGACGGTCAGATCCTGGGCGCTGTCCGCGGCCACGTCCCAGCCCTGCTTGCCGCCGGTGAGCTTCACCAACTCCTCGTTGGCCTGCTTACCGGTCGGGACGAGCCAGTCACCCTTGGCCAGGGTGGCCATGTTGGTCGGGTTCAGGAAGTACTCGAGGAACTGCGCGGCCTGCTTCTTGTGCTTCGAGTCCGCCGAGACGGACAGCGTCTGCGGGTTCGCCGCCTGCTTGGCGGAGAGCCCCTTGACCGGCGGGAGGGTGACCCACTCGAAGCCGGCGGGCGCCTGCTCGACCATCTGCTGACGCAGCGAGACCGAGCCGGGCAGCATCGCGTACTTGCCACCGAAGAAGCCGGGCAGGGTGTCCGCGCCGCTCATGCCGAGCGCCTCCGGGGAGGCGGACTTCGACGTGTAGATCATGTCGTGGATCCGCTTCGGGATCTCCTTCTCCGGGTCACCGACCTTCACCTCGGTGCGGCCGCCGTCGGTGTAGAAGAACTTCCCGTCGTAGTTGAGCGCCAGGTTCAACACCCGGTTGGTCGGGGACTTCAACGCCCACGCCACGCCGAACTGGCCGGGCTTGGTGAGCTTCTGCGCGTTGGCCTGGAACTCGTCCCAGGTCCAGCCGCCGTCGGCCGGCGGCACCGCGACACCGGCGGCGTCGAGCAGCTTCTTGTTGGCGATGACGACCTGCGACTCCAGCAGGAACGGCACACCGCTGACCTTGCCGTCGTACGTGACGGTGTCCCAGACGCCCTGGTCGATCTGACCCTTCAGGTCGTTCGAGATCAGCCCGGACAGGTCGGCCAGGTAGCCCTGCTTGGCGAACTCGCCGATCGCCGACGCCTCGTAGTGCACGATGTCCGGCGCGTCGCCGCCCTCGAACGAGGTCAGCAGCTGGTCGTGCACCGAGTTCCAGTCACCCTGGACGTACTCGACCTGGATGTCCGGGTGCTCGGCGTTCCACTTGGCGACCAGGTCCTTGTTGGCCTGCAGCGACTCCTTCTGCCAGGCGAGGCTGAGGAAGCGCAGCTTGACCGGACCGGAGGTGGCCTCGTCGTCGCCGCCACCGCAGGCGGCGAGCGCGCCGAGGCCGACGACCGCGACCGCGGTGGCCGCGGCGAGTCGACGGAATCGGGTACGGAGCATGGGGGAAACCCTCCTTGGTGGTGGTTGGGGGACGGTTCAGCCCTTGACCGCGCCGGCGAGCGACCCGGACGAGAGCCGGCGTTGCATGAACGCGAAGAAGATCAGGCTGGGCAGCGTGGCCAGCAGTGAACCGGCGGCCAGCGGCCCGAGGCGGGCGGTGCCCTCGATGCCGACGAACCGGGCCAGCGCGACCGGGAGGGTCGCCAGCTCCGGCGTCTTGATCAGCACCAGGGCGAAGAAGAACTCGTTCCACGCCGAGATGAAGGAGAACAGCGCGGTCGCGACCAGGCCGGGGGCGAGCAGTGGGAACACCACCCGACGCAGCACCTGCACGCGGGTCGCGCCGTCGACCGAGGCCGCCTCCTCCAGCTCCCGCGGGATGTTGCGGACGAAACCCTGGAGCATCCAGAGCGCGAACGGCAGCGCCCAGACCACGTAGATCAGCACCAGCCCGGCGTGCGTGTTGGCCAGGCCGACCTGCCGCAGCACCAGGAAGATCGGGATGATCAGGAGCACGAACGGGAACAGCTGGGACAGCAGCACCCAGCCGAGCGCGGCGGTGCCGAGCTTCGAGCGGAACCGCGCCAGGGCGTACGACGCGGGCATGGCGACCAGGACGGTCAGCACCGCCGAGGCGAGCGAGACCTGGAGGCTGTTCCACGCCGCCCGGCCCAGCTCCTGCTCGGTGAACGCCTGCACGAAGTTCTGCACGGTCGGGTTGTCGGGGATCAGCGTCGGGTGCAGCCGCACCAGCTCGCGCGGCGGTTTGAACGCCGTGGAGACGAGCCAGACCAGCGGGAACCCGAGGAAGACCAGGTAGCCGGCGAGCGCGACGTACTGCAACGTCCGCCCGGTGCGGCTCGGCTTTCCGAACATCACTGCCCTCCGTTCGGGACTGCGGGGCTCGCCAGCTCACTCCTCGCACCGACCATCAGTTGGCCTCCCTCAACCGGCGGCGGAGATAGACGGCGAGCAGCGCGACGATGATCACGACCATGACGTTGCCGAGTGCGGCGGCGTAGCCGTAGTTGCCGTAGCGGAACGCCTCCTCGTACGCGAAGAGCATCGGCAGCATGGTCTTGCCGCCCGGTCCACCGGCGGTCAGCACGTAGACCAGGCCGAACGAGTTGAAGTTCCAGATGAAGTCGAGGGACGTGATCGCCACGATCACGGGCGCCAGGGCGGGCAGGGTCACGTGCCGGAACCGGTGCCAGGTGCTGGCGCCGTCCACGGCCGCCGCCTCGTGCAACTCGCGGGCCACGCCCTGGAGGCCGGCCAGCAGCACCACGGTGGTCTGCGGCATGCCGGCCCACACGCCGACGATGATCACGGCGGGCAGCGCGGTGCTGAAGTCGCCCAGCCAGTTCGTCCGCAGGCCGTCCGCGCCGATCCGGTGGAAGAACTCGTTGAGCAGGCCCGCGTCCGGGTGGTAGACGAGCTTCCAGAGGATGCCGACCACGACCGGCGGCATCGCCCACGGCACCACGGCCAGCACCCGCGCCACGCCGCGGAACCGCAGCTGCTGGTTGAGCAGCAGCGCGAGCCCGAGGGCCAGCACGAACTGGAGCACGGTCACGCCGAACGCCCAGAGCAGACCGATCTTGAAGGAGTTCCAGAACAGCTCGTCGTGGAGCAGCTCGCGGTAGTTCTCCAGACCGGTGAACGAGACGTCGACGTTGCGGCCGGCGCGCGCGTCGGTGAAGCCCAGGTAGATGCCGCGCAGCAGCGGGAAGACCGACAGCACCAGGATCGGCAGCAGCGAGGGCAGCAGCAACAGGTAGATGGCGGTGCGGTCGGAGCGGGACCGCGTCGGGCGGCGGGACTTCCCGGCCCGCTCGACGTCCGGCCGCTCGGCCAGCGTGGTCATGGCGTCGCCCCTTCGCTGGACGGGTGGGAGGGCGCCGCTTCGGCACCCAGGTCGGCGGTGCGCGCGCCTTCCGGGCCGGTGCTGCCGGCGGTGCTCACGCTCTCCGGGCCGGTGCTGCCGGCGGTGCTCGCGCTCTCCGGGTCCGTGGCGGTCCGGGGCGCCGGCGGGGTCGCCCGGCTGGAGGCGCGGACGACGAGGTGTGGTGGGACCTGCTCGCGGCGCGGCGGCAGGGTCGGGTCCGCGATGCGCTCCAGGAGCAGCTCGGCGGCCCGGCGACCACGCTCGGCCGAGCCGAGCGAGACGCTGGAGAGCTGGGGGAACATCATTCGCGCGAGGTCGGTGTCGTCCATGCCGACCAGGGCGACGTCCTCGGGCACCCGGCGGCCGGCGGCCAGCAGGGCGTGCAGCGCGCCGACCGCGATCAGGTCGTTGGCACAGACCAGGGCGTCCGGTTCGGTGCGGGCGAGCAGTCGTTCGGTGGCGGCCCGGCCGGCCGCGTACTGGAAGTCGCCGACCTCGACCAGATGCGCCTCGAGGGCGATGCCGTGCCCGGCCAGCGCCGCGCGGAAACCGGCGTCACGGGCGGTGCCCGGCACGGTGTCGAGCGGACCGTTGACGAAGCCGATCCGGCGCCGGCCACCGGCGACGAGGTGGTCGACGGCGAGCGCCACACCGTGGCGGGAGTCGGTACGGACGTTGTCCACCGGCGCGTCCGCGCCGAGCTGGCCGACCACCACCACCGGCACCGGGCTGTCCACCAGCGCGGCGAGGTGATCGTCGGTGACCCGGATCGGCGACACGATCATGCCGTCGACGTAACGGTTCGCCAGCCGGCGCAGCAGCGCCGTCTCGTTGTCGATACGTCCGCCGGTGGCGTGCACGAGCAGTTGACGGCCGGACGACGCGACCACCGACTCGATGGCCCGCATCATCGCCACGTAGACCGGGTTGCCGATGTCCTCGACGGCGAGCGCGATCAGGCCGGTGCGCTGGGACTGCAGCGAGCGGGCGATCGCGTTCGGCACGTACCCGACCTCGGCGGCCGCGGCGCGCACCTTGCGGATGGTCTCCGGGCTGCCGCCGACGCCGTTGAGCACGCGCGAGGCGGACGCGATCGACACGCCGGCGCGAGCCGCGACGGTGTGGACGGTGGGTCGCCCGTCCGCCGGTTCCTGTAAACGTTTACGGCCCACACCAGCACCTCCGCCCGATCGGTTGTAAACGTTTCCGGGAGTCTGCGCCGTGATTGACGAAGAGGTCAAGGGCTCGTTACGAAAACGTTTCCAACCACCGCCCGCCCCCGCGAACCCCCGCCCGCTCACGCCCGCACCACCGCCGCGCGCCCCGCCTCGCGCCCCGCCGCGCGCCCCGCCTCGACGCGCGTTGATCAGGAGATTTGCGTCAGGATCCGGCTCCGGGTGGACGCAAACCTCTGATCACCGTGGGCGGTTCCCGGAGGGCGTTGTGGGCGTGTCTCGGCTAGGGGCGGTCTCGCGAATGAGCGCGATGACTGAGAGGCATATTTATGCCTCTCGGTCATCGGGCTCATCGGCGGGAGTGCCACCTCAGGTCGTCACGCAGAGTAGAGGCCTCCGACGAGTCGTGGGGCAAGGGACCCGGGCCCGGTCGGCCGGCGCCGGCGCCGGGGCCAGGCCAGGGCTGGGCTGAGTTAGGCCAGGGTTGGGTTAGGCCAGGGCGGGCTGGGCTAGGCCAAGGCTGGGCTGGGCCAGGGCTCGGGCTGAGGCCAGGACCAGGCTCGGACCAGGACCAGGCTGGGACCAGGCATGGGGGACGGGACTCGCGCCTGGCTGGGGACGGGCCGGGTCCCGTCGAGGCCGGGTCGGGTCGGGGCGGGGCTCAGGATCCGCGTTCGCGCTCCTGGGCGAGCCGCTCGTCGAGACGGCCCAGCTCGTAGATCGCGTTCAGGTTGGTGGGCAGCCGGGTCACGTTGTCGCCGGTGACGTCCAACGCGGTGGGGGCCACCGGCCCTCCGGCCACGGGAGCCGCGGCGACCGCCGGCGCGGGCCGCCCCCGGCGTCGGCGGACGAGCAGCATGATCTGGACCGCCAGCACGGCGACGCCGAGCCCGATCATGGTGATCCGGAACAGCGCGTCGTCGTTGACGGCCGTGGGCGCGGCGAGCCCGTCCGGGCCGGTCGGCGCGGGGGCCCGCCCGTCGGGCGCCGGGGGCACGGGCACCCCGACCGCCGGGTCGTCGGTGTCGCTCCAGGACCCGACGCGGGCCGGGACGCCACCCCGCGCTCCCGGCGTTCCCGCCGTCGCTGCGCCCGTGGGCGCGCCCGGCGCCACGCCACCCGGGGCGACCGGCGCGCCCGTCGCGGGCACGCCGGTTTCGGGGATCGACGTGGCCGAGGGTCCCGGTCCGGGCGTGGTCGGCTCGACGCTGGGGCTGGTGGTCGACGAACCGCCGCCCAGGCCGAGCAGGCCGTCGACGACTTCGCCGAGGCCACCGAGTAGACCGGTCACCGGCCCGGGCGGTGCCGACGGGGACGGCGACGGGGACGGCGCTGGAGCCAACGCGAGGGTCAGTGCGAGCGCGGCCACGGCAGGCATGGGTCACCTCTGCAGGTTCGAGATGTGAGGCACCGTACCGCACCGACCTGGAGACGAGGACGCCCCGGGAGGCGGGCGCGCCGTCGATGCTGTTACCCAGGCGTTACGGCACGGCGAAGCTGCTGCCGTGCGCAGTCTCCACCGTGGATCCCACCTCACCGGCGACGCGGCCGGACACCGGAACGGATTCAGGGGAGACGATGATGAGGATCAGGAGCGCACTGACGGCACTGGCCGTCCTGGCGGCCGGACTGGTGGCCGGGGCGGGCAGCGGCACCGCGGCCACCATCGGCACGGCCGGCGCGGCTCGCGCGGTGACCACCGGTTCGCCGTACTGCGGGATCACCTGGGGCAGCGGCGAGAAGACGGCCGGCACGCTGAGCAGCGCCCCGCTGATCGAGGTACGCACGGGCCGGCACGAGTGCCACGACCGGGTGGTGTTCGAGTTCGACGGGCCGGTCAGCGGTTACTCCGTCGGCTACGGCGAGACGTGGACCGAGGGTGAGGGGCTGCCGCTGTCGCCGTACACGGCGGGCGGCGCGCTGCTGCGGGTCTCCCTGCGGGCCCCGGCGTACGACGAGGCGCACGCGGCGACCGTGCCGTACCGAGTCGGTGAGCACGCCGCCACCGTGCTGCGGTACCAGACCCTGCGGGACGTGGTCTTCGGCGGCAGCTTCGAGGGCTACTCGACCTTCGCCCTCGGGGTGCGGGCCCGGCTGCCGTTCCGGGTGTTCGTGCTCGCCGGCCCCGGCACGCACAGCCGGATCGTGGTGGACGTGGCCCACCAGTGGCAGGAGTGAGGCCCCGCGTGGCCGAGGGCCCGGCGCCGGCCGGGCCCTCGGTGTCGTCCGTTGCGCCAGGACTGTCCACGCTCGCCCACCGTTACGCTGGTCGTGTCATGGACGGCCGCGTGCTGGTGGTCGAGGACGATGCCTCCATCAGGGAGGTCACCGCCCTCGGTCTGCGGCGGGCCGGGTTCCGGGTCAGCACCGCCGTCGACGGCCGGGAGGCGCTCGCGGTCTGGCGCGCGCGGCCGGTGGACCTGATCGTGCTCGACGTCATGCTGCCCGGGCTCGACGGCCTGGAGGTCTGCCGGGAGGTCCGCCGCAGCAGCCAGGTGCCGATCCTCATGCTCACCGCCCGCACCGACACCATCGACGTCGTCGTCGGCCTGGAGTGCGGCGCGGACGACTACCTGCGCAAGCCGTTCGACCTGCCGGAGCTGGTCGCGCGGGTGCGGGCCGTGCTGCGCCGGGCCACCGCGCCGACCGTACGGACCGTGCTCACCGTCGGCGACCTGGAGATCGACCCGGGCAGCTTCGTCGTCCGCCGGGGCGGGACGGAGCTGCCGCTGACCGCCACGGAGTTCCGCCTGCTGCTGGAGCTCGCCCGCCACCCCGGCCAGGTCTTCACCCGCGAGCTCCTGCTCGACCGGGTGTGGAGCCACACCTACCTCGGCGACTCCCGACTGGTCGACGTGGCCGTGCAGCGGCTCCGCGCGAAGATCGAGGACGACCCCGCCCACCCACGGCTGGTCCGCACCGTCCGCGGCGCCGGCTACAAGCTGACGACGTCGTGAGCGTGACACCGTGGGCGCGGACCGCGTACCCCCGGGCCGGCTCCGTCGGCGGCTGACCGTCGCGTTCGTCCTCGTCGCCGCGGTCTCCGCCGGGGTGCTCGCCGGCGGGTCGTACGCGCTGCTGCGGCAGGCCCGGCTGGACGCCTCGGTGCAGCAGGCCGCCGCCGACGCCCGCTACCAGCTCGTCCTCGCGGGACAGTTCCGGCCGTTGACCGACCAGCGGCGCGCCGAGCTGCTGCGCAGCTTCGAGGCCAGCGGCCGGCACGTCCTGCTGGCCGACGGGGACGGCGTGTCGGCGTCCAACGTGGCCTTCGCGCCGCCGCTGGGTCCGGCGCTGCGGGCCAGCGTCGCCTCCGGTCAGCTGGCGTACGAGCGCACCGCCCCGGCGGCCCGACCCCGCCTGCTGGTGGTCGGCGGTCGGATCCCCGCCGCCGACACCGAGCTGTACGTGGTGACCGTCGAGGAGGATCTGCTCGCCGACCTCGACCAGCTGCGCACCGCGCTGCTGGCCGGCTGGGCGCTCGTGGTGCTCGTCGCGGCCGGGATCGGGCACACCCTGGCCCGGCGCACCCTCGAACCCGTCGGCCGGGCCAGCCGCGCCGCGCGGGCCGTCGCGGAGGGCCTGCTCGCGACCCGCCTGCCGGTACGCGGGCGCGACGAGTTCAGCGACTGGGCCGCCTCGTTCAACGAGATGGCCGAGGCCCTGGAGGCGAAGATCGAGGCACTGTCGCAGGCGCAGGCCCGGGAGCGGCGGTTCACCGCGGACGTCGCCCACGAACTGCGTACGCCGGTGACCGCCCTGGTGGCCGCGGCGTCGCTGCTGCGCGACCACACCGACCAGCTCCCCGGCGACGCGCGACGCGCGGCCGAGCTGCTGGTCGCCGACGTGGTCCGGCTGCGCCGGCTGGTCGAGGACCTGATGGAGATCTCGCGCCTGGACGCGGGGCAGGAGCCCCTGGGGGTGCGCACGGTCGATCCGCTCGCCCTGCTGCACGCCCTGGTCGCGGCGCGCGGCTGGCGCGACCGGGTCGCCGTGGACGGCGTCGGCGTCGCGCTGCGCACCGACCCTCGGCGGCTGGAGCGGGTGCTGGCCAACCTGGTCGGCAACGCGGTCGAGCACGGCGGCGGCGAGATCCGGGCCACCGTCGAGCGGGCCGGACCGGACGTGGCCGTCGACGTGGTCGACCACGGGCCGGGCATACCCGCCGAGCACCTGTCGCGGCTCTTCGACCGGTTCTACAAGGTCGACCCGGCCCGCTCGGGTCGGGGCAGCGGCCTCGGCCTGGCGATCGCCCGGGAGAACGCCCGGCTGATCGGCGGCCGGCTCACCGTCCGCAGCGAGCCCGGCCTCGGCACCCGCTTCCGGATCACCCTGCCCGCCGCCCGCCCGCCGACACCCGACGGGGAAGCGTCGGGCGGGGTGCCGGCGACCCTTCCCGGGGAGGCGCGATGAGACGACGACTGGCCGCCGTCCTGCTGGCCGCCGCGTTGACGGCCGCCGCGTGTGCCCCGCCCCGCTCCGGCTCGCTGGGGCCGGCGCCGACCGCGGCCCCACCCTCGGCGGCCCCCACCCCGACCGCCCCCGTCACCGGCGTGACCTCGGCCGGCCCCGGCCCGGCCACGTCGGCTCCCGGCCCCGCGCCGACCACCTCGCCCCCCACCGGCGCGCCGACCGTCACCGTCACCCTCGAACTCTGGTTCGTGCGGGACGGGCGGTTGGCGCCGACCCGACGCACCCGCCCCGGCACCCCGGCCACCTCGCGGCTCGCCCTCACCGAACTCGCCGCCGGCCCCACCGCCGTCGAGTCGACCGCGGGCCTGACCACCCTGATCCCCGGCGACACCGAGCCCGTCGGGGTGGCCGGCGGCGTCGCGACCGTCCGGCTGGCGGCCGCGCCCGCGGCGACCCGACGCCTGCGGGAGGCGCAGGTTGTCTGGACCCTCACGCAGTTCCCGACCGTACGGCAGGTGCGGTTCGATTCGCCGGGCGCGGACGGGCCGGTCGACCGCGCCGACTACGCCGACCTCCTGCCACCCGTCGTGGTGACCAGCCCCGTCATCGGGCAGCGGATCACCAGTCCGTTGACCGTGACCGGCACCGCCGACGTGTTCGAGGCGACGGTCAGCGTCCGGCTCCTCGACGCCGGTGGCCGGGAGATCGCGACGACCTTCACCACCGCGAGCTGCGGCAGCGGCTGCCGGGGCGACTACCGGACCGCCCTCGGGTGGCGGGTCGCGGCCGAGCAGCGTGGCGCTCTGGAGGTGTACGAGGTGTCCGCGCGCGACGGCTCCCGGATCAACCCGGTCCGGGTGCCGGTGACCCTGCTTCCCGGCCGGGGCTGAGGCCGACGACCCCGTACGGGTGACGCACCGGGGAGCCGCGGCGTCGTTCTCGCAAGCCGCTGCGCGGGGTGAACGCCGCCAACTAGCGTCGAACGCGACATCGTTTCGCAGATCCCGCGCACCGCCCGCCATCGAGCCCGCACGGGAGGCCTCACCATGCCCGGAACAACCTCGGCCAGCCCCGGCGCGTCCGGCGCCCCCGGCGGCGAGGCGGTCGCCGCGGCACACCCGCGGCGCTGGGTGGCCCTCGCGGTCATCGCGATCGCCCAGCTGATGGTGGTGCTCGACGCCACGATCGTGAACATCGCCCTGCCGCACGCCCAGACCGACCTGGGGATCAGCGACGCCAACCGGCAGTGGGTGGTCACCGCGTACACGCTCACGTTCGGCGGGCTGCTGCTGCTCGGCGGGCGGATCGCCGACTACTGGGGGCGGAAGCGGGCGTTCCTGGTCGGCATGGTCGGGTTCGCGTTGGCCTCCGCCGTCGGCGGCCTCGCCAACGACGGCGCGATGCTCTTCGCCGCCCGCGCGTTGCAGGGCGCGTTCGGCGCGCTGCTCGCCCCGGCGGCACTGGCCCTGCTCACCGTGCTGTTCACCGAGACCCGGGAACGGGCCAAGGCGTTCGCCGTGTACGGCGCGATCGCCGGCGGCGGCTCGGCCGTCGGCCTGCTCCTCGGTGGCGTGCTCACCGAGTACGCCTCCTGGCGCTGGTGCCTGCTGGTGAACATCCTGATCGCCGCGGTGGCGGTCGCCGCCGCGCTCCCGCTGGTGCCGGAGAGCCGGGCGCACGGGAACACCCGGTACGACGTGCCCGGCGCGGTCGCCGTCACCGCTGGCCTGGTCCTGCTGGTGTACGGCTTCACCCGGGCGGCCGAGAACGGCTGGAGCGCCGGCAGCACGCTCGCCTTCATCGCGATCGGCCTGGTCCTGCTGGCCGTGTTCGTGGTGATCGAGCTGCGTTCCCGGCATCCGCTGCTGCCGATGCGGATCCTGCTGGACCGCAACCGGGGCGGGGCCTATCTCACCTCGACGCTGATCGGCGCCGGCCTCTTCGGCGCGTTCCTCTTCCTGACCATCTACTTCCAGGTGGTGCTGCGGTACACGCCGCTGGAGGCGGGGTTGGCTTCGCTGCCGGTGACCGCCGGCGTGCTGATCGCCGCGGGCGGCGCGAGCCAGCTGCTGCCCCGGATCGGGGCGAAGCCGCTGATGCTCTCCGGCGCGGTGCTGGCGGTCGCCGGCATGATCGCGCTCACCCGGGTGGGCGTGGACACCTCGTTCGTCGCCCTCCTGCTGCCCGCCCAGTTCATCCTCGGCCTGGGGCTCGGCTTCACCTTCGTGCCGCTGTCCAGCCTCGCCCTGTACGGGGTGCCCGAGCACGACGCGGGCGCGGCCAGCGCCACCCTCAACGCCACCCAGCAGGTCGGCGGCTCGCTGGGCACCGCACTGCTGAACACCATGTACACCAGCGCGGTGGCGGACTACCTGGTGTCCCGGGTGCCGTCGCCGCAGAACCAGGTCAACGCGTTGATCCACGGCTACTCCACGGCCTTCGTCTGGGGCGCCGGCCTGATCCTGCTGGCCGGCCTGGCCACCCTCGTGTTGATCCGGGTGCGCCGGGAGGACGTACCCACCGGCGGCGCGGTGCACATGGGCTGAGTGCCATCGCCGGGCTCCGACCCGCATGGCTTAAGGTTGATCATGCCCGTGACCAACCCCTGGCTGGCCGGCCCGGCGCCGACCACCCGGCTCGACCGGCACCGTCTGGAAGAGCGCATCCTCAACCTGCTGTCGTCGCAGAACATGTGCGTCCTGGCGACGTCCGGCCCGGACGGGCCGCTGGCCACGCCGGTGCGCTACTTCCACCTCGACTTCGCGCTGATGTTCACCGCGGCGGCGACGTCACCGAAGATGCGCAACATCGCCGTCGACCCCCGGGTGTCGCTCGGCGTCTTCGCGCCGCTGGTCGGCCAGGCGAGCAGCCGCGGCGCCCAGGTGTTCGGCCGGGCCCGGGTGCTGCTCCCCGGCGACCCCGAACGGGAGCACTACTGGCCCGCCGTCCGCTGGCAGTCCGACTACGTGGAGCGGTCCCGGTCGCTGGACGAGCCGCCGGCCGACCCGCTGGTGGTGGTGGAGGCGGACCGGATCGTCTACACCGAGCACTGGCTGCGCCGCGACGGGTACGCGCCCCGCCAGTTCTGGCGGCGCGCTGCCTGATCGCTTCTCCAGCTCCCGACGGTCACCGCGATCCCGGGGGCGGTGCCGGCCGTCGGCTGCGGATTCCCATGCCACGACGTCGATGATCGTGCCGTCGTCGTCCTGCGCGATGCGACGCCAGCGGAAACCGGGCTGGCGCCGGAGATAGTCGTCGATGTCCGTGTTGGCCGCGAGGAAGTCGGCCTAGCTGAGGCCGGCGACGAGCCGGAACGTGGTCACTTCGAGCGCTTCAACCATTGTCGTGCTTCCCTCTGATGGACGTCGTCAGCTCAGGGCGGTGGGGTGGACGACCAGCTCGTTGACGTCGACGTTGTCGGGCTGGGCGACCGCGTAGCCGATCGCGTCGACCACTGCGGCGGCCGGGATCGCCAGGCTGTCGGAGGCGGCCCGGACGGCGGCCCGCACCTCCGGGTCGCCGCCACGGTCGAGGAGTTCCGAGCGGGTGTAGCCGGGGCTGACGACGGTGACCCGGATGTCCGGATTCTCTTGCCGCAGACCTTCCGACAGCGCGCGGACGGCGAATTTCGTCGCGCAGTAGACCGCTGCGGTCGGGTCGACCCGGTAGGCGGCCGTCGAGCCGACGTTGACGATGTGGCCCGCGCCCCGGGCCCGCATCAGCGGGAGGGCGGCCGCGATGCCGTGCAGGGTGCCCCGCAGGTTCACGTCGATCATGTGGTCCCATTCGTCGACCCGCCCGGCGTCGAGCGTCGAGAGGGGCATCACGCCGGCGTTGTTGATCAGGACGTCGATTCGCCCGTGCCGCTCGTGCGCCCCGTCGACGAAGGCTCGCACGCCTCTGTGGGACGACCAGACCGTCAGCGGGCTGAACCGGCTGTTCAAGGTCTTCGTCCACCCCGAGGTCGGTCGGGTCGAGCTGACCTACCAGAGCTTCGACGTTCGCGACGCGCCCGGTCAGCACCTGCTCGTCGGCACGCCGGAGCCGGGCAGCCGCAGCGCCGAGGCTCTCGCCTATCTGGCCGCCATGCACGTGGCGGCCTGACCAGGCCGGTCCTCGACCGACCTGGTCCACCGCTGCCCCAACCCGGAAGGCCCCACGGCCACCGGCCTCACCCCTTCACGCAGACCACCTGCTTGAGGTGCGCGACCACCTCGACCAGGTCCTCCTGCTGCGCCATCACCTCGGTGATGTCCTTGTACGCGCCGGGGATCTCGTCGACCACCCCGGCGTCCTTGCGGCACTCCACCCCCGCCGTCTGCGCCGCCAGGTCCTCCGTGCTGTAGGTGCGCTTCGCCTGCGCCCGGGACATCCGCCGCCCCGCCCCGTGCGACGCCGAGCAGTAGGCGTCCGGGTTGCCCTTGCCGCGCACGATGTACGACCCGGTGCCCATCGACCCGGGGATGATGCCCAGGTCCCCCCGACCGGCCCGGATCGCGCCCTTGCGCGTCACCAGCACGTCCACCCCGCCGTAGCTCTCCTCGGCCACGTAGTTGTGGTGGCACGAGATCGGCTCGTCGTAGCCGACGTGCGGGAACCGTTCGCGGACCACGTCGCAGAGCACCGCGACCATCACCGCCCGGTTGCGCCGCGCGTACTCCTGCGCCCACCACAGGTCCCGGCGGTACGCGTCCATCTCCGGCGTGCCGGCGAGGAACACCGCGAGGTCCCGGTCGGGCAGGTCGGCGTTGTGCGGCAGCCGCCGGGCCACCGCCATGTGCCGCTCCGCCAACTCCTTGCCGATGTTGCGGGAACCGGAGTGCAGCATCAGCCACACCCGGCCCTCGTCGGCGCCGCCCTGCTCCAGGCAGACCTCGACGAAGTGGTTGCCGCCGCCGAGGGTGCCCAGCTGCCGCTGGGCCCGTACCTCCAGCTGCGCCACCCCCCGGTCGAGGTCGGCGAACCGACGCCAGAAGTCGTCCCAGCCGCGCTGCTCCAGGCCACGCACCCGACGCGGGTCGATGGCCCGCTCGCGCTGCGCGAAGCCGACCGGGATCGCCGCCTCGATCGCGGAACGCAGCCCGCCGAGGTCGTCGGGCAGGTCGGCGGCGGTGAGCGAGGTCCGGACCGCCGACATGCCGCAGCCGATGTCGACGCCGACCGCGGCCGGCGACACGGCCTGCCGCATCGCGATGACCGATCCGACGGTCGCGCCCTTGCCGAAGTGGACGTCCGGCATCACGGCGACGCCCTCCACCCAGGGCAGCGCCCCGATGTTGCGCAGCTGCCGGGCCGCCTGCTGCTCGATGGCGTACGGGTCGGTCCAGACCCGCACCGGCGCCCGGGTGCCGGCCAGTTCGGTGAAGCCCATGCTGGTCTCCTCGTGTCGTACCTGAACGTGTCGGAGCGGCTGGCCGGATTCGAACCGGCGACCTTCACCGTGGCGGGGTGACGCGCTGCCAGGCTGCGCTACAACCGCGATGCGTCGACGACGCCGCAGACGCCGTCGGGTGGACCGGACCGTGCCGCCCGGTGCCGGGGCCCGGGGACGAAAAAGCCGCCCGGACCCCGGCGGGGTGGGCGGCCGCGCGTACGCGCTGGCGCGTCAGTCGCGCCGCCGCCTCCCCCGATACCGGTCCTCAGTAGACCGGCGCTGGCCCGGGGCTGGTTGACCGCCGAGCAACAGGGCACCCCCACACGGCATGGGCCGCGTGGTTCGGGTGATGGTGCGCTGCGACACGGTGTGCTCCCTGGATCCGGTCCGTTGACCTTGCGCGGAGAACGGTATGCGGCCCGGTCGACGGCCGCAATGGATATTCACCGCCGCCTCGGTGCGGTGGGCCGACGGCGTGCGCCGGCCCACCGCCGGTCAGCCGCGGGCGTCGAGCACCTCCAGGTAGTGCGGGTTGCCCGGCTGCGGCACCGGGTGGACGCGTTGCGGGCCGCCACCGTCTCCGCCGCCACCGGAGGGCCGACCGTGGACGCGGCCATCCTGACCACGGTCGCGTCCGCCATCCACCGCCGCGAGCGGCTGCGCTTCGACCACGTAGGGCACGACGGCGCGGACAGCGTCCGCACCGTGGAGCCGAACCGGCTGGTCTACACCGGACGCCGCTGGTACCTGCTCGGCTGGGACACCGAGCGGGCGGACTGGCGCACGTTCCGGGCCGATCGGATCCGGCCCCGCGTGCCGACCGGCCCGCGCTTCCCGCCCCGGGAGCCGCCCGGCGGCGACGCCGTCACGCACGTGCTGCGCAATGTCGGCTCGGCGGCCTGGCCACGCCCCGCACGCGTACGCGTGCACGCCCCGGCGACCACCGTGGCGCGGCGCCTGCCGGCGACGGCCGGGCTGGTGGAGGCGGTCGACGAGCAGACCTGCCTGCTGCACACCGGCGGCGAGTCCCTGACCAACCTGGCCGCCTTCCTCGGCACCCTCGACGTGCCCTTCGAGGTGCTCGACCCGCCGGAGCTGCGTGACCTGCTGGGCCGGCTGGCGCAGCGGTACGCCGCCGCCGATCCGACGACGTGACGGTCGGCGTGGCGGGCGCACCCGCCCCGTCGGCGCTGCGGGCAGGTCGCGGCGGACGAACCCCGGCTCAGGCGCCGACGGTGCCGTCGATCGCCTCGCGGAGGAAGTCGGCGTGCCCGTTGTGGCGGGCGTACTCGTGGATGAGGTGCAGCATCACCAGCCGCAGCGACACGTCCGTGCCCCACCGGGCGTTGTGCGCGACGACGTCCAGCGACTCGGCTTCCCGCTCGATCCGGCGGGAGTGCTCGACCTCCCGCCGCCACGCCGCGAACGCCTCCGCGCGGGTCGACGCGCTCGCGTCGTACGCCTCCTGGAAGTCACCCTCGGCCGACCACACCAGCGGGAGGTCCTGCCCGTCGATGACCCGCCGGAACCACTGCCGCTCCACCTCCGCCATGTGGCGTACGAGGCCGAGCAGCGACAGCGTCGACGGCGGCGAGGACTGCTGGCGCAGCTCGTCGTCGGAGAGCCCGTCGCACTTCAGCGCGAGCGTCGACCGGTGGTAGTCCAGGAAGGCCCGCAGCATCTCCCGCTCGCCGCCGATCAGCGGCGGATCGATCCGTTCGGTGGTCACTGTCGTCCCTCCCCGTGGGCGTACGTCAAGGCTCCCGCACCCGACCGCACGCCTGATCATGCCGTACCGGTCGGTGGGCCTCTCACCCCACCGACGACCGCGCGACCGGGGCGTCGAAGAAGGTGTCCGGGTAGGGCTCGTTCCGGTAGGAGTAGTGCCACCACTCCCGGTCGTAGTTGACGAACCCGGCGTCGGTCATCAACCGTTTCAGCAGCTGCCGGTTGTCCCGGGCGGTTCCGGTCACCCGGGGGTCGGCGGTGTGCGCGAGGCTGTCGAAGCAGTCGAAGCCGGTGCCCATGTCGACGCTGTTGTCCGGGAACCGGTCGGCGCGCGGCGCCGTGCACGCCACCAACGGCTGGCCGGGCACGTACGGCGGCTGCGTCGCGGCGGGCACCGCCACCAAGGTCAGGTCCAGGGTGCTGCCGCGGCTGTGCGCGGTGGGCGCGCCGATGTAGCCGTCCGCGAAGAGCCGCGACTTGGCCAGGTGGGGGTAGAACTCGGCCTTCGTCTGCTGCTCGCCGGGGCGCTTGGCCCAGTCGACGAAGTCGTTCACCGCCGGCACCGGCCGGTAGCAGTCGTACACCTTCAGGGTGTGCCCACCGGCGAGCGCGGCGTCCTCGACGCGGCGCAGCGCCTCGGCGGCGCGCCGGGTGAGCAGACAGAGCGGCTCGCGGTATCCGGTGATCGGCCGGCCGACGAAGTTGTGCGGGGTGGCGTACCGGATGTCGGTGAGGATGCGGGGGTCCACGTCGCCGAGCACCACGAAGCCGGGCAGCGCCGGCCGCGCCGGGGCGGAGGTCGACGGGGCGGCGGTCGACGGAGCCGGGCCGGACGAGGTCGGGCCGGCGGGGGTCGGCGCCGGGCGGGGCTCCGGCCGGGAGCAGGCGGCGAGCACCGTGGCCAGCGCGAGCAGCGCGACCACGGCCCGGACCGGCGACGGGCCCCGGCGGGCCGGCGCCACGCCCGGCCGCCGTGGCTCGCCCGACCGGCCTGACCTGCGCACCCGTCCTGTCTATCAGGCCGGACGGGCCCCCGGGTCCGAGTCGAGCGCCAGGTGTTCCCGGAGGAACCGCAGCGCCGCCGCGTCGTCGTCGATGCCGCCCGCCTCGTGGCCGTTGTAGCGCCACACCGACAGCTCGGTCGGCCCCGCGTGCGCGTTGACGGCGGCGTAGACGGTCGACGGCGGCACGATCTCGTCCATCAACGCCACCGAGTAGCGCGCCGGCAGGTGGCAGCGGCGGGCGAAGTTCACCCCGTCGACGTACGCCAGGGTGGCCAGGACCCGCTCCTCGGCGTCCCGGTGGACCGCCAGGTAGTCGCGGACCTCCCGGTAGGGGCGGGCGTCGGTGACCACCACGCCCCGCGGGATGTCGCAGAGGAAGGGCACGTGGGCGACGACGGCCCGTACGCCGGTGGCGAGCGCCCCGGCGGCGAGCGCCAGTCCGCCGCCCTGGCTCTGCCCGAGCACCGCCACCCGGTCGGGGTCGACCATCGGCAGGGTCCGGACGGCGTCCACCGCCCGGACCGCGTCGGTGATCAGCCGCCGGTAGTAGTAGGTGCGCGGGTCGGCGATACCCCGGGTCATCACCCCGGGCGCCTCCGGGCCGGCGGTGGCCGGGTCCGGGGTGTCGCCACGACTCCAGCCGGCACCCTGACCGCGGGTGTCCATCTGCAGGTGCGCGAACCCGGCCGCCGCCCAGAGCAGGTTCTCCAACGGGTGCCCGCGCCCACCGCCGTAGCCGGCGTACTGCACGACGGTGGGCAGCGGCGTCGACGCGTCGCGGGGCTGGCGCAGCCACCCCCGGACGGGCTGGCCGTCGAAGCCGGAGAACGTCACGTCCAGGACGTCGACGGCGGCCAGCCCGGCCGCCACCGGCTCGGCGCGCACGGCCGAGCCGGCCGCGCGCGCCTGCGCCAGCGTGTCCCGCCAGAAGCCGTCGAAGTCGTCGGGCTCGCGCACCGCGCTGCGGTGGGCGCGCAGCTGCTCCTCCGGCAGGTCCGTGAACACGGGCGGTCAGCCCTGCGACGGGGTGACGGTGAACCGCGGGTGCAGCCGCCGGGTGTGGTCGACGTGCCGCGCCGGCCCCTGCAGCGTCGCCGTCGCGGCGAGGCGGACCTCGGCGCTGGACGCGGAGAGCCGCAGCTCCACCTCGCCCGGCTCGACCACACGCCGCCCGTCCCGTCCGGTGAACGAGAACAGGTCGGCGGGCACGTCCACGTCGATCCGGCAGGCCGCGCCGGCGTCCAACGGCACCCGCAGGTAGCCGATGAGCCGCTGGACCGGCTGCACCACCGAGGCCACCGGGTCGTGCGCGTAGAGCTGCACCACCTCGCAGCCCCACCGGTCGCCGGTGTTGCGCAGGGTGAAGCCGAGGCGCAGCTCGCCGTCGGTTTCCGCCACCGCCCGTTCGGCCGTCAGCTCCGACCAGTCGAACCGGGTGTAGCTCAACCCGTGCCCGAAGCCGTACGCCGGGGTCGGGTCGAGGTTGGACACGTCGTTGACGTGCCCGAGCCGCGCGGCGAGGTAGGTCGTCGGCTGGCCGCCCGGGGTGCGCGGGACGCTGACCGGCAGCCGCCCCTGCGGCTCCAGCCGACCGCTGAGCACCCCGGCGATCGCCGGCGTGCCCTCCTCCCCGGGGAAGAAGGACTGCACGATGGCGGCGGCCTCGTCGACCGCGCGGCCCAGCGCGTACGGGCGACCGGCGACGAGCGTCACCACGACCGGCGTGCCCGTGTCGAGCAGCGCGTCGAGCAGCTGCTGCTGCACCCCGGGCAGGACGAGCGACTCGACGTCGCAGCCCTCGCCGCTGGTGCCACGGCCGAACAGCCCGGCCCGGTCGCCGAGGGCGACGACCACGACGTCCGCGCCCCGGGCCGCCTCGACGGCCGCCGTGAACCCGGTGGTCTCCGTGCCGTCGACGGTGGCGCCCAGCTCGACGACGATCTCGCTGTCCGGGAACTCGGCGCGCAGCGCCTGCGCCAGGGTGGGCAGCTCGATCCCGAGCGGCACCTCGGGGTGGCGGGGGCCGACGTGCAGCGGGAAGGAGTAGCAGCCCAGCGTGGCGGTGCCGTTCTCGGCCTGCGGCCCGACCAGTGCGATGCGGGCGGGCCGGGCGAGCGGCAGGGTGCCGTCGTTGCGCAGCAGGACGACCGCCTGCTCGGCGACCTGGCGGGCCAGCGCCCGGTTGCCGGGGGTGTCCAGGTCGATGGTGCCGCGCAGGGCCTCCGGGTCGGTGAGGTCCACCCCGCGCAGGGCCGGCGGCACCGGGTCCCAGTCGACGTCGAGGAGCCCGAGCTCCGCCTTCTGCAGCAGCACCCGGCGCACCGCCCGGTCGACCAGCGCCTCGGGCACCTGACCGGCGGCGATCGCCGCGCGCAGCGGCTCCCCGAAGGTCTTCACCGTGGGCAGCTCGACGTCCACCCCGGCGGCGAGGGCGGTGGCGGCCGCCTCGGCCCAGTCGCCGGCCACGCCGTGCAGCGCGTGCAGGAAGGCGATGCCGAAGTAGTCGGCGACCACCGTGCCGGTGAATCCCCAGGTCTCCCGGAGCAGACCGGTGAGCAGCTCCCCGTCGGCCGCCGAGGGGATCCCGTCGGTGTCGGTGTAGGCGTGCATCACCGACCGGACGCCGCTCTCCATCACCGCCATCTCGAACGGCGGCAGGATCACGTCCGCCCGCTCCCGGGGGCCCATGCTCACCGGCGCGTGGTTGCGGCCGGACCGGGAGGCGGAGTAGCCGGCGAAGTGCTTGAGGGTGGCGACCACCCCGGCGTTCTCCAGCCCCTGGATGTAGGCGGTGGTGATCGTGCCGACCAGGTAGGGGTCCTCGCCGACGGTCTCCTCGACGCGCCCCCAGCGGGCGTCGCGGACCACGTCGAGCACCGGCGCGAGCCCCTGGTGCACACCGAGGCGGCGCAGGTCCTCCCCGATCGCGTCGGCCATCCGCCGGACCAGCTCCGGGTCGAAGGTCGCCCCCCAGGACAGCGGCACCGGGTACGCGGTGGCGCCCCAGGTGGCGAAGCCCGCCAGGCACTCCTCGTGGGCCAGGGCCGGAATGCCGAAGCGGTTGGCGGCGACGATCCGCTGCTGGCTGCGCAGCAGCGAGAGCGCGCCGAGCGCCGGATCCACCGGCGCGGTGCCGAACGGCCGGGTCAGCTGGCCGAGGCCGATGCCGAGGAGGGCCTCCAGGTCGACCGGGTCCTCCATCTCGTGCTGGTACGGCGCGACCTCGCCGCCGTCGGCGGAGGCGCCCACCCAGACCCCGTAGAGCTGGGCGATCTTCTCCGAGAGGGTCATCGCGGCGACCAGGGCGTCGACGCGGGTCGGCAGGTCGTAGGAGGGGTCGTTCCAGATGGCGGTGCTCGGTTCGGTGTCCACGGTCACGGTGTCGGTCACTTTCCTCCGCCCGTCGGCCCCCACAGGGGGGCCGACCGGGCGAACAGGTAGACGGTCATGCGGTGTTTCGCCTCTCTGCGCGTGCCGGTGCTGCTCAGCCCTTCACCGCACCCTGCAGGCCACCGACGATCTGCTTCTCGGCGAAGGTGAAGAAGAGCAACGCCGGCAACATCGCCAACGACGTGAACGCGAGGATCCCGGCGGTGTCGGAGGTGTACTGGCTGGAGAAGTTCTGCACGCCCAGCGGCAGGGTGTGCAGGTCGGCGTCGCCGAGCACGAGCAGCGGCAGGAGGAACGCGTTCCAGCTCGCCACGAACGCGAGCACCCCGACGGTGACCAGCGCGGGCCGGGACAGCGGCAGCATGATGCGCCAGAGGAAGCCGAGCCGGCCGGCGCCGTCGATCGCCGCGGCGTCCTCCAACTCTCGGGGGACGGCGGCCAGGAACGGCCGCAGGATCACGATCGTGAGCGGTAGCGAGAAGGCGACCTGCGGGAGGATCACCGCGTAGTAGGAGTTGATCAGGTCGAGGTCGCGCAGCATGAGGTAGAGCGGCAGGATCGCCGCCCCGGAGGGGAAGAGCAGGCCGAGCGTGAAGAAGGTGTAGAGCGCCTCGCGGCCGCGGAAGGCGTACCGGGCGAGCACGAACGCGGCGCAGACGCCGAGCACCACGACCGCGACCGTCGTACCGATGGCGATGACCGCGCTGTTGAACGCCTGGTGCCAGAAGTCGCTCTGGGTCAGCACGCGGGCGTAGTTGTCCCAGACCCACGGGTCGGGCAGCCCGGCCGGGTCCGCGATGATCTCCGGGGTGGTGCGGAAGCCGCCGACGATCACGTAGACCACCGGCGCGATCGAGATGGCGGCGACGGCGAGCGCCAGCGCGTAGGTCAGCGGACTGCTCCACGCGAACGGTTTACGCGAGGGGGATGAAGCGGGGACGGCGTTGGCGGTCACGTCAGTTCCTCCTTCCGGTGACGGCGCCCTCGATGTCGCGACGCAGGAGGAACCGCTGGAACAGCAGCGCCGCGATGAACGAGATGACGAAGAGGATCACGGCGACGGCGTTGCCGTAGCCCCACAGCCGGGCGAAGAAGCCGTTGTCCACCATGTAGGTGGCCATGGTGGCCGAGGCGCCGAGCGAGCGGACCGCGGGCACCGAGGTCACCCAGATCACCTCGAAGGCCTGCAACGAACCGATCATCGACAGGAACATCCAGATCCGGAACGTGGGTCCCAGCAGCGGGAGCATGACGTGGCGCTGGGTCTGCCACCAGCTCGCGCCGTCGATCGCGGCGGCCTCGGTCAGCTCGGGCGGCACGTTCGACAGGCCGGCGAGCAGGAGGATGATCGCGAAGCCGACGTACTTCCAGGTGAGGACGAACAGCATCGTCCAGATCACGACGTCGAGGTCGGCGAGCCACGCCTGCACGAAGCTGCCCAGACCGAGCTGCCGGAGCAGCGCGTCGACGGTGCCGTCGCCGGTGAGGAGCAGCTTCCACATGATGCCGACGGTGACCTCGGCGAGGACGTACGGCACGAACACCAGCAGCCGGAAGGCGGCGCGTCCGCGGAAGCGTCGATTGAGCAGCAGTGCCACGGCCACGGCGATGGGCCCCTGGATCACCAGCGACCCGACCACGATGATGGCGTTGTTGCGCAGCGCGTCGAGGAAGATCGGGTCCTGGAAGGCCAGGACGTAGTTGTCGTAGCCGACGAAGTCGGTGGGCGGCCCGATGCCACGCCAGCGGAAGAGGCTGTAGTAGACCGCGAAGCCCATCGGCACCAGCACGAACATCACATAGACGGCGATCGCCGGCGTGGTGAGCCCGATGATCTCGTACCACTTGCGTCTGGTCTCGGCCGCCCGGGCGGACGAGCGCCGGGCCGGCCGGGCGCCCGCCGGCGGCGCGTCCGCGCCGCCGACGGGGATCCGGGTCGGGTTGGTGGAGGTCACTTCTTCGCGGCCGCCTTCATCGCCTCGACGACCTTCTCCGGCGTGCCGTTGCCGGCGAAGATGGCGACGACGCCGTCGTTCATCGCGGTGCCGACCGTGCTGCCGAAGGCCGTGTCCAGCCAGAGCTGCGTGTAGGTCGCACTGGAGGTGGCCTCCAGAACCGACTTCAGGGAGGGGTCGACGACGCCGGACTCCGCCCCCTTGGCGACCGGCAGACCGGTGCCGGTTTCGGCGTAGCCCTTCTGCACCTCGGGGCTCACGATGTACTTGAGGAACTCGACGCACTCGGCCGGAGCGTTCTTGGCGCAGGCGAACCCGTCGCCGCCACCGAGAGCCGCCTTCGGGTCACCGGCGGAGCCGCTGATGGCCGGCACCGGGAACCAGCCGAGGAACTTCGTGAGCGCCTCCGGGTTCGCGGAGACGGTCTCCAGGGTGCCCCGGTTCCAGTCGCCCATCAGCTCCATCGCCGCCTTGCCATTGGCGAGCAGGCCGTTGGCGCTGGTCGGGTCGTTCTGGCCCGGCGTGGCGATGAAGTTGGGCTGGAACGGCTTGGTGTCGATGAAGGCCTTCAGGTCCTGGCCGGCCTTCACGAAGCACTGGTCGTCGAAGACCAGGTCGACGGAGGCCTTCTTCAGCGTGTCGACGGAGCAGGCGCGCAGCGCGAAGTTGTACCACCAGTGCGCGGCGGGCCACTTGTCACCGGCGCCGAGGGCGATCGGGATGACGTTGATGGCCTTGAGCTTCGTGACCGCCTGGTTCAGCTCCTCGAACGTCGTCGGCGGAGCGGTGATGCCCGCTTGCGCGAACATGTCCTTGTTGTACCAGATGCCCTCGATGCCCATCCGGTACGGCAGGCCGTACTGCTTGCCGTTCACCTGCCAGATCTCGGTCGCGCTGCCGATGTTGGCGACCTCGGTCTTGACCTGGTCGGTGATGTCCTTGAGGTAGTCGGCCTCCACCTGCTCGCGCATCTCGCCGCCGCCCCACGCCTGGAAGATGTCCGGCGGGTCGCTGCTCAGCAGCGCGGCGGGGAGCCGGGTGCGCTGGAGTTGGTTGGTCTCGATCGCCTCGATCTGGATCGTGACGGTCGGGTGCAGTGCGGAGAAGTCCTTGGCGACCTTCTCCCAGTACGTCTTGCCAGGCCCGTCCTGGGAGGCGTTGTGCCACCAGGTCAGGGTCACCGGGTTCTTGTAGAGCTCGTTCTCGGCGGATTCCTCGCTGTCGCCGCCGTTACACCCGGCGACGAGCAGTGCGGTGGTCGCGAACAGCGCCAGGGCGCCCTTCGCACGGTGCTTCATCGCCATCGACACGTCTCCTCGACTAGCAGTGGCGGAATTAGGTGCGGCGAGTTTTACAGTCCTGTAACGGGGTGTCAACCGTTGTCGATAACGTTTTCGACTCCCTCGCGAACGGGCCCCTCTGGCCCTCTATCATCGTCGGCGTGACCTTCCCCGAGCGTGTCAAGATGTCGGACGTGGCCCGTACGGCCGGCGTCTCGGTGGCCACCGTGTCGAAGGTCGTCAACGGTCGTTACGGCGTCGCCCGGGCGACCGTGGAGCGTGTCCGGGAGGTGATCCACCAGCTCGGCTACGAGGCCAGCCTGGGCGCGCAGAGTCTGCGCAGTCACCGCACGAACGTCCTGGGCATCCTGGTCGCCGAGTTCGAGCCGTTCTCGACCGAGCTGCTCAAGGGCGCGTCGAAGGAGGTCGCCGGCACCGGCTACCAACTGCTGGCCTACTCCGGCGGTGACGGCGACGGCACCGCCGTCGGCTGGGAGCGGCGCTCGCTGGCTCGCCTGTCCGGGACGCTCATCGACGGGGCCGTGATCGTCACCCCGACCGTGGTCGAGACCAAGCAGGGCTTCCACGTCGTGGCCGTCGACCCGCACACCGGCCCGTCCGGGCTGCCCACCGTCGACTCCGACAACTTCGCCGGGGCGGTGCTCGCGACCAACTACCTGCTGTCGCTGGGGCACCGCCGCATCGGCCACATCAGCGGTCGCGCGGACCTCGAGTCGGCGCGCCTGCGCGAGGCCGGCTTCCGGCGCGCCATGGCCGACGCGGGCGTCGCGGTCGACGAACGGCTCGTCCGGGTCGGCGGCTTCCGCGTCGAGAGCGCCGCCGCCACGGCCGCGGACCTGCTGGGACTGCCCGACCGGCCGACCGCCGTGTTCGCCGGCAACGACCTCTCCGCGATCTCCACGATGGACGTCGCGCGGGCCATGGGACTCACCGTGCCCGACGACCTGTCCGTGATCGGATTCGACAACATCCCCGAGTCGGCGCTGGTCACCCCGCAGCTCACCACGATCGCGCAACCGCTGCAGCGGATGGGCGCGGAGGCGATGCGAATGCTCATCGACCTCGTCGGCGGCATCGAACGTGACCCGCACGTCCGGCTGCCGACCGAACTGGTCGTCCGAGCGTCCTGCGCCCCCTACCCGCCGACCCGGCCCGCACCGCGTCGGCCCCCGACGGGGCGAGCGGCTAGCAGTGCGTGAGGGTCGGGTCAGTCGGATCAGGCCGTCGAGTGGCAGCTGGGCGTCGAGCAGGAGGTCGACATGCTGACGAAACGGCTCAATCCTCACCCTTGAGGCCGTCCGGGCCGGGCTGGACATCGGCCTTCAGGCGGGTGCGGCCGAGGGTGTCGAGGTGGGCCGTTGAAGACGGATCCTCGACACCCTTCGGCCATGCCCACTCCTCAGGGCGTTGGCCTCTCGTCGTCTAGACGTTCGGAAGCCTTACCACGCGTCCACCGTCTGCCGTCGTTCCCCGTGCGGCCAACTTGTACCCGTACAAGTCGGGCTTCGTGTCCAGCCCGTAGATCCAGAAGCTGCCGCTCTTGGTGTTGTACTTACCGAACACGTTGATCACCGTGTACCGGCTGTCGCGCACGATGTTCCAGGTCGCGCAGCTGCCGGGTGCCACGTCGGGGCTCTGTACCGACTCCCAGGCGCCAGTGGGCGACGACATCGTCAGATACGCGGCGTAGTTTCCTTGCGCACAGAGTTGGATCCGCCCGGTTCCGATGGATGCCTGGGCCGCGGACGTAGGGCCGGCAACGAGAGCACCTGCGGCAACCCCGAGGGCGATCACAGTCGATGCCACCCGTCGAGCCGCACCGGCAATTCGCATCTTGAGTCCTTTCGGCGCCCGCACCAGGGACGCCACGGAGAAGGGAGGAGGAAGTGCCGACGGGCGCGGGCAGTGCCGTCGACAGCTAGCGATGCACCGCGAGCTACCGTAATAACGTTGGCTACGGCCCGGAGTTCAGCTGTCATCGAAAGTTCCTAACCTGCGGAGGGGCCGCCGCACCGATGGATGCCATCGGAGATGGCTTGCCCTGTGGGTGGGCTGGACGGATGCCGCTGTGCCCCAGCCTTACGTCCGGAACCACACCGGAGCTCGAGCGCGCTTCGCCATGTCGCCAGCTGCCCGACCGGTGCGGCAAGATGACCGGGACGGGCAGTGGCGGCGGGGCTTCCGGCAACGGCGCCGCCGGTCCGGCCCCGAGCGGGGAGGGAGACGCCGGTGGACGCCGACGAGGGACGCAGGGTGACCATCACCGCCATCGCGCGGGAGGCCGGGGTCTCGGTGCCGACGGTGTCGAGGGTGCTCAACGGACGGTCGGACGTCGCACCCGGCACCCGGGAGCGGGTCGAGGAGCTGTTGCGCCACCACGGCTACCGACGCCGGGTCACCCGCGCGGTGCGCAGCCCCGGCCTGCTCGACCTGGTCTTCAACGACCTCGACAGCCCGTGGGCCGTGGAGATCATCCGCGGGGTGGAGGACGTCGGCCACGGTGCGGGGCTCGGCACCGTCGTCTCGGCGATCCACCGCCAGAGCACCGCGGCCCGGCAGTGGTTGCAGAACCTGCGGGCCCGGGCGACCGACGGGGTCATCTTCGTGACCTCCCACGTCGACGCCCCGCTCTACGCGCAGCTGCGCCGGCTCAACGTGCCGGTGGTGGTGGTCGACCCGGCCGGCGTGCCGTCCATCGACGTGCCGACGATCGGCGCCACCAACTGGGCCGGCGGGCTCGCCGCGACGGAGCACCTGCTGTCGCTGGGCCACCGACGCGTCGGTTTCGTCGCCGGTCCCACCCACCTGCTGTGCAGCCGGGCCCGCCTCGACGGTTACCGGGCCGGGCTGGAGGCGGCCGGCGTGCCGCTGGACGACCGGCTGATCCGCCCCGGCGACTTCTACCACGCCTCCGGCTTCGCCGCCGGCACCGCGCTGCTGGACCTGGACGCGCCGCCGACGGCGATCTTCGCCGCCAGCGACCAGATGGCCTTCGGCGTCTACGAGGCCATCCGGCAGCGGGGCCTGCGCGTCCCGGACGACGTGAGCGTGGTGGGCTTCGACGACCTGCCCGAGGCGCGCTGGGCGTCGCCGCCGCTGACCACCGTGCGGCAGCCGCTGGTCGAGATGGGCCGCCTGGCCGCCCGCACCGTCCTGCGGCTGGCCCAGGGCGAGGGCATCGACTCGCCCCGCGTGGAGCTGGCGACCGAGCTCGTCGTCCGGGACAGCACCGCGACACCCCCGGGCGGGGCGCACACCTGACCGAGGCGGCGCCGGGCCGTCGCCACGCCGGGCACGCCGGCCGGCGCGGCGACGGCAACCGGTCAGTGGTGGTGGCGTACGGCCGTGCGGATGTCCACCGGCAGCGCGGGCGCGCCGTCGACCGGGGCGGGGTCCTCCTCGGTCGGCGCGATCCCGCCGGCCGCGATGCGATCGAGGGTGGCCAGCCCGGAGGCGTCCACCGAGCCGAAGACGGTGTAGTTCGGTCGCAGCGCCGAGTCGGCGTAGACGAGGAAGAACTGGCTGCCATTGGTGTCCGGGCCGGCGTTGGCCATGGCGAGGGTGCCGCGGGCGTACAGGCGGCGGACGCCGGTCGGGTCGGTGGGCGCCGGGGGCAGGTCGGTCGGCAGTTCGTCGCGGTAGCGGTAGCCGGGCCCGCCGGAGCCGGTGCCCGACGGGTCACCGCACTGCAACACGCTCAGCGTCGGATACGCGGTCAGCCGGTGGCATGACGTCCGGTCGTAGAAGTGGTGCCGGGTCAGGTGCAGGAAGCTCTGCACGGTGCAGGGGGCGGCCGCCCGGTCCAGCGTCAACCCGATCGGGCCGTGGTTGGTGCGCAGCGTGACCCGCACGGTGCCCCGGTCCGGCGTACGCCGAGGGTCGGGCGGCAGCGGGACCGGCCGCGCCGCCGGTTCCTCGGGCGTCGCGATGTAGCCGCAGGGGCCCTTGGTGGTACGCGGCCCGTCCGCACCGCCGACGGCGGCCGGCGCGACGGTCGGGGCGGCGGCACCCGGGGCGGCGACGGCGGCGGTACCGCCGGCGGTGACCAGCACCCCGGCGATCAGCGCGGCGCCCGCGAGGCGGGTCAGCGTACGGGCCGGGCTCGGCGGGGCGGGCACGGACAGCGGTCGGGGTTCACGCGACACGGTCATCCTCCTGGACTCGTGGTACCAGAGCGACCGGAGTCTATGGATGTCGTCGACCGTTGTCGATCCGCACGACCGCGACGGCGACGGCGACGGTCGAAGCCGATGCGACCCGCACCAGCTACCCGCAGCGGGTGACCCGGCGACGAGGATCCCGGCGGATGGCCCGGCGGTGGACGTCGCGGCGCGTGGCCCGGCGGGTGGTCCGTCAGCGGGTGCTGCGGCGGGTGGCTCGGCGGCGCCAGAGCAACCCGGCCAGCAGCAGGACGACGCCAGCAGCGGCTCCCGCCACCGTCCACCACGTGCCGGCCACGTCGACGCGGGCCGGCCGGGTGGCCGCGGCCGGTCGGGGCGCGGCGGTCACCACGGGCGCGGACGGCTCGGCCGAGGCAGCGGCCAGCAGCTCGCCCGGCTGGACCAGCCGCCCGACCTCGGCCGATCGGGGCAGCGCGAAGCCCCAGTCGAGCAGCGCCGCACCCTGCTCCCAGCCCCGCTTCGGCTGCGGTTCGGCGCCCAGCAGGGTGACCACCAAGCGTCGGCCGTCGCGTTCCGCCGCGCCCACGTAGGTGTGCCGGGCCAGGTCGGTGAAGCCGGTCTTGCCGCCCAACGCGCCCGGGTAGCGGTAGATGAGCTGGTTCTCGTTCTGGATCTGGAAGCCCTTGGTCCGCTTCGCCGGCTGGGCCGGGATCTGGGTGCGCTCGGTCAGCGCGTACCGCCGGAACGTGGGATCGGCGAAGCAGACGCGGGCGATCAGCGCGAGGTCGTACGCGCTGGTGAACTGACCGGGCCCGTCGAGCCCGGAGGGGGTGACGGCGTGCGTCTGGAGCGCGCCCAACTGCTGCGCGTACTCGTTCATGGCCCGCACCCCGCCGGCCACGCCGTCGACTCCCCCACCGAGTCGGGCGAGCACGTTGGCCGCCTCGTTGCCGGAGTTGAGCAGCAGGCCGAGCCAGACCGTCTCGACCGTGTACCGTCCCCCCTCGACCAGGCCCACCGCCGACGACCCGGGCTCGATGTCCATGTCCTCGTCGGTGACCGTGACGACCTGCTTCGGGTCGAGTCGGGGCATCATGGTGGCCGCCAGGAGCAGCTTCTGCACGCTGGCCGGGGTGCCGTACTCGTGTGGGCCGCAGCCGCCGAGCACCTGGCCGGTGTCGAGGTCGGCGACGAGCCACGAGACCGCGGTGGTCGCCGGTGGGGCCGGCGCACCGGCGGGCGCGACCAGCCCGGCCGTGGCCAGCGCCGGGCCGCCCACGAGCCGGTCCTCGGGCATCCCGGGCGGCGGGACCGGACGCGGCGGTCGGGAGACCTTCGGCGCCGGCATCCGGGGGCAGGCGACGGCGGTGCTGGTGGCGGGAGCGGCGCCAGCGGGTGTCGTCCCCGGCGCGGGTGCCGCCTCCGTCGCGGGTGCCGTCCCCGTCGCGGCTGCCGGCGTGACCGCGAGGGCCGCGGCGACCGTGCGGGCCGGTATGACCGTGCGGGCCGGCGTGGCCGATGCCGGGACGGCCGGCCCGGTGGTGAGGAGGACCGCGGTCGCCACGCTCGCCAGCAGCCGGACTCTCATGCCCGCCACCCTAATCGGCGGGCGCGGACCGCTCTGGGCGGACCAGGGAGGAGCACGCGCGCGGTCGCGGGGTGGGCGCGCCGCCGGGTGACCCGGGTGGCAGAGTTGCGGCGATGAGCGCTCTGGTCGACCGAGCCGCGCTGGAGTCGGTGTTCCACCCGGACGAGCTGGTGACGCTGACCGAGGCGACGCTCGTCGTCGTCGCCCACGAGCCGACCCGGGTCTTCCTGCGGGACGTGGGTCTGCCGGATCAGGTGGGCTGGTTCGAGGTGGCCCAGGACCTCCTCGACGGCGACATCCGGATCGGTGGCCCGGCGTGGCAGGCCGTCGCGGCGCGCCACCCGCGCTGCCCGTACGACATGTCGACCTGGCTGACCCTGGGCGGGATCGGCATGGACGACGTCGTCGTCGACGTGGCCACCGGCATCGTCTACTGCGTCCCGGAGGACGGCGGGCCGCACCTCCTCAACAGCAGCGTCGACGCGCTGGCGTTCTTCCTGCGCGAGTTGGAGAAGGAACGGCCCGAGTACGACCCCGAGGCCGCCACGGACGAGGGAGTCGACCCGGACGGGGCCGCGGATCGGCTGCTCCGCCGGATGCGTTCGGCCGATCCGTCCGCCGTGGCCGACCCGGAATCGTCCTGGTACGCGGTGCTGCGGCTCGTCCGGCGTCTCCTGCAGAGCTACTGAATCGTTGCGCGGCCCGGCCCGTCCCGCAGATCGTCCGGGTCACAACCCGTTGCCAGCGAGTCACCGTACGACTAGAACGAGGGGACGATCGCGCGGGTGTCCCGACGACGGTGGCGAGGTGATGAGCGTGGCCCTGATCTCCTACGACGACACCGACGCGGCGGCTTTCGCCGCGACCCGGGAACTGCCCCACAGCGGGCTGCACCGCTGGCGGCACGCCGTGCAGCAGCACCTGCGGCCGCGTACCGGCACAGTGCTCGACCTCGGGGCCGGCACGGGCGCCTGGGCGGCGGCCTTCACCGACTGGTACGGCGTACGGGTGGTGGGCGTGGAGCCGTCGGCCGCGATGCGGTCCCGCGCGTCGCACCGGCCGCTGCTCGCCGGGGACGCCCTCCGTCTTCCGCTCCGCGACTCCACCATGGACGCCGCCTGGCTCTCCACGATGATCCATCACATTCCCGACCTCGACGCGGCCGCCCACGAGCTGCGGCGGGTGCTGCGGCCGGGCGCCCCGGTGCTCGTCCGCTCGCCGTTCCCCGGCCGGCACCGGCGGATCAGCCTGTTCCGGTGGTTCCCCGAGGCCGTACGCGTCCTGGACCGCTATCCCGACGTGGCGCGGGTCCGGTCGGCGTTCGCGGCGGCCGGGTTCCCGGTGAGCACGATCGAAGCCGTGGCCCAGACCAGCGCGCGCTCCCTGGCGGAGGCCGCCGCGCACCTCGACCGACGGGCGCACACGCTGCTCCAGCTGATCACCGACGACGAGTACGAGACGGGCCTGGCGCGGCTACGCGCGGCGGCCCGGGACGACTCCGGCCCCGTCGTCGACCACCTCGACCTACTCGTGCTGCGCTGACTGTGAGGGGCACGGACACGGACGCGAGGCGCAGGCCGGAGGCACGAGCGCGGAGCGCGTGCGCGAGCGCGGGGCGCGAGCGCGGGGCGTAGGGCGCGAGCGGCCGGGGAGCGTCGGCGGGTGCGGCGGCCCGTCCGCGGCTGCCGGTCGGTGATGACTGCTCGATCCCCTGGCTGCCGGCCGGTCGCCGTCAACGCTGTCAGGTGAGGCGCCGCAGCCAGCGCCGCTGCCAGGGCGTCTCCACCGCTCGCGGGCGGTAGTTCGCGCGTACCCAGTCGACGGCCTGCGCGGCCGGCAGCCCGTCCAGCACGGCGAGCGCGGCCAGTGCCGTCCCCGTACGACCTTGCCCGCCGCGGCACGCCACCTCCACCCGCTCACCGGCGCGCGCCCTGCGCAGCGCCTCCCGTAGGGCGTCCAGCGCGTCCTCACGGTCCACCGGCACCCAGAAGTCCGGCCACCGGATCCGCCGGTGCGGCCACTCCGGGGTCGGGCCCGACGCCAGCAGCAGAGCGAAGTCCGCCGCCGAGACCGAATCGGCGATCCGCCGGCCCCGCACCGCCGCTCCACTCGGCAGTACGACCACACCCGGCTGCCCACTCCACGATGCCTCGACGCTCATCCCGGCATTCTCCCCGCTCGGCATCCGCCCAAGGCCCCGCCCACCCTGATCCGCCGTCAGATCTTGTGACCCTCCGGGGGGGGTCCCGGTCTTTCGGGGGTCTGGGCTGGAGGGGTGGGGTGCCGGGTAGACAGCGCCGCCCCCGACCGGGTGGTCGGGGGCGGCGCTGGGGTGTCGGTGTGCAGGTCGCCTCGCGGCGAGTGGCACGAACGCGGCTCCAGCCGAACGGTAGTCCGCGACGGCATTTATTAGGTGAGGCCCGGGGACACTGGGCACACCGACACTGCACACAACCTACCCGCGCCCGCCCTTGTTCCCACCCGCCGATCCTCGGCTTTCCTCCGGCCGCACCGCCCCGGATCGCCGGTGCAGGCACCTGCCACCGGCCGGGCCGCAGGAGCAACGATGCGGGGTGCGGATAGGCCGCTGGCCGGCACCCCTGTGGTGGGGTGCCGGCCAGCGGCTGTGGTTCTTGCTGTGGTCAGCTGTTCCAGTAGTGGGCGACCAGGTCGGCGGCCTGCTGCTCCCACTGGGCGTAGGCGTCCGGGTAGGCCGACACCTGCACCGTCTGCGCGGCCTCGGTCAGCGGCATGTCCTTCCAACCGTCGACCTGCTTCAGACCCTTCAGGAACGCCTGGGTCGAGTAGATCGGGTCAGTGATCTGCTCCGGCGTGCCCCAACCCGAGGAGGGGCGCTGCTGGAACAGACCCAGCGAGTCATGGTCGTTACGGTCGCCGAGGTGGCCCAGGTTCTCCAGCTTCGACTCCTGCAGGCTCGTCGCGACCGAGATGACCGCGGCCCGCTCGTCCATGCCCGACTTCTTCGTGGCGGCGATGATCGCCTTCACGTTGCCGACCTGCTCATCGTTGAGGTCGATGTGCGACTGCGCGCCCTGCACACCATGCGGGATCAACTTCGCCGCATCAACCTTGTCGGTCTGCACCACCGCGACGGGCTTCGCGTCCACCGCCGGGGTGGCGGCGTGCGCGGCGATCGGACCACCGGCGATCCCACCGGCGAAAGCCAGACCAGCGATACCAAGAACGCTCTTACGCATGATCGTGTTCATGACAGAAGCTCCAATGCTCGGGGGAGCCCACACCGACCAGGGGGAAAGGATCGGCACAGGGACGGCACCGGGGAACCGGCGCCCTGAAAAGCAAGGGGGAAAGTCTTGGGTGGTCGAAGGGGGCTCGTCCGGGCGACGATCCGCACCTGACCGGGTTGGCCGGGAGCCAGCGCTCACCGTGACCAGAATTCTCCGGCGGTTGGCCGAGCCGGGGGGCTCACCGCGCCGGGTCCCTATCCAACGACCGCCAGCCCACCATCATTCCCGGGGCCCCGCCGATCGCCGGGTCCATGTCCAACGACCCGCAGCCCACCGTCATTCCCGGGGGCCCGCCGATCGCGTGGTCCATGTCCAACGACCGAGGCGGGGGGCCATCATTCCGGGCCGCTCACCCGCACCCACCAACCCAGCGGGCCAGCGGAACCAGGGCTGCTACCTCGGCCGTCAGAGACTGTTCAACGCCCCCGACCCAGCCACCATTCCGACCCCACCGTGGCCCCGACCACAGGACCCCACGCCACAAACCCCGACACCCCACCCACCCGAAACCAGACAAACACCCAACCAGCCACCACCACCGGCCAGGCACCAAGTGCAGATCTTGGACGATTGAGGCCCCCAGAGGGGCCACAACTCACCAAGATCTACAGCCAACTCCTCCCGATCCACCGTCCGGATCACAACGCGACCCGTTGATCCGCAGCAGGGGCGGCCGGGCCCTGTACGCCCCGACCCGATCCGACCCGAAGCCGGACAAATCCGGCTCAACGTCACGGCCGGCACCAAGCGTCCCCGCCGCCAGGGCCAACGGGGCCGACGCGATCCAACCCAGGCCCCTATCCTCCGATTCGGCCCCCGAGCCCTCCGGCCGGCCTGCGGCTGGCCACCCGGCCCGACCCATCCCGCCCAAACGCCCCCAACGCCCACCGCCCGCCGCCCGCCCGCCCACCGTCCGACGCGCTGATCATGAACTTATTGCCCTCGGCGCCGACGTGTCGGCGCAATAGCTTCATGACCGCCGGGCGGAGCGCCCGAACGCGCCGGCGCCGAACGGGCCCACCGCCCGAACGCCCGCCCGCCAGGTGGGATGTGTCAGTGCGTTCCGCCGCGGGTCCGCTCCTCGTCGGCCCACCCGCCGCTGCGGTAGATGGTGCCGCGACCGCTCGGGTCGGGGACGCCGTACGCCGGCCCGGTCGGCGTCGCAGTGGCGTCCTCCCCCGGTGCCCGGGCGGCACGTCGGGCACGGCGCACGCGAGTCACCACGAACCAGCCGGCGGCCGCCACGCAGACCACGATGACGACGTTCTGCAGGGCGCCGACGTACCCCTCGACGAGGTGCCAGTTGTCGCCCAGTAGGTAGCCGGCGAGCACGAACGTCGTGTTCCAGATCAGGCTGCCCAGCGTGGTGTAGAGCGCGAACGTGGCCACCGGCATCCGTTCGACCCCCGCGGGGATGGAGATGAGGCTCCGGAAGATCGGGATCATCCGCCCGAAGAAGACGGCCTTGATGCCGTGCTTCACGAACCACGCCTCGGTCTTGTCGACGTCGCTGAGCTTCACCAGCGGCAGCCGCGCCGCGACCGCACGGATCCGGTCCCGACCGAGCCACGCCCCGACCCAGTAGAGGGCCAGGGCACCCACCAGCGACCCCAGCGTGGTCCAGAAGATCGCCCCGACCACGCTCATCCGCCCCTGCCCGGCGACGAAACCGGCGAGCGGCAGGATCACCTCGCTCGGGATCGGCGGGAAGAGGTTCTCCAGCGCCACCGCCAGGCCCGCGCCCGGCCCGCCCAGCCGTTCCACCAGGTCGCTCACATAACCGACGATCCCGTCCTGGGGCGGCTCGGCGTCCGCCGCGAGGCTTCCGGTGGCGAGCAGGACGTGCGACGTTCGAATCATGCCCCCACGCTACGAACCCATCCTGAGAGTCGACCATGGGGCGAGCCCCACGACCGTGACGCGGAGCCGCACAAGCCCAGGTACGCGAAATCGCACCCCGCTGCGGCTCGCGGTCGCGCAGCCGCCGTGCGTACCGCGCGACGTCGCGGCCAACGCCCGGGCGCACGCCGCCGCGGTCCGGGCGGTGGCGGCGCGGGTGGTGGTCTTCCCGGAACTGTCCCTGACCGGGTACGAGTTGGCGGCGCCCGTCGTGGCGGAGGACGATCCCCGGCTGGCGCCACTGGTCGAGGCGTGCGCCGAGACCGGGACGCTCGCGCTCGCCGGCGCGCCCGTCCGGGGCGAGCACATCGGCGTGCTCGCGGTGGACGCGGGCGGCGCGGCCGTGGCGTACCGGAAGATGTGGCTCGGTGAGGCGGAGCAGCGCCGGTTCGTGCCGGGTGACCGGCCCGTGGTCCTCGCGGTGGACGGCTGGCGGCTGGGCCTGGCGGTCTGCAAGGACACCGGGGTGTCGGAGCACGCCGAGCGGACGGCGGCCCTCGGCATGGACGCCTACCTGGCGGGGGTGGTCGAGGCCGCACGGGACACGGCGGTGCCGGAGCAGCGGGCGCGGCGGGTCGCCGCCTCGCACCGGGTCTGGGTGGCGGTGGCGAGCTTCGCCGGAGCGACCGGCGGAGGGTACGCCGAGACCGCCGGACGGTCGGCGATCTGGACGCCGGACGGGGTGCTCGTCGAGCGGGCCGGCACCGAGGTCGGCGGGATCGCGCGCGCCGTTCTGCACTGAGGGCCGGACGTAAGAACGCCCGCGGCAACCGGGGGGATGTGCCGCGGGCGTCGACAGATGCAACGCCCCTCACCACCCCCCGATTCCCCCGCCCGCCCCGCCCCGCACCGCACCGCACCGCACCGGCCCGGCGATCATGCACTTGTGGTGCCTCGCAAAGGGCGCAGAAGACCCGAAGTCCGGCACCACAACTGCATGATCGACCGGAACGAGGGGGCCGGGGACCGGGGAGGGGTTAGTCGCGGGGGGTTACGGAGTCCAGGTGGGTCAGGAGGGTGTCCAGTTGGGCGGCGGTCCTGGCGGAGAGGCCGTCGCGCTCCACCGCCTCGGTGATGCGTTCGCGCAGGTCCTCGATCCGCTTCTCGCGGTCCTTCGGCTTGCCCCGCCCGAGATCGGCCAACTCCTTCCGCAGGTCCTCGGCGGTCCGGCGGTCGACCTCGCCCCGGATCTGGGCCTGGGCGAGGATCGCGGCGAACTCGACGCCCAGTTGGCGCAGGCTGACCGTCGCGGGCCCCTGGGTGCTGGGGGTGGGATCCGGGCGCGGCGGGTTGGTGTCGGAGGCTTCCGGGCTCGGCGGCGCATCCGTGGCAGAGCTGTCGGGTGCAGCGGCGGGCGGGTTCACCGGGTCGCGGTCGCCGAGCGCCACCAGCGCGCCCAGTCCGAGGAGGAGGACGAGCCCGACCGCGACGAGCGCGGCGACCGGGCCTCGGGACCGCCGCGCCGCGCGCCGGGCGGCGACATCGGCAGCATCGGTCGGCCACGACGCGACCGGGGCGCGGTCGATGAGGGTCGGCGGGTGCGCGGCCGGGACGGTCGCCCGGCCGGCCGGCCAGGTCGGCCGGGTCGGACGCCCGGCGGACGGCGCCGCGGCGCCCGACCCGGCCGGCGACGTCGGCGCGGCCGCGTGCCCCGTCGACGACGCCGGCGCGACCGGCCCGCCAACCGGCGACGTCGGCGCGAGCGAACCCCCAGCCGGTGACGTCGGCGCGAGCGGGTACCCCGACCTCGACGTCGGCGCGAGCGGCCCGCCAGCCGGCGACGTCGGCGCGACCGGCCGCCCGGACGACGCGAGCGGACCGGCCGGCGACGTCGGGGCGATCAGGTGTCCCGGCGGCGCGAGCGGCCCCACCCCGACTCCCCCGCCACGGTGAGCGGCCGGATCGACCGGTGCGGTGGGCAGGATCGCGGCGGGCAGGTCGACCGGCTGGGCGGCGGCGAGCCGGGTGGCGAGTTGCGCCGCCGTCGGCCGTCGGGCCGGATCGGCGCGCAGGGCGGCGAGGATCATCTCGGCGATGTCGAAGGGCAGGCCGGGGACGCGCAGCGGCGGTACGGGCGTGTTCCGCTGGTGCACCTCCAGCGCGTCCTCCCACGTCTGCACCGGCAGCGGCCCGTGGCCGGTGAGGGTGCGGTAGAGGAGCGCGCCGAGGGCGTAGACGTCGCTGGCCGGGTCGGGCGGGCCGGGGGTGAGACGTTCCGGCGCGAAGTACGCCGGGGTGCCCATCAGCAGCTCACCGGTCTGCCCGGCGACCGGGTGGTGCGGGCCGGCGAGCGCGGCGATGCCGAAGTCGAGCACCTTGGCGCCGGACTCTGTGATCATGACGTTGCCGGGCTTGACGTCGCGGTGCACGACCCCGATGCGGTGTGCGGTGGCGAGCGCGGCGGCGACCTGGGCGGCGACCCGGACCGCCTCGGGCCAGGCGAGCGGGCCGTCGGCGAGCCGGTCGGCGAGGCTTCGCCCCTCGACGAGCTCCATCACCAGGTACGGCACGACGGTGCCGCTGCCGAGGGTCGCCTCGCGGTAGTCGTACACCCGGGTGATGTGGGGGTGGGTCAGCCGCGCGGCCGCGCGGGCTTCGCGCTGGATGGTGGCCCGCAGGTACGGGTCGACGGCGAACTCGCCCGCCAGGGCTTTGACCGCGACGGGGCGCCCGAGCACCTCGTCGTCGGCGCGCCACACCTCGGACATGCCGCCGAGCCCGATGCGCTCCCGCAGGACGTACCGGTCGTGCAGGCGGAGGGTGGGCGTGAGCGGCGACATGGGCGTCCAGTGTGCCTGGCCCGTGCCGCCGCCCACCAGTCGCGACGCCGGTTTGCGCACGTCCTGGCGGGTGCCGTGCCCGAATGGGCGGTTCCCGGCGGTCAGGAGCAGCGGGGCGTGGCGGGCAGCGGCCGGGGTTGGATCCGGTCGGCGAGGCGGCGCAGGGCGCTGGCCGCCGCCAGGCGGGTGGGGGCGAGCCGCGCCGGTCGCTCGACCTGGACCGGCGCGTGCGGCCGGGCCGAGTTGACGTGCCGGTCGACCGCGTCGAGGGCGAAGATGAGGCCGCTGGACTGTTCCATGGTCAACTCCTCGGGACAGGTCCGGTGGAGGTCCGGACGATGAGTTCGGTGGGCAGGAGCAGGTGGCCGGCCGCGGGATCGGCGGGCGGGTCGAGCAGCAGTTCGCCGGCGAGGCGGCCCTTCTCCTCGGCCGGCTGGCGCACGGTGGTGAGGCCGACCGCGGCGGCCTCGGCGATGTCGTCGAACCCGGTCACCGACACCGGTGGGCCGCCCGCCGCGCGCAGCGCGTCGAGGGCGCCCAGCGCGAGCACGTCGGAGCAGGCCAGCACGGCGGTCGGCGGGTCGGGCAGCGTGCGCAGGGCGGCGACGGCCTGGGCGGCGGCGGACCGGTCGTTGCCGGCGGCGGAGAGCACGGTGAGGGCCGACCAGGGCACCCCGGCCTCGGCGAACGCGTCGGCGAACCCGGCGAACCGGCCGCGGGTGGTCGGGCTCGGCACGTCGTCCGGTGTGGACAGTGCAAGCGGCCCGGGCGGCGCGCCGGGCAGCACGCCGTCGCCGAGCAGCGCCACCCGCCGGTGACCGAGGTCCGCGACGTGGGCGGCGATACTGCGCGCCGCGGCCCGTTCGTCGATGCCGACGTAGCGATGCAGCGGGCCGGCGTCCGCGCGGTGGGCGGTGGTGACGTAGGGCAGACCCCGGTCGCGGATGGCGTCGAGCACCCAGGTCTCGTCGCCGACGCAGTAGATGCAGAAGCTGTCGACGGCGGCGTTCTCCACCGCCCGCCGGGCCTCCGCCAGGTCGGCCGAGAGAGGCACGAGCAGCAGGCTGGAGCCGTGCCGCTCGGCCGCCGCGCTGACGCCGGTCAGGAAGCGGATCGCGAAGGGGTCGGTGAAGGCGTACGACAGCTGGGAGGTGAAGAGCACCCCGATCGCGCCGACGAACCCGCGGCGCAGCGAGCGGGCCGTCGGGTTCGGACCGGGGTAGCCGATCGCCTTGGCCGTGTCGAGGATCCGCTGGCGCAGCGCCGCCGAGAGCTGGTCGGGGCGGGCGTACGCGTTGGACACCGTGCTGCGGGAGACCCCGACGGCGTCGGCCACGGCCTGGAGGGTGGGCTTCACCGGTCCTCCGTTCTGAATCGATTCAGATTCTGGATCGATTCAGAGACTATCCAACACGTCGATGCCGGTCAACATGGAACGGCGGCACGCGGGGGGGGTCAGGCGCCCTTCAGCTCGTCCCGGAACCGCTCGAGCAGCTCCGCCGTACGCTCCGGCGGCTCCGCCTCGACGCAGAGCCGCTCCATCGCCAGCGCGTAGTAGTCCAGGTCGTCGCGTTTGTCGAGGTAGAGCGCGCTGGTCAACTGTTCGATGTAGACGATGTCGGGCAGGTCCTGGTCGCCGAAGCGCAGGATCGTGAAGGCGCCGCCGGCGGCGGCGTGACCACCGGCGGCGAACGGGATCACCTGGAGCCGGATGTGCGGTGAGCGCGTCGCCTCGATCAACGCGGTGAGTTGACCGCGCATCACCTCCGCGCCGCCGATCGGGCGGCGCAGGGCCGCCTCGTCCACGACCGCCCACAGCTGCGGCGGATCCGCCCGCCGCAGCAACTCCTGTCGGCGCATCCGCAGGTCGACGCGGCGGGAGATCTCGGCCGGGTTGGCGGTGTCATGGCCGAGCAGCACGACCGCCCGGGCGTACTCGGGGGTCTGCAACAGCCCGGGGACGAACTGCACCTCGTAGCTGCGGATCAGCACGGCCGCGGCCTCCAGGCCCAGGTAGGACTGGAACCAGGTGGGCAGCACGTCACCGTAGCGGTGCCACCAGCCGGGGTTGTTCGCGTCGTGCGCGAGCTTGAGCAGCACCGCCCGTTCTTCGGCGTCGCTGACGCCGTAGAGGGTGAGCAGGTCGGCGACGTCGCGCTCCTTGAACCCGACCCGACCCAGCTCCATCCGGCTGATCTTCGACTCGGAGGCGCGGATCTCCCAGCCGGCGCCCTCGCGGGTGACGCCACTGGACTCCCGCAACCGGCGCAGCTGGGCGCCGAGCAGCATGCGCAGCACGGTCGGCCCGGTCGCCGGGCCACCCTCGGCGGAAACCATCGTCACGTGCCGCCCTCCGCGTACCGCGCACGGCCAGGCGGTCCGGCCCGGCCGACGTGTAAGCATGCCATGGACCGACAGTGAGATGAACTCCTCCGGGCCGGCGGTTCGGCCGACCCGGACGAGGGGTCAGGCGATCAGATGGTCGAAGTCTCCGTCGCGGGCACCGAGCACGAAGGCGGCGATCTCGTCGACCGTGTAGATCAGCGCGGGCCCGTCGGGGTGGCGGGAGTTACGCAGCGCGATGCCGGCGCCGTCGGGCAGTTCGGCGAGCTCCACGCAGTTGCCGCTCGGGTTGCTCCGGCGGCTCTTCTGCCAGGTCAGCGGAGGGAGCTGGGTGACGGGAACGCCGTTGTCCGGCTGTTGCATGTGGTGCGGTCCTTCGATTCAGGAGTCGGCCGATGCCGTGGGAGGAGCGGTGGCGGCGCGCGGGGGATGTCGACATCGGACGGTGCTGCACGTGCATCTGCTATTGCATCTGCATCGGACGGCGAGCATGATAACGCACGTGTGCGGTACCCGACCGATCACACGGAGTCACCAAACCTGGCTCGCCGCCGGGCGGACACAGGGGCCCGACCCCGCGCCCGTGGCGGTCCACGAGCGATCGCGCGATGGGAGGGCTCGTGCCGGATCCGATGAGTGTCGCGTCCGGCGTCTGCGCCGCCGGCGCGCTGCTCTCCACCTGGCACCTGCGCCGCCGGGCCCTGCGCGCCGAGGCCGAGGTCGGGCACCTGCAGGCCGAGCTCGCCGCCGAGCGGCACGCGGCCAGCCACGACCCGCTGACCGGCCTGCCGAACCGTCGCGCCTTCTACCGGTTGGCCGCCACCCTGCTCACCGACGCCGCCGGTCGACCGCTGATCGCCGTCATCGTCGACCTGGACGACTTCAAGCAGGTCAACGACCGTCACGGGCACGCGGCGGGTGACCAGGTGCTGATCAGCGTGGCGGAGCGGCTGGCCGCCTTCGCGGGCGACAACCTGGTGGCGCGGCTCGGCGGCGACGAGTTCGCCGGGCTGTTGACGAGCCCGACGGTCGACCCGCGCTGGATCGACCACGCCACCCGGCGGCTCTGCGAGATGCTCGCCGCGCCCATCCCGCTGGGCGGGCTCTCGCTGCGGGTGACCGCCTCGGTCGGGCTCGCGCCGGTCCCCGGCCCGACCCAGCTCACCGAAGCCCTCCGGCAGGCGGATGCGGCCATGTACCGCGCGAAGAGCCTCGGCGCCGGCCGACCGGCCCGCCAACTCGTCGACATCGCCCACCCGACGGAGTGACCGGCCGGGCGGGAAACGGCGTCACCGGGAAGGTGAGGTGGCCTCCCGTCCGCCGCCGGACGTTTCACCTTCTTCGCGCCTGTCGTCACCGGTGTCCGTGAAAGCGAGATAATTGGGCGTTCGGGCCTCATCGCCGTCGTTCATCCAGTTGTGCGGAATATGAAATCCCGGCCATGACCGGAAGTCCACAAAGTGGACATAAGCGGCTTATGCCCTCCCTAGCCTCGTGCGGGTGGTCGTTCACATTCACGACGGCAACTCGCCCGCTGACAGCGCCGTTCCCCACCTCCCGGCCCCCGCGCCGGTCTTCGTCGACGTCTCCGGACGACGCGCGCGCCTGATGCGCTGGTGCGGGGTGCTCCTTTCGGCGGTCGCCCTCGGGTATGTGCCGATCGTCGGTCTCGCCGTCCTGACCGGACCGCCCGCCAATCGCACCGCGCCGCTCCTCGACGAGGAGGCCGGCCTGGAGACCGGCGACCAGCCCGCCGCGGCGGAACGCCCGCTCGAACCGGCGATCGTCACCGACCTGGCGGGCGCCGACCTCGCACCGCCCGGCCACACCCCCGCGCAGCCGGCCCGGCCGATTCCCGTGCCCACACCCGGACCGGAACACCACGACCCGGTGCCGGCCCGGCCTCCACAGGAATCCACCACGGAACCCTCTCCGCCGTCTCCCACGACCGTCGGGCCCACCGAGCCGTCGGAGTCACCGACCGGCCCGGAGCCGAGCCCGTCGTCCCAGACGCCGCCGCCCGCCCTGGCGCCGCACACGGCCGCCCTTCTCGACGCCGAGCGGAGGCTGCTGACCCGATGACCGTCACGACAAGGCGTCCGAGGCCCGCCGCGCCCCGGAGGCGACACCGCGTGCGCTTCCCGCTGCGCACGAGCTGGGTGGTCTACGGGATGCTCGTCACCGTCGTGCTCAGCGTGCTGCTCGTCGAGGCGTACGCGAACGCGGAGTTCGCGCCGGACCACGTCCGGGAGACCGGCGACCAGAGGACGGTGCCCGCCTCGATCACCTCCGGCGGGCCGGTCATCGACACCACCGACGGCCGGGCGCGGTCCTACCGGATGCCGCCGCGCACCATCGCCCTCACCTTCGACGACGGCCCCGATCCGGTGTGGACGCCCCGGATCCTCGACGTGCTGCGACGCCACCGGGCGCAGGCGACCTTCTTCGTCGTCGGCAGCCAGGTGGCGCGCCACCCCGACCTGACCGGACGCATCGCGGCGGAGGGACACGAACTGGGGGTACACACCTTCAGCCACCCGGACGCGACCCTGCTGCCCGGCTGGCAGCGACGCCTCGAGTACGCGCAGACCCAGATGGCCGTCATGAACGCCGCCGGGGTCCGGACGACCCTGCTGCGCTTCCCGTACTCGTCGCGGGCGGACGCCGTCGACGACGACGCGTGGAAGGCCATCCAACAGGCCGGTCGCCTCGGCTACCTCACGGCGGTGAACGACACCGACAGTCAGGACTGGGCCAGGCCCGGGGTCGACGCGATCGTCCGGAACATGACGCCACCGGCCGGCCAGGGCGCCGTCGTGCTGCTGCACGACGCGGGCGGCGACCGCGCCCAGACTGTCGCCGCCCTGGAACGGTTCATTCCCGCGATGCGAGCCCGCGGCTACGACTTCATCACCGTCGGAGACGGCGTCAACCGGACCCGGGACGAGGACGACGACGACGGCACGGCGATGGTCCCGGCGAACCAGCCGGTGGCGGAGTCGGCACGCTGGCGCGCCGGATCGGTGGTGATGGCGGTGCAGATCGCCGACCTCTTCATCGCCGCGCTCCGCGTGCTGTTCGTGGTGGTCGGGCTCCTGATGCTGGCCCGTACGGCGCTGCTGCTCGTCCTCGCGCCCCGACTGGCCTGGCGCCGCCGTCGCGGGTACTGGGGGCCGCCGGTCACCGAACCCGTGTCGATCATCGTGCCGGCGTACAACGAGCAGGCCGGGATCGCCGCGAGCGTACGGTCACTGGCCAACGGCGACCATCGCGGCATCGAGGTCATCGTCGTCGACGACGGGTCGACCGACGGCACCGCCGACCGCGTGGAGGCGCTCGGGCTGCGCAACGTACGCGTGATCCGCAAACCCAACGGCGGCAAGCCGAGCGCCCTCAACACCGGCGTCGCGTACGCCAGTCACGAGATCATCGTGATGGTCGACGGCGACACGGTCTTCGAGCGGGACTCCGTCCGCCGGCTGGTGCAGCCCTTCGCCGACCCGTCGGTGGGCGCGGTGGCCGGCAACGTCAAGGTCGCCAATCGACGGGGCCCGCTCGGGTGGTGGCAGCACATCGAGTACGTCATCGGCTTCAACCTGGACCGCCGCCTGTACGAGACGCTCGGCTGCATGCCGACCGTGCCCGGCGCCATCGGGGCCTTCCGGCGCCGGGTGCTGCTCGCCGCGGGCGGCATGAGCAACGACACCCTCGCCGAGGACACCGACATCACGATGGCCGTCCTCCGGGCCGGCTGGCGCGTGGTGTACGAGAAGCGCGCCCGCGCCTGGACCGAGGCCCCCGCGACGCTGACCCAGCTGTGGCGGCAGCGGTACCGCTGGAGCTACGGCACGATGCAGGCGATGTGGAAGCACCGCCGCGCGGTGTTCGACGGCGGTCCGTCCGGGCGGTTCGGCCGCTTCGGTCTGCCCCTGCTCGCCCTCTTCGGCGTGGTGCTGCCACTGCTCGGGCCCGTGCTGGACCTGATGGCCCTCTACGGCCTGTTCTTCCTGGGCACCACCGAGACGGCCGTGGCGTGGCTGCTGATGCTGGCCGTGCAGTGGGTCGTCGCGCTGGTCGCCTTCCGCCTGGACCGTGAACGCCTCCTGCCGCTGCTGGCGCTCCCGCTGCAGCAGTTCGCCTACCGGCAACTGATGTACCTGGTCCTGCTCCGGTCGACGGTGACGGCGCTGACCGGCACCCGGCTGCGGTGGCGGAAGCTGAAGCGCGCCGGTGACCCACCGACCGGTCAGGACGCCGTGGTCGACGCGGGCGCGGTGCCGCCGGCGCCGATCGGTGGCACCGCGGTCGGGGCCGGCACCGGCCGCGACCGGTGGTTCGACACACTCCGGGCGCTCGCGCTCACCCGGGTGATCGCGTACCACATGTGGGGTTACGCGTGGCTGAGCTTCGCGTTCCCCGCCATGGGCGTCATGTTCGCGCTCGGCGGATCGCTGATGGCCCGGTCCCTGGACCGGGCACCCACCCGGGCGGTCAACGGCCGGCTGCGGCGACTGCTCCCCGCACTGTGGATCTTCGGCGCGGTGCTGGTGCCGGTGATGGTGTGGCACGGCTGGCCCGACCGGCCGCAGTGGCCGGGGTTGTTGACCTGGCTGGTGCCGATAGCCCAGCCGGCGGGCAGCGCCTGGGCGCAGGACGTGACCGGGGTGCTGTGGTACCTGGTCGCGTACCTCTGGTTCGTCCTGCTCTCCCCCGCGCTGCTCGGGCTCTACCGCCGGTGGCCGCTGCCGACCGTGCTGCTGCCGCTGGCCGTCGTCGTGCTGCTGCAGACCACCGCGCCGCTCAACGGTCACGTCAACTCCGTCGTCTCCGACCTGGCGACCTTCGGCGCCTGCTGGCTCGTCGGCTTCGCCCACCGCGACGGGGCACTGCACCGCGTCCCCCGGGCGGCCCTGCTTCTCGCGGCGGCACTCTGCGTGGGAGTCGGCGTCGGCTGGACGGTGACGCATCCCGTGGACGGGTTCGACCTGAACGACATCCCGGTGGCCCAGGCGTTCTACTCGCTCGGCTTCGTGCTGGTCCTGCTCCGGGTGCGCCCACGGATGGCCTGGCTGGCCCGGGCCCGACCACTGGACCGGCTGGTCACCTGGCTGAACAGCCGGGCCCTGACCATCTACCTCTGGCACAACGCGGCCATCGCGGTCTGCTTCGTCGTCGGCGACCGGGTCGACGCCTGGCGACTCGGGAAGGTCGGCTACCTGGCCGTCGCGCTCGTCCTGCTCCTCGCCGTCGTGCTGCTGGTCGGCTGGGTCGAGGACGTCAGCGCCCGACGGCGTCCCCGGCTGGTCGGTTGGCCGACCCGCACTCCCACGGCGACCACGCGCACCCGCCGCGCCACGGTCGCCGCCACAGCGCGGCAGGTCCGGGCGCACACCCGGACCTGACCACGGGTCACAGCAGGAAGGAGGTGCGGGGGGGCGGGGCCGGCGGCTGAGGAACCGGCGGCCCCGCCCGATTGGTCAGAACGACCGGCGCGGCCGGGGCAGCCAGCCGGTGAACCGCTGCTGCAGCGCGGCCACCGGCACGCGGCGCAACTGGTCGGACGCCACGGCGAGGCAGGCGGCCAGGTAGACCCCGAGCGCGGCACGATCGCGCTGGTACTCGTCGAGCAGGCGGCGCCGCTTCGTCGCGCAGGGCCAGTCCGCGCCGCACGTGGCGCAGGTCCAGTCCGGAGTGACGGGCAGGTGGTCGTCGGGGAGAGCAGGGTGTCGTGGCACGCCACCGTTCATCGTCGCGGTCCTCTCCGGTCCGAACGACGCCGCGACGACGCCGTTCCCCTGCGGTGCGGAAACCGGTGCGACTCCCCAGTGGCATAGTGTGCAGCGCCCGGACGGGGTTTCGCGTTACACCCCGCGCATCACTGCCCGACCGGCGGTCAGCGCCAGCCGTAGCCGGCGCGCAGCGCCCGACCGATCCGGTCGAAGCGGGCCCGGTCCAGCACCGCGCCCTCGCGGCGGATGCTGTCCTCCCGCATCGTGAGCACCCGGTCCAACCGGATCCAGCTCGGCCGGTTGTCCCGGTCCCAGGCGCCCGGCCCCAACGCCAACCAGTGCCGCTGACCGTCCCGGTCGCTCTGGCTGGAGAGCATCAGACCGAACAGGGTGCGGCTGTGCCGGCCCACCACCAGCACCGGGCGGTCCTTGCCCTGCCGGGGGTCGTCCTCGTACGGCACCCAGGTCCACACGACCTCGCCCGGGTCGGCCTGCCCGTCGAGCTCCGGGGCGTACGTCAATTCCCGGCGCTGCAGCGCGGCGACCTGGCGCCGACGCGCGACCTGGGCCGGCGTCGGCCCAGACCGGCGGGGAGACGGGACGATGGCGCCGACGCGGCCGATGCGCGCCGCGACATTCCTCAACAGACCTGCCACGGCGGGCAGCCTATCCGTGTCCCCGGCGGGCACCCGGCGGGGGCCGGGGTGTCGCCCGCCCGGCGGACGTGCTCCCCGGCTGTCCATGCTTGACTGGACGCGTCGGTCCGGTACGACACGGAAGGCGGTCACGGATGACCATCGAGGTACGCACCCGCTGTCTACCCGGGCAGCCGGCCGCGATCGGCTCGGCCGGGCCGTACACGCTGGTGGTGGACCGGCCGGCGGACGCCGGCGGCGACGGGCTCGGGTTCAACGGCGGCCAACTGCTCTACCTCGCCGTGGCCGGCTGCGTCTCCAACGACCTGTTCCGCGAGGCCGCGGCCGCCGGCATCGACCTGCACCGGGTCGAGGTGACGGTACGCGGCGACTTCGCCGGCGACCCCGCCGTGTCCGGTGAGGTGACCTACGACGTCCGGATCGAGGGCGACGCGCCGACCGACGAGCTGCGCGAACTGGTCGACCGGGTCGACGCCATCGCCGAGATCCCCAACTCGCTGCGCGGGGGCACGGCGGTCACGCTGCGTCGGGCCGAGGTGACCGGCATCGACCGGGCCGGCCCCGGTGTCTGAGCCACGCCGCGCACGGCGATCCACGGCGATCGGGGCGGGTCCGTGCTGACCCCGCCGGACCTGCCGCCGGACCTGCCGGTCATCGAGCGTCGCGCCGTGCGGCTGGTGGTGCGCGACGTCGACGAACGGGTGCTGCTGTTCCACACCCGCGACCCGGACCACCCCCGCCTCGGCGAGTGGTGGGAGCTGCCCGGTGGCGGGCTGGACCCGGGCGAGACGTACCTCGACGCGGCGGTGCGCGAGCTGCGGGAGGAGACCGGCATCGTGGTCGCGCCGGCCGAGGTCGGGGCGCCGACCTGGCGGCGCCGGGCCAGCTTCATCCACCGGCACCTGCGCCACGTGCAGGATGAGGTCATCGTGCCGGTACGACTGCCGGGGCCCGGACCCGACGTGGACGAGGCGCAGCGACTGGACTACGAGCGGGAGGACTACTTCGACTTCCGCTGGTGGCCGGTGGCCGAGGTGGTGGCGAGCACCGACCGCTTCTACCCGGGCCGCCTACCGGAGCTGCTGACCGCGTTCCTCGCCGGCCACGACATCGACGAACCCTTCGAACTCTGGTCCTGACCCCCGTCCCACCCCGCGCCCCCTCGCCCCGCCCCGCCTCGCCCGCCCCGCCCGCCTCGCCCCGTCGATCATGCAGTTGTGGTGGTGTGCGAAAGGTGCGAACCATCACACGACGGGCACCATAACTGCACGATCGACCGGAAGGCGGCGGGGGCGGTGGGAGGGCGGGTGGGGTGGCGGGGGTGGGGGGTGGCGGGCAGAGTGGGGTGGTGATTGTTCTGACCGGGCCCGTGACCCGTTACGCGCAGCGCCTGCACGACCTCGTCGGCTCCGGCCACCACGTCGCCTCTCCGCTCGGCGCGTGGCTACTCCTGGCCCTCGTCGGTCCCGCCGCCACCGGAGCCGCCCGCGTCGACCTGGAGGAGGCGCTCGGCGTCGACGTCGAGACCGCCGCGGCGACCGCCCACGCGCTCCTGGACGATCCACACCCGCTCGTCGCGTCGGCCAGCGCCCTGTGGGAGCGGGCACCCCTCGACGAGCTGGCCGGCTGGCGGGCCACGCTGCCGGCGAGCACCGAGAGCGGGCCGCTTCCCGACCAGGCGACGCTGGACGAGTGGGCACGCGAGCGCACCTCCGGCCTGATCAAGCGCTTCCCGCTCACCGTCGACCCGGCCACGCTCCTGATCCTGGCCACCGCCCTGGCCACCCGCGTGTCGTGGGCGACGCCGTTCCAGGTCGCCTCCGCCGACGCGCTCGGGAGGGGCAGCGCCTGGGCGGGCCGGGTTCGCCGGGTGTTGCGTACCCCGGAGTACGACCACCACTGCTGGATCGCGGGCACCGCGCAGGCCGGGGACGTGGCCGTACACGCCACGGCCGCGCGGTCGGAGCGCGTCGAGGGCCGCGAGGCGGGGATGCTCGTGGTGTCGGTCGCGGCGGCACCGGACGTCGCCCCGGCGCAGGTCCTCGCCGCCGCCCACGAGCTGGCGACCGATGCCGCGACCATTCCGACCGGTGTCGGCCGGCGCTCCCTGTTCGACCTGCCGCTCGGTGAGACTCCGCTGTGGACGATCGAGGAGGTGCCGACCCGGGCGTGGGGCGGCCGGGAGGAGCGGGTGTCGGCCGTGCTGCCCTGCTGGTCGGTGGAGAGCCGGCACGACCTGACGGCGGACGGCCTCGGCTTCGACGCCGCCGCACGCGCCCTCGGCGAACTGCTGGGCCGGGCCCGGCTGCCCTACCAGGCGGCCCAGGCCGCGATGGCCCGCTACGGCCGGTACGGCTTCGAGGCCGCCGCGGTGACCGGCTTCGCCATGGCGACCGGGCTGCCCCCGGAGGGCGTCGCCCGGGTCGCCGAGCTGCGCTTCGGCCACCCGTACGCGGTCGTGGCGGTCGCCACCGACCGGCGCGGCGGGCAGGTCGGGCCGTGGCACGGCCTGCCGGTCTACTCGGCGTGGGTGGCGCAGCCGTCGGAGCTGCCGGAGTCCGACCTGGCGGAGCGTGTCGCCGCACCGTGAACCGGCACCGGCTCACGGCCCGCCCGCCCGCAGGGCAGGCCATGCGGGGCAGACCCGCCGGGCGGGCCGTGAGCCGGGCAGGCCGTGAGCCGGGCGGGCCGTGAGCCGGGCAGGCCGTGAGCCGGGCGGGCCGTGAGCCGGGCAGGCCGTGAGCCGGACGGGGCCTCCGGGTCGACCGGAGGCCCCGCGCCGTCACGCGGGGACCGGCACCTGCTCGGCCTCTCGCTCGGCGGCGCGGGCGGCGAGCCGCCGTTCCCGTTCCTGCGCGCCGATCAGGTCGTCCGGCAGGGAGTCCTCCACCTCGATGTCGAAGCGGCGCAGCAGCCGGATGGCGAACCCGCCGAGGGTGATGAGCACCAGGGCCGCGCCGAAGCAGACGTACGCGAACCCGATGCCGCGACCCGGACCGGTGCCGATGACCGCGCCCACCGACCCGGCCAGTGCCCCGCCCGGGGCGAGCATCGGCTCGAAGAGGCTGGTGGCTCCCGGCGCGAGCAGCGCGAACCCGATCGGCAGCGTCGACCAGGAGATGGTCTGGTTGAGGCTGAACACCCGGCCGTGGAAGCGCTGCGGCACCTTCACCTGCACGATGGTCGCGTAGACGGACTGCGCAGTGGTCATCGCCATGGCCAGCCAGAACGCCCCGACGCAGATCATCGCCACGGAGGCGTCCAGGCCGATGAGGACGCAGCCGACCGCCGTGCCGAGGTTGCCGACCAGCACGCCGATCATCCGGCGGTGGCGGGGGCCACCCCAGAGCGACATCAGCACACCCCCGGCGACCGCCCCCAGCGCCTCGGCGAGCGCCACCTGGGCCACCTGGGTGGCGGTGCCGAAGGCCAGCACCAGTGGGGTGACCAGCACCAGCGCGGGGGCCAGGAAGATGTTGCCCAGCGCGAAGTAGCCGAGCATCAGCCGGAACCCGCGGTGCTGCCACGAGTAGCGCAGCCCGTTGGCGATGGCCACCAGCAGCCGCTCCCGGGGCCGCCAGCCGAGGGTGTCGGGGAAGCGGACCAGGGCCAGGGTGAGCACGGCGATCACGTAGCTACCGACGTCGAGCAGCAGGATGCCCTTCAGCTCGATGGCGGCGAGCAGACCGGCGGCGAACACCGGCATCAGCAGCATCGCGAAGCCGTTGGAGAGCTGGGTGATGCCCATCGCGTGGCCGAGGTAGCGTTTCGGCACGAGCTGCGGCACGGCCGACTGGAACGCGATCCGCTGGAACGACCCGGCCACCTGGCTGAGCGCCACGAGGCCGTAGATGTGCCACAGCGCCAGGTTGTCCGTCCAGAGCAGCGCGGCGAGCACCACCTGGATCGATCCGGCGCTACTGCTGGCGATCATCATGATCTTGCGCCGGCTCACCCGGTCGGTGATCGCCCCGGCCACCGGCAGCATCAGCACACCGCAGATCAGCGCGAGCGCCCAGAGCAGACCCAGGTCGGCCACCGAACCGGTCTGGGTGAACAGCCAGATCGGCAGCGCGAACGCGGTCAGCGCCGACCCGGTGGTCGAGACGAGCTGCCCGGCGGTGACCGCCACGAACCGGGTCATGCTCGGGCGGACCGTGGCCCGCTGCGGCGCGTCGTCGACGCCGACCCGGAGGGTGTCGTGGACGGCCCAGCCGGCGTCCTCCCCGCGCGCCTCGCGGGTCAGCTCGGTGACGTCACCGGCGGCCACCGCCCGGTGGGTGCCGGTGACGATCTCCGCCAGCTCCTCGGCCCGGTACTTGAGGAAGAAGTGCCCGGCCTGGTCGAGGACCACCAGCGCGAGGCGGTCGCTGAGGAACCGCCACTCGGCGTACCGCTCGGTGTGGTAGTCGGTGACCGGGTCCTCCGAACCCACCACCGAGACGATGGGCGCACGCAGCTTGGTCGCCTGCCGGTCGAGCAGACCGGTGAAGTACTCCTCCGACGCGCGCGAGTCGGCACGCATGTTGCTGATGATCCGGTCGGCCTGCTCCGGGTCCAGCTCGTCGGTGTCCACGCCCATCGACTTGAGCCAGCTCGCGTAGTGCTTGTTGCTGCGCAGCTTCTCCAGCCGGGCGCGGGCGGCGGCGAACAGCCCCTTCGGGCGGGCGAACGGGAACATCGCCCCGATGTAGAGCGCCGCAAGCTCGCGGCCGGCGGCCTCCACCTTGCGGGCCACCTCGGTCACGATGGCGCTGCCCACCCCGCAGTGGCCGTAGAGGACGAGGGGGCCCTCGACGCGCTCCAGGATCTCCTCGGCCACCCGTGTGGTCAGCTCGTCGAACGGCACCGCGTCCTCGCTGAGCCCGACATCGTGACCGGGGATGGCCAGCGACCAGAGCGCGTGCCCGGTGGGCAGCGCGTCGGCGAGCGGCTGGTAGACGATCGCGCTGCCGCCGCCGTACGGCACGCAGACGTAGCTGACCACCCGCTGCGCCGCCGGGATCGGCTTGGTCAGCTCGTAGAGCAGCCGGCGCGGCCCCTCCTCGCCGACGGTGCCGGACATGAACGCGGCCAACTCCCGGACGGTCCGCTGCTGGAACAGGTCCATCACGCCGACCGCGCGGCCGCCGTGCTCCGCCTTGCGGATCTTCGCGACCACCTGGGTGGCGAGCATCGAGTGCCCGCCCAGGTCGAAGAAGTCGTCGTCGATGCCGAGGGTCGGCACGCCGAGCACCTCGGACCAGATCCCGGCGAGCAGCCGCTCGGTGTCGTCGCGCGGCTCGACCAGCGTCACCGACGCCTCGCGGCTGACCACCGGCGCGGGCAGGGCCCGGCGGTCCAGCTTGCCGTTGGGGCTCAGCGGCAGCGCGTCGAGCGTGACGAACGCGGCGGGCACCATGTACTCGGGCAGCGTCTCCTTCAGCGCCGCCCTCAGCGGGGCGTGCTCGGCCGGCCCCACCACGTACGCGGTCAACCGTTTGTCGCCCGGGCTGTCCTCCCGGACGATCACCGCGGCCTCGGTGACACCGGGCAGCTCCCGCAGCGCGCTCTCGATCTCGCCCAACTCGATCCGCAGCCCGCGCAGCTTGACCTGGTGGTCGATGCGACCGAGGAACTCGATGACGCCGGAGGGACCACGGTCGCCCGGTCCGCCGGCCCCGGCCAGGGCGACGCCACCAGACGCGGCCGACGTACCGGACCCGGCGGGCACGCCGGGCGCGACCCGCCAGCGGGCCAGGTCACCGGTGCGGTACAGCCGCGCGCCGGGCTCACCGGAGAACGGGTCCGGCACGAACCGCTCGGCGGTCAGGGCCGGCCGCCGGTGGTAGCCGCGGGCCAGGCCGACCCCGCCGATGTGCAGCTCGCCGGCCACGCCGACCGGGCACTCGTTGCCGGCCGCGTCGAGCACGTGCAGCCGCAGGTTGGCGATCGGCGCCCCGATCGGCACGCTCGTGAGCCCCGCCAGCAGCGCCGGCTCGCAGTGCCAGGAGCTGACGTCGATGGCGGCCTCCGTCGGGCCGTACAGGTTGTGCAGCCCGCACCAGGGCAGCCGGGTGGTGAAGTCGGTGGCGGTGGCCAGGGGCAGCTCCTCGCCCGAGCAGATCACCCGGCGCAGCGCGGTGGCCGCCTCGACGCCGTCCTCGGCGAGGAAGACGGTCAGCATCGACGGCACGAAGTGGGTGGTGGTGACCCGCTCGGCGACCAGCAGGTCCCGCAGGTAGCCGGCGTCCTTGTGGCCGCCGGGCTTGGCGAGCACCAGCCGCGCGCCCTCCCGCAGCGGCCAGAAGAACTCCCACACCGACACGTCGAAGCTCGCCGGGGTCTTCTGGAGCACCGCGTCGTCGGGGCCGAGCCGGTAGGTCCGCTGCATCCAGTCGAGCCGGTTGACGATGCCCCGGTGCGTGTTCGGCACGCCCTTGGGTCGGCCCGTCGAGCCGGAGGTGTAGATGACGTAGGCCAGGTGCGCGGGGCCGGCCAGCGGGGCCGGGTCGGTGTTCGGCTGGCCCGCCCACACCCGGTCGTCGTCGAGGGTCAGCACCGTGGCGCCGGTCGGCGGCAGCACGTTCCGCAGGTGCTCCTGCACCAGCACCACCGGCGCGCCCGCGTCGCCGACCATGAACGCCAGCCGGTCCGCCGGGTACTCCGGGTCCAACGGCAGGTAGGCGCCGCCGGCCTTCACCACGCCCAGCAGGGCGGCGACCAGCTCGACGGAGCGCTCCGCACAGACCCCGACCAGCGTCTCCGGCCCCACGCCGGCGGCGCGCAGCCGGTGCGCGATCCGGTTCGCGGCGGCGTTCAGCTCGGCGTACGTCACCGAGCGGCCCTCGAAGCGCAGCGCCACCGCGTCCGGGGTGCGCGCCGCCCGCTCCTCGACCGGCCCGTGCAGCGTCTGGGTGCGCGGGAAGTCCGCCGCCGTCTCGTTCCACCCGGCCAGCAGCTCCCGCTCGCTCGGGGCGAACACGGCCGGCGCGGAGACCGGGGTGTCCGGTGCGGCCACCACCGCCCGCAGCAGCGCGGTGAGCCGGCCGGCCATCCGCTCGACCGTGTCCCGGGTGAACAGGTCGGTGTTGAAGACCAGCTTCCCCCAGAGCCCGTCGACGGTCTCCACCGCGTGCAGCTCGAAGTCGAACCGGGTGGCGCGCAGCTCCATCGGCGTCCAGTCGAACGTGACGTCGCCGGTGGCGGGCACGTCGGCGTACCGGCCCATGTCGTAGTTCTGGAGCACGAACATGGCCTGGAACACCGGCGAGCGGCTGACGTCGCGGGGCAGCCCCAGCTCGTGGACGACGCGGGCGAACGGCACGTCGCCGTGCTCCAGCGCCTCGAGCACGCCGCGCCGGGTGCGCTCCAGCAGCTCGCGGAAGGTCGGGTCGCCGGCCAGCTCGGCGCGCAGCGGCAGCATGTTGACGAACATGCCGACGACGTTCTCCAGCTCCGGCGCGGACCGGCCGGCGACGGAGGCGCCGACCGCGAAGTCGTCCTGGCCGGCGTGCCGGGCGAGGAAGACGTGGTACGCCGCGAGCAGCGTCATGAACAGGGTGCCGCCGTGCGCGGCGGCGAGCGCGTTCAGCCCGTCGGTGCTCGCCTTGTCCAGGGTGAACTCGACGAAGTCCCCCCGGTAGGTCTGGGTGGCCGGGCGGGGCAGGTCCAGCGGCAGCTCCAGCGGGGTGATGCCGTCCAGCCGCTGCTTCCACCACGCCACGTGCCGCTGGGCCTGCGGCCCGGCCAGCTCCCGCGCCTCCCAGGCGGCGAAGTCGCCGTACTGGACGGGCAGCTCGGGTGGCTCACCGCCGCGGTAGAGGGTGACCAGGTCACGCAGCAGCACGTCGACCGACCAACCGTCGCCGACGATGTGGTGCTGGCCGAGGAAGAGCACGTGCTCCGCCGGCCCGAGCCGGATCAGCAGGGCGCGCAGCAGCGGCCCGTTCGCCAGGTCGAACGGTTCGGCGGCCGCCGCGTCCACCAGCTCCTGCGCGGCGCTCGCGTCGGCGGCGTCCACGATGGTCAGTGGCACCTCGACCGCGTCCTCGATCACCACGGTGGGACGGCCGTCGGCGTCGGCCGGGAACCGGGTCCGCAGCGACTCGTGCCGCCGGGTCAGCCCGTCCAGTGCCCCGCGCAGCGCGGCCAGGTCCAGCGGGCCACGCACCCGCAGCGGCACCGCGATGTGGTAGGCCGCCTCGCCCGGGGCGAGCTGGTCCATGAACCAGACCCGCTCCTGGGCGTACGACAGCGGCACCTCGGCCCCCGACGGACGTGGCACGATCCGCGCGGCCGGCGCGGCGGCCTGCCGCCGCCGCAGCCGTTGCGCGATGAGGGCCTGCCGGGCGGCGTCCCGCGCCGGATCCTTCAGGTCGGTCATCAGGGACTGTCCTTCTCCGCCGCGAGCAGCGCGGCGAGCTCGGCGTCGGAGAGCTCGTCGAGTTCGGCGGCGATCCGCTGTTCGATCTCGGCGGCCAGGTCTGCCACGACCGGGCTGGTGAACAGGGCCCGCATCGGCAGCTCGACCTCCACCTCGGCGCGGATCCGGGCCATCGCCCGCATGCCGCGCAGCGAGTTTCCGCCGAGGGCGAAGAAGTCGTCGAGCGCGCCGACCTTGTCCACCTGGAGGATCTCGGCGTAGACCTCGGCGACCAGGGCCTCGGCGTCGGTGCGCGGGGCCACGAAACCGCCCGCCTCGGCGGTGGCCGCCGGCGCCGGGAGCGCCGCCGGGTCCAGCTTGCCGTTCGGGGTGAGCGGCAGCGCGTCCAGCCCGACGAACGCGGCCGGCACCAGGTGCGCGGGCAGCTCCCGGGGCAGGTCGGCGGCGAGGGTCGCCGGGTCGGCGTCGCCGACGACGTACGCGACCAGCGCGGGCTCGCCGGAGTCGCCGCGCACGACCACCGCCGCCTCCCGTACGTCGGGGCGGGCCAGCAGCACGGATTCGATCTCGCCCAGCTCGATCCGCATGCCCCGGAGCTTCACCTGACTGTCCCGGCGGCCCAGGTACTCCAGCGCGCCGTCTGCCCGGCGGCGGGCCAGGTCACCGGTGCGATACATCCGTTCGCCCGGCGCCCCGTACGGGCAGGGCAGGAAACGCTCGGCGGTGAGCGCCGGCCGACGGTGGTAGCCGCGGGCCAGCTGCGCCCCGGCGACGTACAGCTCGCCGACGACGCCCGGCGGCACCGGGTTCAGGGCCGCGTCGAGCACGTACGTCCGGGTGTTCCAGGTGGGGTGCCCGATCGGCACCGGCCCCGCGGGCACCGGCTCCCCCGGCGCGATCCGGGCGGCCACGCAACCGACCGTCGCCTCGGTGGGCCCGTACTCGTTGACGACCGCGACCGGCGCGTGGCCGGCCCGCCAACCGGCCAGTTGCTCGCCGCCGAGCGCCTCGCCGCCGATCACCAGGTCAGTCGTGGGCGACAGCTCCGGTTCGAGCAGCGGCAGGTGACTCGGGGTGATCTTGAGGAAGGTCGGTCGGCCGCCGGCCCGGGCGGCGGCGTCGTCGAACGCGGCCAGCCGCACCGTGCCGCCGGCGGTCAGCGTGCCGAGCAGGCCGGTGACGGTGAGGTCGAACGAGACCGGCGAGTGCAGCAGGGCCGTGCCGGTCAGGCCCGGATAGGTGTGCCGGGCCCAGGCGAGGTACGCGGCGAGCGCCCGGTGCGCGACCACCACGCCCTTGGGGCGGCCCGTCGACCCGGACGTGTAGAGCACGTACGCCGGGTGCGCCGGGCTCAGCGGGGCGAGCCGGTCGGCGTCGGTCAGGTCGGTGTCGGCCAGGTCGGCGCCGGTGCCGGCGTCGACCGTGAGCGCGCCCGCCAGGACCAGCCGCGCGGTCTGCGCGGTGGCCAGCACCAGCGACGGCTCGGCGTCCTCGATCAGGTACGCGATCCGGCCGGCGGGGTAGCCGGTGTCCACCGGCACGTAGGCGGCACCGGACTTGAGCACCGCGAGGATCGCCACCACCAGCTCCGCCGAGCGGGGCAGCGCGAGCGCCACCCGGGTCTCCGGGGCGGCGCCCCGGGCGACCAGTGCCCGGGCCAGCCGGTTCGCGCGGGCGTTCAGCTCGGCGTACGACAGCGGCACCCCGTCGTGGACCAGGGCGGTGGCGTCCGGGGTGGCTGCCGCCCGCCGCTGCACCTCGTCCACCACAGTGGTGGTCGGCACCTCGTGGGCCGTGTCGTTCCAGGTGTGCAGCACCCGTTGCCGCTCCGCCTCGTCGAGCAGCGGCAGGGCGGAGACCCGCCGCTGCGGCGCGGCGACGGCCGCGGCGAGCAGCCGCGCGTACCGGGCGGCGAGCGTCTGCGCGGTGGCCCGGTCGAACAGCGCCGTCCGGTAGACCAGCCGGCTGGTCGTGGTGGTGATGTCGAAGGCCAGGTCGTCCTTGGTGGTGCCGAGCGCCACCGGGTCCAGGCCGGAGTCGGGGATGAAGTTCAGCGCGGTCTGGAAGATCGGCTGCACGGCCGGGTCACGGTCCGGCGCGACCGCCTCGACGATCCGCTGGAACGGGGTGTCGCCGTGCTCCATCGCGTCGACCAGGCCGTCACGGACCCGCGCCAGCAGGTCGGCGAAGGTCGGGTCGCCGGTCAGGTCGCAGCGCAGCGCGACCGGGTTGACGAACATACCGATCAGCGGGGCCAGCTCGGGGTTGTCCCGGCCGGCGGTGGAGACGCCGACGACCACGTCCTCGTCGCCGGAGATCCGGGACAGCAGCGCGGCGAACGCGGCCAGCAGCACCATGTACGGCGTGGCCGCCGCCTCGGTGGCCAGCTCACCCACCTCGTCGAGCAGGCCCTCGGGCAGGTCGAAGTGGACCTCGTCGCCGCCGAAGCCCAGCTGCGCCGGGCGGGGCCGGTCCAGCGGCAGGGCGGTCACCGGCGGCGCCCCGGCCAGGTGGTCCCGCCAGAAGGTGAGCTGCCGGTCCAGCTCCTCCCCCACCAACTGCTCGCGCTGCCACACCGCGTAGTCCGCGTACTGGATGGGAAGCTCGGGCACGTCGGCGGGCGCGCCGGTCGTCACGGCGCGGCTGATCGCGGCCAGCTCGGCGGCGAGGAGCACCGCCGAGCGGCTGTCGAACACCGCGTGGTGCACCACGAACATCAGCGCGTACCGGTCGTCGCCGAGGCGGGCGAGCCGGGCGCGCCACAGCGGCGGCGCGTCCAACGGGATCGGCGTACGGCCCAGCTCGGTCAGCGCCTCGTCGAACCGCCGCACCTGGTCGGCGTCGGAGAGCCCGCGCAGGTCGATCTCCGGCAGGTCGACCGGCTCGGCCGCACGGACCACCTGCACGAGCACGCCGTCGTCGACGCGCAGGTGGGTTCGGAGCGACTCGTGCCGGTCCACCACCCGCTGGACCACCTCGACGGCCTGCTCCCGCGTCGTGCCCGTGGGGAAGCGCCACGGGTTCGAGACGTTGAAGACCGGCGAGTCGGCGTCGAGCTGGTTGGCGATCCACACCCGCTCCTGCGCGTATGACGCCGGGAAGGTCCACTCCCGGATCATGGGGTCGCCTCCCGCACCGACCGGGGCCGCATGTCCGTCCACACGGTGTCGATGTGCGCCAGGCACTCCTCGCGGTCACCCGCGAACCCGGTCTCGTGCCAGCCCGCCGGCAGCTCCCGGTCGGCCGACCAGATGGAGTACTGCTCCTCATCGTTGCGGACGACGAGGAATCGGGTTTCGGCCATCACTGCTCTCCGTTGCTCTCAGGGGTGTGCGGTTCCGCCATCGCGACGGCGATCTTCCGGGCGCCGGTGAACGGCTCCCGCCCGTGCGCGGCGGTCATGTTGTCCACCACCAGCACGTCGTCGCGCTGGTAGTCGAATCGGACGGTCGCGGCCCGGTAGGCGGCCCGCAGGTGGTCCAGCACGTCGGCGGGGATTTCGCCCCCGTCGCCGTAGTAGGTGTTCGACGGCAGCCCGTCGGCGCCGAACATGGCCAGCAGGCCCTCCTGGTACTCCGCCGGGAGGGTGCTCACGTGGAAGAACGTCGCGTGGTTGAACCAGCGCGGGGTGTCCGAGCCGGGACGCCGGTGGACGACGTCGCGCACCGCCCGGGTACGCAGCCCGTCCGCGCCGCGCCACTCCAACTCGATGCGGTTGGCCACCGCGTACGCCTCGACCTCGGCCCGGTCGTCGGTGTTGAACACGTGCTGCCACGGGGTGCCGAAGTCGGCGTGGAAGTTGCGCACCAGCATCCAGCGCCGCCGGACGAACTCCTCCCGCACCGCGGGGTCGATCTCCCGGTAGACGCGGCGGACGTCGGCGAGCGGCGTCGCGCCCAACGTCTGCGGCGGGGTGATGCAGTAGAAGAACAGCGTCAACGGCCAGCGGGCCTGGTACGAGTTCTCGTTGTGCAGGAAGATCTCCTCGTCCGGCGGATAGTCGGTCGAGGTGTAGACCCGACCGGAGATGGCGTGCCGGGGTGAGGACCGCTCGGTGTAGATCAGCGGCTCCCCGGACAGGGCGCGCACCACCCGGTCGAAGCCGTCCACCCCACCGACGTCGAAACCGCGGAACAGCAGCCCGCCGTGCTCGGCGAGCGTGGCGCGCAGCTCCGCGCGCCGGTCGGCGATGAGGTCGGTGAGAGGCCGGCCGTCGTTCTCGACGACCACCGGGAGCGTGGCGATCGCGTCGCTCATGGTTCGGTTCTCCTGGTTCTCGGGGTCAGGCGCGGGGCAGCCGCGGAATGGCCGGGATGGCCGCCGCCGCTGCCGGTTCCTCGGCCGTGGCTGCGGTCGACCGCAGCTCCTCGATACGGACGGCGAGGCCCGCCACGGTGGGCGTCTCGAAGAGGCTGCGCATCGGCAGCCGGACGCCGGTGGCCTTGCGCACCGCCGCGATCAGCTGCACCGCCACCAGGGAGTTGCCGCCGAGGGAGAAGAAGTCGTCGTCGACCCCCACCTCGGCCACCCCGAGGGCGTCGCGCCACACCTGCGCGATGGCGATCTCCAGCTCGCTGGTCGGCGCGGCCGAACCGCCGCCGACCGCGCCCGGCGAGGCGGCCGTCGACTCCGGCTCCCCCTCCAGGCTCTCCGTGGTCACCCGGCCCGCGCGGTCGCGGATGTCGGCCACCGTGCGGGTGGCGATCACGACCTGAGCGCCCAGCCCGGCGGTGAGGCTGCGCCGGAACGCCTCCGCACCGTCCACCGGGCGGATGTCCTCGCCCGACGCGGCGGGCGCGCCGTCGGGCGCGGCCGCGGTCAGGCCGCCGGTGACGGCGCCCTGGTCGACCCGGCGCAGCACGAAGTCGCTGATCGCGACCAGCTCCCGGCCGTCGCCGTCACGCAGGCTCAGGTCCGCGGCCACCACCTCGTCGGTGGCGCTGGGCCGGTGCCGCAGGTGGCTGGTGAAGTGTGCCGGCAGCGGCCCGCGCACCACGATCCGCCCGTACGACAGCGGCAGGTAGGTGCCGGAGCCCTGGCCACGGCCGAACGCGGTCGCCACGTCGAGCAGGGCCGGGTGCAGACCCCAGGCGGCCAGGTCGGCGGCGACCTCGGCGGGCGCCTCGATCCGGGCCAGCTCCTCGCCGTCGGCGAGGTGGTGCTCGCGCAGCGCGTTCCAGCGCGGCCCGAACGTCAGCATGCTGGTGCGGCCCCGGCCGAACGAGGCGTCGTCGTCGACCCGCCGGCCCGCGACCGTCGCCGCCCCCACCGGTGGCGCGGCCTCCCGCGTCCAGCCGGCCGCGCCCCGCACGTGCGTACGCTCCACGCCGCCGGCGAGGCTGCGGACCGCGAAGTCCACCCCGTCCTCGGCCGGCGTCAGCTCGACCCGGTACTGCGCCACCGTGCCGTCCGGCACCGCGAACGGCTCCAGGAACACCACGTCGCGCAGCTCCACCGCCGCGTCCCCGGCGGGGGCGGGAACCGCCGCCGCGACCGCCGCCCGCACCGACTCCAGGTGCGCGGTGCCCGGCACCACCGGCACCCCGCCGATGCGGTGCTCGTCGAGCACCCAGTGGGTGGCCGCGGAGACCAGGCCGTGCAGCACGGTGCCCTCCGGCGCGGACACCCGCGTGGTCAGCACCGGATGGTCCACGGCGGTGGTCACGGTGTCCCGTCCGGCGGCCCGGAAGCCGGCCGGCGCGACGGTCTCCACCGCCATGCCCACCTCGGCCCAACCGCCCCAGTTCTGCGACAGCACCGGCGCCCGCCAGCCCTGCCCGGAGCGGGCGTGCGCGTCGAGGAAGGCGTTCGCCGCGCAGTAGTCCACCTGGCCGAAGCCGCCGACCACCGCGGTGATCGAGGAGCAGAGCACCACGAAGTCCAGCGGCAGGTCACCGAAGACCTGGGCCAGGGCGAGGGTCCCGGCGAGCTTCGGCGCGAGCACCCGCTCGGCCTCGGCCCGCTCCTTGATCTCGGCCATGCCGCCGCCGGGCAGGCCCGCCGCGTGCACGACGCCGTCGATCCCGCCGTACGCCTCCTCGGCCGCCGCCCGCACCCGGCGCAGGTCGGCCGGGTCGGTGACGTCGGCGGCGAGCACCAGCACCTGCGCGCCGGCGGCCTCCATCCGGCGGATCGCCGCGATCGCCCGGCCGCTGCGGTCGTCGCTGCCGTGCACGGCGAGGTGCTCGTCCCACTGGTCGCGCGGCGGCAGGCCGGAGCGGGCCAGCAGCACCAGCCGCGCCCGGGCCCGCCGGGCGAAGTCCTCGGCGAGGGTGATGCCGATGCCGCCCAGGCCGCCGGTGATGACGTACCGCCCGCCCTCGCGCAGCGCGCCCGGCTCCCCCTCGGCGTCCAGGGTGACCTGCTCGTAGTCGGCCAGCCAGCGGCGACCGCCGCGCAACGCCACCTCGGCGCGGCGCGCGTCGCCGGCCCGGCGCAGCTCAGCGAGCAGCGCCCGCCCGCCGTCGTCGGTCGGGTCGGCGTCGACCAGCCGGACCGTCAGGCCGGGCAGCTCGGCGGGGAGCACCCGGGCCAGACCGGCGAGCGTGGCGTGCTCCGGCCGGACGAGGTCGTCGCCCCGGACGTCGCCGACCCCGGCGGTGACCAGGTCCAGGTGCAGGTCGCCCTCCTCGGCGGTCAGGCCGGCGCCGGCGAGCGCCTGCACCAGGTGCAGCGCGCTGAAGAAACCGGCGTCCTGCGCCGCCCAGGCGGCCGCGATGTCGGTGCCGGCCGGAACGCCGTCCAGGGTGGACGCGTGGATGAGCCGGGTCGGCATCCCGTCGGCGGTGAGTGCGGCGACCAGCGCGTCGTAGTCCTCGCGTACGCCGGGGCGCAGCCGGTAGCCGCTCCCGGTGGCCGCGAAGGCGTCACCGGGGCGTACCTCCAGCGGCTCGGCCCCCGCCTCCCGCAGGCCGGCGAGCAGTGCGTCGCCGCGCGGACCGGCGGTGAACACCAGGCAGCGGCCGAGCGGACCGGTCCCCGGTTCGGCGGCCGCCTGCCGCCACACCGGCACGGCGAACCACTCCGCCAGCGGACGCGGCCCGGTCGGCGTCGTCGCCCGCGGCTGCTCCGGGTCCGGGTCGACCCAGTAGCGACGCCGTTCGAACGGGTAGGTGGGCAGCGGGACCCGCCGGGCCTGCGGGTCGGCGCCGAGGCGGACCGGGACGCCGCCGCACCAGAGCGCCGCGGCCGCGCCGAGCAGGGTGGCCAGGTCGCCGGTGGCGTCGCCCGGCCCGGGCAGGCTGCCCAGCGGGGTCAGCCGGCGCTGCTCGGCGGAGGCCTTGGCGACCTGCATCCGGGCCAGGTTCGCCAACTGCTTCCCGGGCCCGCACTCGACCAGCTGCCAGGTGCCCTCCCCGAGCAGGGTGCCCACGCAGTCACCGAAGCGCACCGGGCGGCGCAGGTGGGCGGCCCAGTACGCCGGGTCGGTGGCCTGCGCGTCGGTGATCCAGGTGCCGGTGACGTTGGACAGGAACGGCACCGCCGGCGGGCGCAGGGTCACCGACGCCATGAGCGCGGTGAACTCGTCGAGGATCGGCTCCATCATGGGCGAGTGGAAGGCGTGCGAGGTCCGCAGCGCCTTGCTCTTGCCCTTGAGCAGCTCGGCGAAGGCGGCGACCGCCTCGGTCTCCCCGGCGACCACGCAGGTGCCCGGCCCGTTGACCGTCGCGATCGACAGGCCCTCGGGCAGCCGCTCGGCGATCGCCGACTCGTCGAGCGAGACGGCGAGCATCGAGCCGGCCGGCAGCGACTGCATCAACCGACCCCGGGCGGCGACGACCCGCAGCGCGTCGGGCAGGTCGAGGACGCCGGCGACGGTGGCGGCGACGTACTCGCCGATCGAGTGGCCGATCATCGCCGCCGGCCGGGCACCGGCGTCCTGCCAGAGCCGGGCCAGCGCGTACTCGACGACGAACAGGGCGGGCTGGGTGTAGCGGGTCTCGGTCAGCCGCTCCCCCGCGTCCGGCTCGCGACCCAGGATCAGGTCACGGATGTCGAGCCCCAGCTCCGGGCGGAGCAGCTCGGCGCACTCGTCGACCACGGCCGCGAACCCCGGCTCCTCGGCGTAGAGCTGCGCACCCATGCCGGCGTACTGCGCGCCCTGGCCGCTGAACAGGAAACAGAGCCTCGGGGCGGGGCCGTCGGCCACCCCCCGGTGTCCGCGCCGCGCGTCGCGCAGGGCCGCGGCCGCCGTCGGCAGGTCGGTGGCGACCACGGCGGCGCGGTGCGGATACTCCCGCCGGCCCACCCGCAGGGTGTGCGCGACGTCGGCGAGGTGCTCCGGCCCGGCGTCCGCGGCCTCGGTGAGGCGCGCGGCGAGCCGCTGCACCGCCGTGTCGAGCGCGGTGGCGGTCTGGGCCGAGACGTGCAGCAGCTGCGCCGGCCGCACCCGCCGCGGCGCCCGGTACGCCGCCGGCGCCTGCTCCAGCACGACGTGGGCGTTGGTGCCGCCGATGCCGAACGAGCTGACCCCGGCCCGGCGCGGCCCGCCGTCGGTGTCCCACTTGGTGAGGGTGTTCGCCACGTAGAAGGGGGTGTCGGCGAACTCCACCGCCGGGTTGGGGGTCTCGTAGTTGATCGTCGGCGGGATCAGCCCGTGTTCCATGGCGAGCACCGTCTTGATGACGCTGACGATGCCGGAGGGCTGGCTGAGGTGGCCGATGTTCGACTTCACCGACCCGATGCCGCACCAGCCCCGGTCGTCGGTGTCCCGCAGGTAGACCGCCGAGAGCGCGGCGACCTCGATCGGGTCGCCCATCGCGGTGCCGGTGCCGTGCGCCTCGACGTAGCTGATGGTGCGCGGGTCGACGTCGGCCATCGCGACGGCCTGGGCGATCGCCTCCATCTGGCCGTCGATGCTCGGGGCGGTGAAGCCGACCTTGCCGGCGCCGTCGTTGTTGATGGCGTTGCCGAGCACCACGGCGCGGATCGCGTCGCCGTCGGCGATCGCGTCGGAGAGGCGCTTGAGCAGCGTCACGCCGACGCCGCTGCCCCACACGGTGCCGTTCGCGCCGGCGTCGAAGGGGCGGCACCGCCCGTCGGGCGAGGTGAAGCCCTCCATGCCGAGGTAGCCGACGTGCGGCAGCTCGATGTTCACCCCGCCCGCGAGGGCCATGTCGCACTCGCCGTTGCGCAGCGCCTCGCAGGCCAGGTGGAAGGCGACCAGCGACGTCGAGCAGGCGGTGTGCACGGTGAGGCTCGGCCCGCGCAGATCCAACCGGTACGACACGTTGGTGGCCACGTAGTTCGGCGAGTTGCCGGTGGCGATCGACACGGCGCCGTGCGGGCTGCCGCCGACCCGCTTGTTACGCAGCACGTAGCGGTGCAGGTAGGTGTTCCCACCGGTGCCGGCGTAGACCCCGACGGCGCCGTCGTAGCGGGACGGGTCGTAGCCGGCGTCCTCCAGGGCGGTGTGGCAGGTCTCCAGGAACAGCCGGTGCTGCGGGTCGGTGATCTCCGCCTCCCGGCTGGTCATCCCGAACAGCCCGGCGTCGAACTCGTCGTACCCGTCGACCAGGGGCGCCCGGTTGACCCAGCCGGGGTCGTCCACCTCCTCGGTGGTCGCGCCCCGGGCCAGCTGCTCCTCCCGGGTGAGCTCGGTGACCGACTCCACCCCGTCGACCAGGTTGCGCCAGAACTCGTTCACGTCGGCCGCCCCGGGCAGGCGGGCGGCCAGCCCGACGATCGCGATCGGCTCGATGCCGTCGCCGTCGCCGGACAGTTCGGTTGCGGTCGAATCGTCCATCACGTGTCCTTCAGTGCGCGGTGCCGCCGGGGCGGCGAGGTGGGTTACGGCGGGTACGACTGCGTCGGGCCGCGGCGCGGAGGGCGGCGCGGGCGAGTTCCGGTCGATCGGCGGCGCCGTCGAGGCTGGCGGCGAGACTCCGGATCGTGGGGTGGCGGAACAGGTCGAGCATCGCGATGGAACGCCCGGTCGCGGCGGTGAGCCGGGCGTGGACCGCGGCCAGGGCCAGCGAGTGACCGCCGATGTCGAAGAAGTTGTCGGTGACACCCACCCGGTCGCGTTCGAGGATTTCCCGCCAGATGCCGGCGATCAGCTCCTCCGTCTCGGTGAGCCCACCCGGGCCCGCCGGCAGCGGCGACCGCGGCGTCTCGGTGGCCGCGACGGTCATCGCACCGAGCTGGGCCACCCGGACGGTCGGCCGGGGCAGCTCCACGGCCACCGCGCGCGCGGGCGCGTCCGGGTCGGCGGTGAGCGCGCCGACCAGGGCCGCCAGGTCGGCGAGGAGCGCTTCGACCCGCTCGCCGTCGAAGAGGTCCGGGTTGTGCACCACCTCGACGCCGACCCGGCCGGCCCGCTCGACCACGTAGACGGTGATGTCGAACGGTGAGCCCGGTTTCGGCACCGGCACCGGCTCGCCGGCGAGCCCGGCCAGCGTCAACCGGGGCGGCACGAAGTTGAGCACGTTGAACAGCACCTGCACCAGCGGCGCCCGGGAGGTGTCCCGGCCGACGCCGAGCGCCTCGACGACCCGTTCGAGCGGTGCGCCCGGGTGGGTCGTCACCTCGTGCAGCTCGGCGGCGCACCGGTCGACCAGCTCGGCGAAGCTCGCCCCGGCGGTGCGGACCCGCACCGGCACGGTGTCGATGAAGAAGCCCACCACGTCGTCGAAGGCGGCGAGCCGGCGGTCCGCGACGATCGCGCCCAGCACGTGGTCGTCGCCGCCGGTGAGCCGCGCCAGCAGCTCGCCGAAGCCGGCCAGCAGCACGGCCGCGACGGTCGTCCCCCGCCGCTCGGCGAGGGCCCGCACCGCACGGTCGGTCTCCTCGGTCAGCCGCACCGCCGCCTCGGCGCCCGCGTACGTCTGCACCGCCGGGCGCGGACGGTCCCGGGGCAGGTCCAGCACGGTGGGCGCCCCCGCGAGGTGAGCCGTCCACCAGGCCAGGTCCGCCTCGCCCCGGTGGGCGTCGCGCTCGGCCCGCCACACCGCGTAGTCCGCGTACGTGGCCGGCAGCGCCGGCAGGCGCGGCACCCGCCCCGCCACCGCCTGGGCGTACGCGTCGGCGACGTCGTCGTAGAGGACCGCCTCGGACCAGCCGTCGAAGACCGCGTGGTGCAGGGTGATCGCCAGCACGTGCTCGTCCGGGCCGAGCCGGTAGACGGTCACCTGCCAGGGCGGACCGGTCGCCAGGTCGAACGCGTGGCCGGCCCCGGCGGCGAGCATTCGGGCCAGCTCCGCCTCCCGGTCGACGCCGCCGGTCAGGTCGACCACCGGCACGGCCACGTCGGTGGGCTCCTCGCGGACCGCGTACGGCACACCGCCGGTCTGCGGGATCCGCCAGCGCAGCACGTCGTGCCGCACGGCGACGGCGCGCAGCGCGGCACCCAGCGCGGCGGTGTCGAGCGGGCCGTGCAACCGGTGCGCCACCGCGATGTTGTAGGGCGCGCTGGACGGGGCGAGCTGGTCGACGAACCACAGCCGCCGCTGCGGCGGGGAGAGCGTGGGCGGGTTGCCGGTGGTGAGCCCGTCCGCGTCGGCCGTGGCGGCGGCGGTCACCCGGCCGACCAGACCGGCGAACGTGCGCTCAGCGAAGACGTCCCGCGTGTCGACGTGCCGGCCCAGCTCGGCGCGGAGCGCCGCGACCAGCCGCATCGCCGCGATCGAGTTGCCACCGGCGGCGAGGAAGTCGGTGTCCGGGCCGGGCGCCCCGCCGAGCAGCCGCGTCCAGATCCGGGCCACCGCCGCCTCGACCGGCTCGTCGGGCCGCGGGTCGGCCGCCTCGTCCCGGGCGGGACGGTCCACGGTGGCCAGCGCGCGCAGCGCCGGCCGGTCCAGCTTGCCGGTGGTCGGGCTGACCGGCAGCGCGGCGAGACGCCGCACCCGCGCGGGAAGCATCGCGGCGGTCAGTCGGGACGCGGCGTACGCCCGCAGCCGCTCGTCGTCGGGCGCGTCGGTCGGGGTGAGGAACGCGACCAGCTCGGTGCCGGCCGGGCCGGGCACCGCCTCCACGGCGACCCGGTCGACGCCCGGCAGGTCGGCCAGCACGGCCTCCACCTCGCCCAGCTCGATGCGCTGACCCCGGATCTTGACCTGGCGGTCGGCCCGTCCCAGGTAGACGATCCGTCCCCGGGCGTCCAGCCGGACCAGGTCGCCGGTGCGGTACAGCCGCTCGCCGGGCCGCTGCGCGAACGGGTCCGGGACGAACCGCTCGGCGGTCAGGCCGGGCCGGTTGAGGTAGCCGTCGGCGAGCCCGGGCCCCCCGATGAGCAGCTCGCCGGTCTCCCCCGGCGGCACCGGGTGCAGCCGCTCGTCCACCACGTACGCCCGGTGGTTGGGCAGCGGCACGCCGATCGGCACCGGGTCGGTCTCGGTGGCGGTCAGCGGGCCGCTCACCGCGAGCACCGTGGTCTCCGTCGGCCCGTAGCCGTTGAGCAGGGTGCGCCCGGGCGCCCAGCGGGCGGCCAGCTCCGCCGGCACCGCCTCCCCGCCGCAGAGCACCACCCGCCACGCGGGCAGCTCCGCCGGGTCCAGCATGGCCAGCACCGTCGGCGTGATGAATCCCCAGTTGACCTCGTGCGCGGCGATGAACCGGGCCAGCCGCACCGGGTCGGCCCGGTCGTCCGCGCCGAGCAGCTGCACGGAGCCGCCGAGCAGTAGCGGGACGAACAGGTCCATGGTGGCGGCGTCGAAGCCGAGCGAGGCGATGCCGAGGCTGCGTACGCCCGCGTCGGCGCCGGTGAGCGCGACGACCCCGTGGACGAACTCGACGGCGTTGCGGTGGGTGGTGAGGACGCCCTTCGGGCGGCCGGTGGAGCCGGAGGTGAACAGCACGTACGCCGGGTCACCGGGTCGGGCTGGGCCGGGCGTCACCGGTGCCGGCACCGCCACCGGTGCGGGCAGCGGCAGGGCCACGACCCCGGGCACGTCCGCGAACTCGACCTGGGCCGCGTCACCGACCACCACGGACACACCCGCGTCGGCGGCGATCTCCCGCAGCCGCCGGCGGGGACCGCCCGGCTCCAGCGGCACGTAGCAGCCACCGGCGAGCAGCACCCCGAGCACCGTGGCGACCAGCTCCGGACGGCGGTGTCCGCAGACCCCCACCCGGGTCTGCCGGCCGACGCCGTGCCCGCGCAGGGCGGCGGCCACCGCGGCGGCCCGGTCCAGCAGCTCCCGGTAGGTGAGCCGGGCGTCCCACTGCCGCACGGCGACCGCGTCGGGCGTACGCGCGGCCCGCGCGACGATCAGCTCCGCCAGCGTCGCGTCCGGCCAGGGCAGCGTCTGCCCGTGCACCGCGCTGATGGACAGGATGTCGGTCACCCGTTCTCTCCCCGGTAGCTTCTCGGATCGGTGATCTGCAGGCGCACTTCGCTGACGTGCCCGCGGCCCTGCGCGTCGGTCACCCAGCTGTCCTCCGGCGCCGGCAGCAGCTCGCTGACGACCACCGGCACGTCCGGGCCGGTCCGCGCCGCGGCGGCGACCAGTTGGCAGAGCGACTGGGCGTGCAGCGGGCCGGTCAGGTCGACGTAGCAGGGCTTGACCTCGGTGCCGGTCTTCACGAAGACCCGCTCCGGCAGGCCGAGCCGTCGTCGCCAGCGGCGGACGGCGAGGAACCGTTCCGCGTCGCCGGTGACCTCGGCCAGGCCGCTCTCCCCGGCCGTGGTCCGCCACGTCCGGCGGGCCACCACCAGCCGGTCGATGGTGATGCGGGGCGTGTGCGGGGCCGGCGCGATCAGCTTGAAGCTGTCCAGCAGCAGCGAGCCGAGCAGGTGCGCGAAGATCTCCACGAGGGGCCAGCGGCCCCCGTCGGGCAGCACCGCGGTCAGCTCGCCGTCCACCGGCTCGACTCGCACCTCGGTGGCCGGGACGAGCGCGTCGACGTCGGCGCCACGCGCGGTGTCGATGCCGAACTGCCGGTCGGCCGGGCCGGTCGACGCGTAGGTGGTGCGGGTGGTGACCCGGGGAAAGCCCTCCGGGTAGAGCACCCGGGCCCGGGCCGGGCCGAGGTCGGCGTCCAGCCCGGCACGCAGCGCCGCCGGGTCGGGGTGGAACGGCGCGAAGACCACGCCGTCGAACGGCGCGTACGCCGGGTGCAGCTCGCCGAGCACCAGCAGGAAGTCGCCCCGGTTGACGGCCGCCACGTCCGGGGCGACGATCTGCACGTCCGGGCTGTGGATGCGGGCCGACGGCCAGCCGGGCCCGGTCGCGGCGAAGAGCCGGGCCGCCCGCTCGGCCAGGGCGTCGCTGCGCAACCGCAGCTCCGGCTGGTCGGCGGCGACCGCGTCGAGGCCGAACAGCTCCGTCCAGCGGGCGGTGAACCCGGCGCTGGCCCCGGCGAGCGGGCCGTCCGGGGCGAGCAGCAGCCCCTGCGCCAGCGCCCAGATGTCGGCCAGCCGGACCGGGCCGTCGCCGCGCAGCTCGGCGTGCAGCTCGTCGAGGACGCCCCGCAGCGCCGCACCGACCTCGGCGGTGAGCCAGCGGGCCGCCGCAAGGACGATCGCCAGCGGCGGCGCGAGGGCGTCCAGCACACCCGCGCCGATGGTCGCCGTCAGGTCCCGGGCGGTCTCCTCGTACAGCACGGTGCGGCCGGCGTACATCTGGCCGTCCTGGCGGGTCGCGGGCCCGCCGGTGGCGGCGGTGAACTCGGCGTCCAGCGCGGCGAGCGCGGCGCGCAGCCGGTCCGCGTCGCCGGCCGCCGCGGCCACCGCGTCGCGGGCGGCACACAGCCGGTCGAAGCCCTCGGTCAGGGCGGTCCGGAGGGCGGGTTCGCCGACGGCGGCGAGCCGGTCGCGCAGCACCCGTTCGGCCCGCGGGCTGACCGGCAGGGCCGCGTCCCAGCTCAGCAGGCCCCGCCCGACCAGCCGGTCGAGCAGCAGGTAGCCGTCGTCCGCGCTGCGCAGCCCGGGCTCCGCGTCGGCGCGGGCGCGCTCCACGACGGTCACGGCGGAGGTCCGCCCGTCGCAGTACGACAGCAGGCGCGCCTCGGCGGCGGTCAGCTCCAACGGTGGGTGCAGCGGCCGGCGCAGCTGCCGGCCGGCGACGCTCAGGTGCGGGGGCAGCGCGGGCGCCCACCACCGGCGCACGGCCAGGTCCTCGGCGAGCCGGTCGGCGTACGCGATCAGCGCCCACGCCTCGAAGTGGACCTCCCGGCGGGACACCAGCGCCGGGCCGGGGTCGAGCCGGGTCTGGGCTGAGTCCGGGTCGAGGCGCACCCAGCAGACCGGCCCGAAGAAGCCGATCGTCTCCGCCTTGCCGCAGTAGCGCTGCCAGTACCGCAGCAGGCGGCCCTCGCGCTCACGGCGGCGCCAGTTGCGGGCCGTCGGGTCGGTGCGCCGCAGGCCGTCCAGCGCGGTCAGCATGCCCGGGTTCTGCCAGGCGACCGCCTCCCGCAGCAGCGGGTCGCCGGCGAGGGCGTCGGCCTGCGCGGAGGTGTCGAGCAGCGCCGCCCGGAACGCCTTGTCGAACAGCTCGTCGGTGCCGTCGCCGGCGAGCAGCGCGTCGGCGGCGGCCGCGGCGTCCGGCGCGGTGAACGCCGCCAGCCCGGCCGCCGGGAACCCGGCCGTACGCAGCACCGCGTCGCGCCACAGCCACCAGCCGGTGTCGCCGAGTGGGATCCGGTGGCTCATCGGGCCACCGCGGGCTCGTCGCCGTCCACGATGTGCAGCCGCAGCTCGCTGAAGTAGCGCCGGCCCTGGGCGTCGGGCACCCACGCGTCGTCGGGGGTCGGCAGCATCTCGCTCACGACCAGCGACACGCCGTCGCCGCCGCCGACGCGGGCGGACCGGACCATCGCGCAGAACATGTTGGCGAACGCCGGGCTGCCCAGGTCGACGAAGCAGGGCTTGGTCTCGGTGCCGAGCTTGATGTAGACCCGCTCGGGCAGCCCGAGTCGCCGGCGCCAGCTCCGGATCGCGAGGAACCGCTCCCGCTCGCCGGTCACCGTGCCCAGGCCGCTCTCCCCGACCGTGGTGCGCCACGTCTGCCGGGCGACCACCAACCGGTCCAGGGTGATCCGCGGCGTGTACGGCGCGGCCGCGACCAGTTTGAACCCGTCGACGGCGTGCGCGGCGAGCAGGCCGGCGAAGATCTCGGTCAGCGGCCAACGCTGCCCGTCCGCCGCGGTCGCCACCAGCCGGCCGTGCTCCTCGGTGACGGTCAGCGCGACCGTCGGCAGCACCCGCTCCGGGTCGGCGCCCGGCGCCGGCAGGAACGCGAGTTGCCGGTCGGTCGGGCCGACCAGCGCCTCGGCGACCCGGCTGGTGCGCCGGGGCCAGTCGGTGGGGAACAGCAACCGGATCCGCCGTTCGCCGAGGTCCTCCGCGAGGGCGGCCCGCAGCCGCTCCACGTCCGGGTGCGACGGGGTGAACACCTGGCAGTCGAACGACGGCCAGGCGGCGTGCAGCTCGCCGAGCACCACCGTGTAGTCGCCACGGGCCAGCGCGTCCGGGTCGGTCGCGCAGATCTGCAGGTCGGGGCTGTGCAGCCGGGAGTTCGTCCACTCCGGACGCACGTGCGGGAAGACCTCGGAGACCCGCCCGGCGAGCTCCTCCACCCGCAGCCGCACCTCGGTCGTGCCGGCGGGCAGGGTGTCCAGCCCGAACAGCCCGGCCCACCGGCCGGCGAACTCGGTGGCCACCGCGTCGACCGGCCGTTCGCCGTCGCCCCAGAACATCCCCTGGGCCAGGAACCACAGGTCGGACAGGGCCACCGGCCCGTCGCCCGCCTCCGCGCGCAGCTCGTCGTAGAGCTCCCGGAACACCGTCCCGTACGCGTCCTCCAGCGCACCGGCCAGCCAGCGGGCCGCCTGGAGCAGCACGCCCAGCGGCGCGGCGATGCCGTCCAGCAGCGGCGCGCCGAACACCACGTCCAGGTCACGGCTGGTGTCCTCGTAGCAGAGGGTCCGGCCGGCGTACATCTGACCCTCGCGGCGGCGCGGCGGCTGACCGGTCAACGCGGTGAACGTCTCGTCCAACCCGTCCAGCGCCGCGCGCAGGGTGTCGGGGTCGCCGGCCGCCGCCGCGACGGCGTCCCGCGCCGCGCGCAGCCGCGCGAAGCCGTCCCGGGCGGCGGCCCGCGCCTCGGGGTCGCCGACGGACTCGATCCGCTGCGCCAGCACGTCCTCGGCGGCCGGGCTGACCGGCAGGCCGGCGTCCCAGACGACCAGCTCCCGCTCGACCAGCCGGTCGAGCAGCGCGTACCCGTCCTCCGGCCGGCGCAGCCCGATCTCCGGGTCGGTGACCAGGTCACCGGCGCAGCGGTGACCGTCGGCGGCGGCGAGCAGCGCCGCCTCCACCGGGGAGAGCGGCACCGGCGGCCGGCCGGGCCGCCGCACCGCCCGGCCGTCGAGCCGCAGGTGCGGGGCGAGCCGCGGCGGCCACCACCGGCGTACGGCGAGGTCGGCGGCGAGGTGCTCGGCGTACGCGGTCAGCGCCCACGACTCGAACCACACCCAGCGGCGACGGGTGAGGGCCGGACCGGGGCGGACGTCGGCGGCGTCCGGCCGGCTCGGGTCGAGGGTCGCCCAGCAGCTCGGGCCGAAGAAGCCGACGGTCTCGTTCTTGCCGCAGTAGCGCTGCCAGTACTTGAGCAGGGCGCGTTCCCGGTCCCGCCGACGGACGTTGCGCGGCGCGTCGGGGCCGCCCTTGCGCAACCCGTCGAGCGCGAGCAGGGCCCCCCGGTTCTGCCAGGTGATCGCCTCACGCAGCAGCGGGTCGCCGGCCAGCTCGGTCAGCCGACGGCCGGCGGCGGCGACCGCCTCGGCGAACTCCTTCTGGAACTGCTCCTCCCCGGCGCCGGTGGCCAGCAGCTCGTCGGCGGCGGCCGCCGCCTGCGGGGCGGCGAGCATGGTGAGCCCGTCGGCGGGGAATCCGGTGGTGCGCAGGATCGCGTCGCGCCACACCGACCAGCCGGTGTCGCCCAGCGGCACCCGGTGGCCACCGCCCACGGGGGCCGGGCCGGCGGCGGTCGCAGGCACGTCCTCGGCGACCGCCTCGTCGGCGACCGCGGCTGACGCGGCGGCGGTGGCGGTGGCGGTGGCGGCGAGGACGGTGGCCGGCGCGGCGGGCGGCTGGTCGGTGCCGGCCAGGGCGGCCGTCAGGTCGGCGCGGATCGCGGCGGCCAACTCCGGCAGCGCGTCGTGCAGGAAGAAGTGCCCGCCGTCGATCTCGCGCAGGGTGAAGCCGGCCACGGTGTGCTGCCGCCAGGCCTCGCTGTGCGCGCGGGTCACCGCCCGGTCGTGCCGGCCGGCGAACGCCACGACCGGCACCGGCAGCGGCTCACCGGGGGCGTAGCGGTAGCTGTCGACCCGCCCGAAGTCGGCGCGGAGCAGCGGCAGCAGCAGCTCCACCAGCTCCGGATGGTCGAGCACCTCGGCGGGGAGGCCGCCGCCGCTGCCGAGCCGGCGCAGCAGCTCGTCGTCGTCCACGGTGGACAGCCCGTCGAAGAGGCTGGGCGCGGTCACGTGCGGGGCGCGCGCCCCGCCGACATACAGCCGCAGCGGCAGCGGCTCGCCCTCCCGGCGCAGCTCGCGGACCACCTCGAACGCGACCCGGCCGCCCATCGAGTGCCCGTAGATCGCGTACGGGCCGGTGACCCGTCCGGCGATGGCGCGGGCCACGTCGGCGACCCGGAACCGGGGATCCTCGGTGATGCGGTTCTCCCGCCCGGGCAGCTGCACCGGCAGCACCTCGACGGGCGCGCCGATCGCGTCCGGCCAGTGGCGGAACGCGCTGGCGCCGGCGCCCGCGTACGGCAGGCAGAAGAGTTGGACCGGCGCCGCGTTCCGGGCTCCGGCGGAGACGAACCAGTTCACCGCGCGCCTTTCCGAGTGGGGTCGATCCAGTAGCGCTGCCGCTGGAAGGGGTAGGTGGGCAACCCGGTGCGGCGGACCGTGCCCTCCGGATGCAGCGCCGCCCACTCCACGTCGCCACCGGTCACCCACGTGGCGGCGAGCTCGCACAGCTCCGCCGGCGCGCCGGCCACCCGGGCCCCGGACTCCAGCAGGTCGTCCAGGGCGGCGACCGCGCCGGCCAGGTCGGTCGCGACCACCGCGGCCCGGTGGTCGAACGCCTTGCGCCCCAGGGCGAGGGTGGCGGCCACCTCGGCCAGCGCCGGGGCGGCTCCGGCCAGGTGCTGCCGCAGCCGGGTCAGCGCGTCCCGCAGCGCCGCCGGCGTACGCGCGGAGACCGGCAGCAGGTGCGCGGCGGGAGTCCCCTCGGCCGGGTCGACCGGCGGTGGCTGCTCGACGACGACGTGCGCGTTGGTGCCGCCGAGGCCGAACGAGCTGACCCCGGCGACCCGGCGCGGCGCCTCCGGCCAGTCCCGCGCCTTCGTCGGCACGTAGAAGGGACCACTGGCCAGGTCGATCTCCGGGTGTGGTCGGGTGAAGTGCAGGTTGGGCGGGATCACGCCGTGCTGCACGGCGAGCACCGCCTTGATCAGGCCGGCGATGCCGGCGGCGGCGTCCAGGTGGCCGATGCCGGTCTTGACCGAGCCGAGCGCGCAGGTCTCCGCGGGGCCGCCGGCGTACACCTCGTGCAGCGCGGCGACCTCGATCGCGTCTCCCAGTGGGGTGCCGCTGCCGTGCGCCTCGACGAACCGGACCTCGCCGGGGGCGACCTCGGCGGCGGCGAGGGCGCCGGCCACGGCGGCGGCCTGCCCGGCGGGGCCGGGCACGGCGAAGCCGGCGCGGTCGCGGCCGTCGTTGGTGACCGCCCAGCCGGGCAGGATCGCGTAGATCCGGTCACCGTCGGCCTGCGCGTCGGCGAGTCGGCGCAGCGCGACCACCCCGACTCCGGAGCCGAAGCCGGAGCCGTTGGCGGCCTCGTCGAAGGCGCGGCACCGGCCGTCGGGCGACGCGAGCCCGCCGGGGGTGTGCCGGTAGCGGGGCCAGGTGACGTTGACGCCGCCGGCGAGCGCGATGTCGCACTGGTAGTCGGCCAGGCTCTGCACGGCGAGGCAGACCGCGACCAACGAGCTGGAGCAGGCGCTCTGCACGGCGACCGCCGGCCCGGTCAGCCCCATCCGGTACGCGACCTGCCCGGGCAGGTGGTCGGTGAACTGGCGGCCGACCAGCCGGGCCTCCCAGTCGTCCGGGTCCACGTCGCCGACCACGGCCGGGTTGTCCATGAGGTGGAACAGGAAGTAGCGGTTCGCGGAGGTGGCCGCGTAGACCCCGACGAGGCCGGGGAAGCGGTCCGGATCGTGGCCGGCGTCCTCGAGCGCCTCCCACGCGGTCTCCAGGAACAGCCGGTGCTGCGGGTCGGTCCGCGCCGCCTCCTGCTCGCCGAAGGCGAAGAACTCGGCGTCGAAGTCGGCGACGCCGTCGAGCCGGCCGGCAGCGCGGACGTGCCGGGGGTCGGCGCGCAGCCCCGGGCCGATGCCGAGCGCGGCCAGTTCGGCGTCGGTGTGGTCGTGGACGGCGTCCACGCCGGCGCAGAGGTTCCACCAGAACGTGGCGAGGTCGGGTGCGCCCGGGAACCGGCCGGCCAGGCCGACCACGGCGATCTCGTCGCCGGTGTACTCGCGGGCGGCCACCGGCGGGGCGGGCGGGGTGGCGAGCGTCGGCGCCCGGTCGGTGGCCGCCGGCTCGTCGATCAGGCGCGCCTGCGCGGCCACCGTGGGGTGCGCGAAGAGCCGCAGCATGGGCAGCCGCACGCCGAACCGCTCCGCCAGGCGCTGCTGCACCTGGCCGAGGAGCAGCGACTGGCCGCCGACGTCGAAGAAGGAGTCGGCGCGGCCGACTGCGGCCCGGCCGAGCACCGCGCACCAGATGTCGTGCACGGCCCGCTCGGTGGGGGTGGTCGGCTCCGCGCCGGGCGGCACCGCCGGCTCGGGGTCGGGCAGCGCCCGCTCGTCGATCTTCCCGGTGACGGTCAGCGGGAACTCGTCGACCGGCACGACGGCCCGGGGCAGCGCGTAACCGGGCAGCTGCCGGGCGAGCGCCGCGCGCAGGGCGGCCGGGTCGATCGGGGCGCCGGCCGGCCGGACGTACGCCAGCAGCTCGCCGTCGCGGGCGATCGCGCGGACCGCGCCGACGCCCGGTTCGGCGGCGAGCACGGACTCGATCTCGGTCAGCTCGATCCGGAATCCCCGCACCTTGACCTGGCGGTCGAGCCGGCCGAGGCAGCGCAGCTCGCCGCCCGGCAGCCGCTCACCGAGGTCACCCGTCCGGTACGTGGGCACCCCGTCGGGGTCGGTGGCGAACCGGTCGTCGTCCCGGTCGAGGTAGCCGGGGGCGAGGTGGGCGCTGCGCACCACGATCTCGCCGTTCTCGGCCAGCCGCAGTTGGTAGCCGGGCAGCGGGGTGCCGATCGGCAGCGGACCGGTGGCGTCGGAGTCGGCCTCGGCGAGCGGCAGCGCGTGCCGGGCGGCGAACGTCATCTCGGTTGCGCCGTAGCCGTTGACCAGGAGGCAGCCGGGCGCGAAGCGGCCCCGGCCGCGGGCCACGTCGGCGTGGGTGGCCTGCTCGCCGCCGAGCAGCACCACCCGGACCTGGTCGAGCCGTTCGACGCCCGGGGTGTCGAGCAGGAAGCGGTAGACCGTCGGCGTGGAGTGGTAGATCGTCGCGCCGTGCTGGGCGAGTTGCTCGACGGCGTGGGCGAGCCCGTGCCGGCGCAGGTCGACCGGGATGACGGCCGCGCCGCTGAGCAGCGCCGGGTAGAGGTCGGGGATGGCCGCGTCGAAGCTGAACGAGGCGAGCAGACTGAGGCGGTCGGCCGGGCCGATGGCGAGGGTGTCGATCTGGTTCCGCACCACGTGCAGGAGGTTGCGGTGGGTCTGCCCGACGGCCTTCGGCGCGCCGGTGGAGCCGGAGGTGAACAGCACGTACGCGAGCGCGTCGGGGTCGGTCGGCACGGGCCGCAGCGGGGCGGGGCGCACCTCCTCCACGCGTACGCTGCGCAGGCCGGGCCGCTCGGCACCGAGCCGGCGGGCCAGGTCCTCGTGCTCGGCTCCACAGAGGATGACGGAGGTGCCGGCGGCGTCGAGCATGTGCCGCAGCCGGCGGTGCGGGAAGCTCGGATCCAGCGGCACGTACGCGCATCCGGCGGCGAGGGCGCCGAGGATGGCGGCGATGGTGCGGGCCCCGTGTGCGGTCAGCAGGGCGACCCGGTCACCCGGTCGGGCTCCGGCCGCCGCCAGCGCGTCGGCGTAGCCGCCGGCCAGGCCGGCCAGCTCGGCGTAGCTGAGCTGGTGGGTCTCGCCGAGGACGGCGGGCTGGTCGGGACAGGCGGCGGCGACATCGCCGAAGCGATGGATCAGGGTCTCGTGCGCCATGTCAGGAGGCGGGCACTGCACCCGCGATGGGCGCGCAGCATTCGACAAACGTGATCATGACCCCCCCAGGACTTCACATTGAGAGCAGCATATGGCTCGATGTCCTGGTGCAAAGATCATCAATGAGAGTCCGGCCGAAGAGCCGATCGTCGCCTCGGACAACGGACGTCAGAATTAGTCCGATCATCCCTCTAGCGCATTGATCTATTACCGCCTAGATGGCTCGCGGCAAGCAATCCTACGGCGAACAAGGCCCATGACAGTCAAATTTCCTACAAGTGGGCTGATGTCCGATCTTGGGCGGGATGGGAGGGCTCCCGGGCTCAGCCGTCGTACGGGGCCGGCGGGCGAGGCTCCACACCGCCGTCGAAGCCACGCGGCAGCCGCGCCACCATCTGGTGGAACTCGCCCACCGTGACGGCCTCGCGCAGGGTCGCGAACACCGCGGCCGTGCCCGCCCGCACGCTCACCTCGTCGACCCCGGCCCGCTCCCCCACCCGGCGCAGGAAGTCGGCCGGGCCGGCCGCGGCGTCCGGGGTTCCCGGGCCCGAACCGGCCAGGTAGCCGTCCAGGTCGTCCGGGAGGTGCCCGGCGAGATCGTCCGTCTCGCCGGTGACCCGCTCGGCCATCGTCTGGAGCACGGCGCGAGCGACGGCGACGGCCTGCTCCGGCGGCAGCCCGGACCGCCGGGAGACCGCGTCGATGAAGCGGGGAAAGCGCACGCCGCCCCTCCTGTCGTCACACCGGCCCCGCGCTTACCCCGGCGCCGTGCCGGCAAACGACGGCGCCGGCGACCCCACCGGACCGGGGCGACCGGGTGCCGCGGCGCCAGGACACGGTGAGAGCCCATTGTTGACCAGGACTCCCGTCGCGTACCGACGAGTTCCGTGCTAGAACCAGAAACGATCGTCTGACATACCGATCGGCCCCCAGGGGCCCTCGCGGAGATGCGGCACAGCTCGGGGGACGTCTCCGGTCCGACACCACGCACACTCGGAGACCGTCAAAGGAGCCGGCAGATGAGTCGCGCAGATCAGCGGCGCCCGACCGAGACCGTGGGCGAGGAGTACACCCGGCGGCTGCAACGACTCGGCGGCGCCCGGTGGAAACGGGCCCTCGACGTGCAGGCGCCCTACCGGTGGAACCTGCGCCGGCTGCACCTGGGCCGGACCCTCGACGTCGGTTCGGGGCTCGGCCGCAACCTCGCGAACCTCGACGGCAACGGCGTCGGGGTGGATCACAACCCGACCTCGGTGGCGCACACCCGGGCGGCCGGGTTCGAGGCGTACACGATCGACGAGTTCCACCGCTCCCCGCACGCCCGCCCGGACGCGTTCGACTCGCTGCTCGCCGCCCACCTGCTCGAACACCTGCCGGCCGACGAGGCCAACGACGTGATCGCGTCGTACCTGCCGTACGTCCGGTCCGGTGGCACCGCCGTCTTCATCACCCCCCAGGAGCGCGGCTACCGCAGCGACGCCTCGCACGTACGCTTCGTGGGGTTCCCCGAGGCCGCCGAGACCTGCCGCGCGCTGGGCCTGACCGTGCTGCGGCAGTACTCGTTCCCGTTCCCCCGCGCCCTCGGCCGGGTGTTCACCTACAACGAGTTCGTGACGGTGGCCCGACTGCCCTGACCGTCCGAGTGGGGTGGCTACGGTGGGGGCATGCGCAACCCGACCCGCTGGGCCACCGACACCGGCCCCGAGCACTCGCAGTGGTACGTCGACCGGTTCCGCCGGCTCGCCGCCGAGGGGGTCGACCTGGCCGGCGAGGCTCGCCTGGTGGACGCCCTGGTCACACCGGGTTCACGGATCCTCGACGCCGGCTCCGGCACCGGTCGGGTGGGCGCCGAACTGGCCGCCCGGGGGCACACGGTGGTCGGGGTCGACGCCGACCCGGTGCTGGTCGAGGCGGCCCGGGCCGACCACCCCGGTCCGCGCTGGCTCGTCGCCGACCTGGCCGAACTGGACCTGGCGGCGCTCGGCGAGGAGGAGCCGTTCGACGCGGCCGTGCTGGCCGGCAACGTGCTCGCCTTCGTCGCTCCGCGCACCGAACCGGAGGTGCTGCGCCGGCTCGCCGCGCACCTGCGCCCGGACGGCGTGCTGGCCGTCGGCTTCGGCACCGCCCGGGGCTACCCGCTGACCGCGTTCGACGCCGACGCGGTCGCGGCCGGGCTGCGCCTGGAACACCGCTTCGCGACCTGGGACCTGCGCCCCTGGCGGGACGACGCGGACTTCGCCGTGAGCCTGCTGCGCCGCCCGGCTTCCTGAACCACGCCGCGGCCAGGGTCGGTGCCGTCGAGCCTGTCGAGCTGCCCCAGATCTGGGGCACGTCGCACCGGAGGGGGCTCTGCGGCGGCACGGCGCGGCGTCGGACGTCGGCCTCAACCCGGTGCGGCGCCCCGCCCAGGTCGAGATCATGAGCACGGCGCGGCGTCGGACATCGGCCTCAGCCCGGTGCGGCGCCCCCGCCCAGGTCGAGGTCATGAGCACGGGTCACCCGGTCACCTCCGCCCGGCATCCTGGCCGGCGACGGTGCGGGCCGCCGCCGGGTCGAGCGTCGCACCGGCCGGCACGAGGCTGACCAGGCCCGCCGGCAGCCGGACCGGCCGCACGTCCCGGTAGCCGAGCATGCCCAGCACGGTCGGGTCGGGCAGCGCGTACCGCCGCCCCAGGTCGGTGACCACGGACACCGCGCCGCCGGACGCGCCGGGCGCCGCGACCGCCTCGACGACCACGCCGCGGCCGGGCTCCACCACGACCTGGTCGGCGCGCACGCCGCCCCCGGTGGTCGCGCCGGCGGTGCGCGGCGCGGCAGCGAGGTCCGGCAGCGGTACGCCGACCCGGACCTCCGCCACCCCGGCGTCATCGCCCACCAGGGCGCAGATCCCGCCCGCCGCCACCTCGGCCAGCCGCGGCGGGACGGGCGGCGGGGCGCCCGGACCCTGGGGGGCCAGGTCGGGTGCGGCGGGCAGCCCGGCGAACCGGCCGAGCGCGATCGGCTCCGGCTCCCCCTGGCCGGTGCGGGCCAGCAGCAGGGCGGCCTGCAACTCGGTGACACCGGCCAGCCCGTCGCGGACCACGGCCGCGTACTGCCGCCCGCCGCCGGTGTTGCGCACCACGTAGACGTCCCCGATCCGCGCGTCGGGCACCCGCTCCGAGGTCCGCCCGAGCCCGGGCAGGTCGGGCGGGGCCAGGTCCACGCCGGCCGGCAGCGTGTTGAGCAGCGCCGGCGCGACCGGCACGGCCCGCGCCGGGGTGGTGGCGAGCGCGGCCAGCACCCGGCCGACGTCGCGCACCCGGTGACGGCGCTGCTGCCAGACCAGGTGCAGCCCGCCGTCGGGGTGCCGCAGCAGCAGCGCGTCGCCGCCGAGGGGGCGGCCGCCGGCCGACCCGGTGCCGACCAGCAGCACCGAACGCGGGCCGGACCGGTCGGCGCTCTGCGGCGGCGCCGAACACACCGTCCACGGTGCGGCCGACAGCCGCCCCGGCGCGGGCAGCGAGTCGGGCGCGTCGGCGATGCCCAGTGGTAGGCCGCGCGGGACACCCTCGATGGACCGGCGGGAGACCAGCACCGTCCGCGCCTGCTCCGCGCCGACGATCAGCAGCGCCGACGCGTAGTTGAGCACCGGGTGCAGCTTCTGCTCCCGGTAGACGTACCGGGCACCGGACTCCTTCTCCACGATCACCGCGCCGGTGTCGCGCCAGCCCGTGCCGCCGCCCGCGAACAGCCCGTACAGCGCGAACGCACCGAGGCCGATCGCCGCGACCAGCACGCTGGCCAGGCCCGCACCGGCCAGCCGCCGAAACGGCGACTGCGCCGGGTCGGTCTCCCGCATGACCAAGGCGGCGACCGCCCGCTGGACGGTGAACTGGTACGAGTGCAGCTGGTCCTGCCGCGACGGCATGGGGTCCCTTCCGGTGGGTCGGCCGGGCCACAGGATATGCGCTCCGTCGATGTCCCGAGGACCCTGCGTGTCCGACCACCGTGGACGGGCGCGGTCGCCGCGTCGCCGTCGCTGCTGCTGACCTGGCGGGCCTGACCGCACGTCGTCGGCCGTCAGCGTGACGCCCGGTCGAGCCGGTGTGGCATCTCCCACCCCTCGGCGAGCCGCGACGGGTGGACGTTCCGCCCACCGCCGAAGAACTCGCAGAACTTCATGATCAGCGGGTCCCAGCCGACCGGGTCCACGTAGTGCGTGCCCGGGATCAGCAACTCCTCCTCGACGTGGGCCCGCAGGACCTCGACCTCGAAGGAGGTGGCGTTCGCCGTGCCGGCGAGCGGATGCACCGCGGCGACCCGGCACTCCAACTGGACCGGGCACTCCGCGACCCGGGGCGGCGACACGAGCTCCGACGCCTGCTCGGTCAGACCCGCCACCGCGAACTTCTCCGGCTCGTACCGGTAGCCCTGCCGCGCCTTGCGCTCCGGGACGACCGGCCGGGCGGTGGTGAGCGCGAGCCGGTCCACGGCGTCGACCATCGCCGACGACGGCAGGTTGAGGACGCACTCCCGCTCACGTCGCAGGTTCGCCGACGTCTGGCTGCTGTCGCCCAGGCCCAGCACGCAGGTCTGGTCGAGCCACCAGGCGGAGGACATCGGGGCGAGGTTCGCGGTGCCGTCCTCGTTGCGCGAGCTGATCAGCACCACCGGGGTCCCGAAGTAGAGCACCTTGAGACCCGGAACGACATGCATGATTCGTTCACCTTCCGCGCTTCACGGCACTGGAACGGCGCGCCCTCGGCGGGCGAGCCGCCGTCAACTCTGCGCGGATCGAGCCGGGAAGGCTCGCGGCATTCGGACGTGACGTTACGAGCCGACCCGCGGCCGCGGCGGCGGGGCGGCATGATCCGCACACTTTCGCTGTTGTTGCGGTATCCACCCGGCCTGGACACCGCAATGTCAGGGAAACGGATTGGATCAACCGACGGGAGCCGTCAACGTGACCCCGGGGTCGGTGGTGTGCTGGTCGGTAGCATGCGGCGGGCGGGACGACGGAAAAGGGGACGACGTGGGCGCACGCTTCGAGGAACTGGCCTGGCGGGAGACCCCGATCGGCGCCATCAGCCTGCGCCGGCGACGCGACCCCGCGCTCCAGGTCGACGTGTACGAGGTCAAACTCGACGACGACTTCCTCATGTCCAGCCTCTTCCCCGTCGCGGAGATCGAGCTGGCCCGGCTGGGCCTGGCCGCGCTGAGCGACGAGGACGCGCCCGACGGAGACCAGCCCGACGGCGAGCACACCCTCGACGTGGTGGTGGGCGGCCTGGGCCTGGGCTACACGGCGCGCACCGCGCTCGACGACCGGCGGGTCGGGTCGCTGCTGGTGGTGGAGGCGATCGAGGACGTGATCGACTGGCACCGACGTGGTCTGTTGCCGTTCGCGGCCGGGCTGGCGGACGATCCGCGTACCCGCTTCGTGCGGGCCGACTTCTTCGCCGCCGCCGGTGCGGACGGCTTCGACCCGGACCGGCCCGGTCGGCGGTTCCACGCGGTGCTGCTGGACGTGGACCACTCTCCCCGCAACGTGCTGCACCCGAGTCACGCCGCCTTCTACACGCCGGACGGTCTGCGCCGCCTCGCCGTTCACCTACGCCCGGGCGGGGTGTTCGCGCTCTGGTCGGACGACCCGCCGGACGAGGACTTCTCCCGCGTCCTGGCCGAGGTGTTCGACGACGCGCACGCCCACGTGGTCACGTTTCCGAACCCGCTGACCGGCGGCAAGTCGGCGAACACCGTGTACGTGGCACGGCTCGCGGCCTGACCAGGCGCTCGCTCGGCTGCCGATCGCCGGTTCGGAGACCTACGGTACCGTAGGTTACTGACCCGTAATAGCAGCGAAGGGCGGCCGGCCGCCCGTGGCAGCGAGGAGAGAGCGGATGGACCTGACCGCCGAACGGCCCTGGCTGCGCAGCTACGCCCCCGGGGTGCCGGCGACGATCGACCCGTCCGACGAGTCGCTGGTCGACCTGCTCGCCGACGCCGCCCGCCGCTTCGGCTCGCGTACGGCGCTCGACTTCTTCGGCGCCACCACCACGTACGCCGAACTGGCCGACCAGGTGGACCGGGCGGCCGAGGCGCTGCGCCGCCTCGGCGTCGGCCGGGGTGACCGGGTGGCGCTGGTGCTGCCGAACTGCCCGCAGCACGTGGTCGCCTTCTACGCGGTGCTGCGGCTGGGCGCCGTGGTGGTCGAGCACAACCCGCTCTACACCCGGCAGGAACTGGCCCACCAACTCGCCGACCACGGCGCCCGGGTGGCGGTGGCCTGGGACAAGGTGGCGCCGTCGGTCCTCGGGGCGGCCGAGGTCGAGACCGTGCTGGCGGTCGACCTGACCCGCGCCCTGCCGCGGCCCAAGCGCTGGGCGCTGCGCGTGCCGCTGCCCCGGGTGCGGGAGACCCGCGCGGCGATGACCGGACCGGCGCCCGGCACCCGCTCGTTCGAGCGGCTGCTGGCCGCCACCGGGCCGCTCGCCGCCGACCACCCCGCGCCGGGTCCGGACGACACCGCGCTGCTGCAGTACACCGGCGGCACCACCGGCACGCCGAAGGGCGCGGTGCTGACCCACCGCAACCTGCGCGCCAACGCCGCGCAGGGCCGCGCGTGGGTGCCGGGTCTGCGCGACGGCGCCGAAACGGTGTACGCGGTCCTGCCGCTGTTCCACGCGTACGGGCTCACCCTCTGCCTGACCTTCTCGGTGAGCATCGGCGCGACGCTGGTGCTGTTTCCCCGCTTCGACGTCGACCAGACCCTGGCCGCGGTGCGTCGCCGCCCGCCGACCTTCCTGCCCGCTGTACCGCCGATCTACCAGCGGCTCGCCGACGCGGCCCGCGAGCGTGGGGTCGACCTCGGCTCCGCCCGCTACGCGATCTCCGGCGCCATGGCGCTGCCCCCGGCGACGGTCGAGGTGTGGGAGTCGGTCACCGGCGGGCTGCTGGTCGAGGGGTACGGGATGACGGAGACCTCGCCGGTGGCACTCGGCAATCCCGTCTCCCCGGCGCGTCGCCCCGGCACCGTGGGCGTGCCGTTCCCGTCCACCGAGATCCGGATCGTCGACCCCGAGGACCCGTCCCGGGACCGGGCCGTGGGCGAGCCGGGCGAGCTGCTGATCCGCGGACCGCAGGTGTTCGCCGGCTACTGGCGACGACCGCGGGAGACGGCCGCGGTGCTGCTGCCGGACGGGTGGCTGCGCACCGGCGACATCGTCGTGATGGACCCGGACGGGTTCGTCACGGTGGTCGACCGGATCAAGGAGCTGATCATCACCGGCGGGTTCAACGTCTACCCGTCGGAGGTGGAGGAGGCGCTGCGCCGGGTCCCCGGGGTCCGGGACGCGGCGGCGGTGGGCCTGCCCGGCGACGGCGGCGGCGAGGAGGTGGTGGCCGTGGTCGTCCTCGACGAGGGCTGCACCAGCGACCCGGACGGCATCCGGTTCGCCTGCCGTCGCCACCTCACCGGCTACAAGGTGCCGCGCCGGGTGGTGGTCGTGGACGACCTTCCCCGTTCGCAGATCGGTAAGGTGCTGCGCCGCCAGGTCCGCGACGGCCTCCTCACCGGCGACTGAGCCCGGGCGTCGCCGCTGCCGGTGACCGCCGGCCCGGCGGGGTTCCGCCGGGCCGGGCCGTCAGGGCGTCCCGTTCAGCGCGGGAAGGTGCGGTCGAGCAGGTCGAACACGGCCTTCCAGTGCCGTTCGGTGGCCGACTCGTCGTAGTGCGCGGTGTCCGACATCGTGAAGCCGTGGGCAGCGCCCTCGTACAGCTCGGACCGGTAGCGCACGCCGGCGGCGTCGAGCGTCCGCTCCAGCTCGGCGATCTGCTCGGGGGTCATCGACGCGTCCTGGTCGGCGTGGGCGAAGTACAGCTCACCGGTGACCGAGCCGACCCCCCGGTGCGGGCTGTCCGGCGCGTCGGTGACGACCCGGCCGGCGTGGAAGCTGGCGAGCGCGGCGATCCGGTCCGGGTACGCCTCGATCGCCCGCAGCGCGTTCGTGCCGCCCATGCAGTAACCCACCGTGGCGACCGGCCCGGCCGCGACGTCGTCGCGGGCGGCGAGGAAGTCCAGGTACGCGCCCGTGTCGCGGGTGACGACCTGCGGGGTCAGCTCCCCGATGAGGGGCATGATCTGGTCGAAGATGGCGCCCCGCTGGTCCGGCTCGGCGAGCCGGGACAGGTCGAACAGCGGCGCCCGGCCGGCCCGGTAGAACAGGTTCGGCGCCAGGACCAGGTAGCCGCGCTCGGCGATCCGCTCGATCATCTCGGCGAGTCGGGGGCGCAGCCCGAACGCGTCCATGAACAGCAGCACGGCCGGGAAGGGGCCGTCGCCGTCGGGTCGGGCGAGGTACGCGTCCGCCACCCCGTCCTCGGTCTTGACGTCCACCGTCGTCGTACGCACCCGCAGCCTCCTTCGGTCGCACCGTCCCGTCCGCCGGCGAACGTTACTCCCCCACTAGTTGCCTCACGCAACGAGTCCGGCGGGATCCCATCGCGCCACCGCCGGTCCCCCGTCTGCCCGGCCCGCGCCGCCTCACACCCCGCTGAGCAGCCCGGCGAGCAGGCTGCGCAGCGTCCGGTCGAAGAGGTCCCCCGGGGGCGCCGGGGCCGACGGGGTGGTGAGCGCCGCCGCCAGGTGCGGATACGCCGTGAGGTCCACCGCGGTGAAGCCGACCGGCGGGGCGGCGGTCTCGGTGCGGGCGAAGAGGCTGACGACCCCGGTCATCATCGCGATCGCCTCGAACTTGGCGCTGGCCGCGCACGGCAGCGGCTCCAGCGTCCCGAGGCAGGCGTCGAACCAGGCCAGGCCCTCGGGCCCGATGCCGGAGGGCCGATGGATCACCTCGACCAGCCACGGATGGCGCCGGAACAGCTCCCGTTGCCGGCGGGCCAGCAGCAGCATCCCGTCCAGCCAGTCACCCTCCCCCGTCGGGTGGGGCCGCAGCTCGCCCACCGTCCGGTCGGTCATCAGGTCCAGGAGGTCGTCCCGGGAGGACAGGTAGCGGTAGAGCGAGGCGGCGCTGGCGCCCAGGGCGGTGGCGACGGCCCGCATGGAGACGGCGGCGAGCCCTTCGGCGTCGGCGAGGGCGATGGCCGCGGCGACGATCTCGTCCCGGGTGTGCGTCGGGGTGGGCCCCCGGCTGCCCCGCGCCGGCCGTCCCCAGATCGGCTGGCGGCCGGCACCGCCCTCGCCCGAGTTCGTGGATGCGTCGGTCACCGGACCACTGTAAACTGCAAACGGCGTTCGCAGTTTTAGTTCAGCCGAGAGGGAGTGGCCATGAAGCGGATCACCGCACACGACGGCGCGAGGCTCGCGCTGCACTCGACCGGGGCGGGGCCCGGAATCGTCGTGGTGCACGGCGGCGGGGTGACCATCGACGTCTACCGCCGGCTCGCCGCGCGGCTGGCCGACCGGTTCACCGTGCACCTCTACAACCGGCGGGGACGGGCCGACGCCCCGCCGCGGGTCGAGCCGTACACGCTCGACCAGGACATCGACGACCTCGCGACGGTCCTGAAGCACACCGGCGCCCGCAACGTCATCGGGCACAGCTCCGGTGGCCTCATCGCCCTGCGCGCCGCGCTCCGGCTGCCGATCGACCGGCTCGCGCTCTACGACGCGGCGGTCTCCGTCGACGGCGGCTTCCCCACCGGCTGGCTCGAGGCCGCCCGCGCGGCGCTGCGCGCCGGCGACACCGCCCGCGGCCTGGCCATCTCCGCCGCCGGCATCAACCCGCAGATGCCCGGGTCACGGCTTCCGCTCACGGTCCAGGTCGCGATCGTCCGACTGTTCCTGCGTACGTCGATCGGCCGGACGATGGGCGACCTGCTCCCGATGACCCTGGACGAGACCGAGCAGGTCCGACGCCACGACGGGCCCGCCGCGCAGTGGGCCGGAGTGACGGCCGAGGTGCTCCTGGCCTGCGGCGCCGACGGGCCGCCCTACTACGTCGACCTCGACGAGGCGTTGGCCCGCGCCCTGCCCCACGCCCGGACCGTGCGGATCCCCCGCGGCGGCCACGACGCGATCAACCGGGCGCCCCGCGGGCTGGTCGACACGTTCGCCGCGTTCTTCGCGGCCCCGGTGTCACCGGAGCGGACGGGTCAGCGATGAGGTGTCGCCGCACAGACTGATGGGCGGCCCGACGTGTCGGGCCGCCCATCGCGATGTCGGCCGGCCCGGGGTCGGCGACCCCGGGCCGGCACCCCGGTCAGAAGCCGAGGACGTCCCGGCCGCCCACGACGGGCAGGCGCAGCTCACTGTCGTGCGTCGCCACCCGCAGGGCGGTCCCGCCCAGCGGCAGCAGCGTGTACTCCTGGTCACTGGAGAACACCACCACGCCGATGCGGTGCCCCGCCGGGAAGACGTAGTCCTTCGGCTCCAGGGTCCACCGGTAGTCGTACAGCTTGCCCTGCTTCACCGGCTCGGTGCGCGACACGCTCTTGCGGTTCTGCGGGTCCATCCAGCCGCGGGTGACCACCGTCGGCGCGGCGGTCGACCCGGCCGGGCCGTAGTCGACCAGGTAGACGGTCAGGTTCGCGTCCGGCTTGTTGTCGATCGCCATCCGCAGGCGCATCTCCGGCCGGCCGGAGATCCGCACGTCCTGGCTGAGCACCGGCGAGCGGTACGCGAGCCGGTTGGCGCTCGCCGCGTCCGGGTCGGCCACCAGGGTGTCCGGGTGGATGGTCCGCCCCTCGTCGACGAAGCTCTGCTCGGCCGTGCCCTTCGGCCGCTTGCCGGTGGTCAGGATGCCCGGCTCGGTGGCGCTGGTCGCGCCCAGCTTCACCGCGACCTCGCGGGCCGCCGGGTCCGGCCAGTTGGCGTACGTGGTGTAGACGCGGTCCTCCCGCTGCAGCACCGCGGTCGGCTCATCCATGATCCCGTTGCGGACGTTCCACAGCCAGTAGTCGAACCAGCGGTTCTCCGTCTGCTTGTACGTCCAGGTGCGACCGTCCGGGAGGGTCACCGACGCGTTGTTGCCCGGCCCGCCGTGCCCGCCCTGGTGCAGCCAGATCTTGCGCGGAACGTGCCGCTTGGCGAGCTCGTCCCACCAGCCGGCGAAGTGCTCGGTCTTCACGTTCCAGTCGTTGAGGCCGTGGACGACGAAGACGCTCGCCTCCACGTTCTTCGCGTCGAGGTAGTCCCGGTCCTGCCAGAACGTCGAGTAGTCGCCGGTGACCCGGTCCTGCTCCTCGGTCAGCGCGGCCAGCTCGTCGGCGCAGCGGCCCTCCGCCCGCGCCTGCCCGGCCGTGTACTTCGCCAGGATGTCGGTGTCCTCACCCTGGTAGGTCCCCGGCGCGACGACCAGACCGTTGGCCCGGTAGTAGTCGTACCAGCTGCTGATCGCCGAGACCGGCACGATCGTCTTGAGCCCCCGGACCCCGGTGGTGGCGACCTGGTTCGGCAGCGTCCCGTTGTAGGAGACACCGGTCATGCCGACCGCGCCGGTGGTCCATCCGGCGGTCACCGGGGCGCCGCTGGCGTCGTACCCCGTCGCCCGGCCGTTCAGCCAGTCGATGACCGCCTTGGTGCCGAGCGTCTCGGCCTGGTCCCCGCTGGTCGGGCAGCCGTCCGAGTCGCCGGTGCCGACGCTCTGGCCGAGGACCACCGCGTACCCCCGCGGCACGTAGTAGTCGTCCAGCGAGCCGGGCAGGTTGGCCTTGGCCACCGCACGCTGCGCCTCGACCTCGGTCGCGCGCAGGCCGGACCGGCCGGTCACGCCGTTCTGCGGCAGCTCGTCCACCAGCACGCTCGGGTAGGGCACGTCGCCCCAGGTGCCCTTGCGGTACGGGCTGTGCTCGAAGATGACCGGCACCTTGAAGCCCTGGGTGGCGGTCTCGCGGGGGCGGGAGATGTCGATCGCCACCCGGTCGAGGCGACCGTCGTGGTCGGTGTCGACCGGAGTCTGCACGTACACCCGCTCCTCGATCGCGTCGGCGAGCGAGAAGACCGGCTGGGTCATGCCGTCGGCGACCACGATGCCGGGCGTCGCGGCGGGCGCCGGCTGGGGCGCCGCCGACACCGGTGCCGCGCTCAGCACCAGTGCGCCGGACACGCCGACGCCGAGTAGTGCCAGATAGGGGGTTCGACGCATCCGCGTCTCCCTTCGGTCGGGCTGGTGGCCAGGGTCGGCCAGGGGTGGATCGAAGATCCACTCGCCCGATGCTAGAGGCGGCGACCGCTCCCGTCGATCCCCATCGCAGTCATGCGGACGAATGGTCCACACCGGACCGATCGCGTCACCGCCCCGCCCGGCGGCCGTGGGTCTCCAGGTCGGCACGGGTCAGCAGGGCACGCAGCGTGATGCCCTCGGCGGCCAACGTCTCACTGCCACCCTCCTGCCGGTCGATCACACAGACGGCCGCGTCGACCCGCGCCCCGAGCCGGCGCAGCTCGCCGGTCGAGAGCACCACCTGCCCACCCGAGGTCACCACGTCCTCGATGACGAGCACCCGTCGACCGGCGACGTCCGCCCCCTCCGCCAGGCGGGCGGTGCCGTACGGCTTCGCCGCCTTCCGGACGAACGCGCACGGCAGCCCGGTGTGCCGGCCGAGCGCGGTCACCACGGCGATGCCGCCCATCTCCAAGCCGGCCAGCACCTCGGTGCCGGGCGGCACGAGGGCGACCATCCGCTCGGCGAGCGCGTCCAGCAGGACGGGGTCCGCCTCGAACTGATACTTGTCGAAGTACTCCTCCGCCACCCGTCCGGACCGCAGGACGAACCGCCCACGGAGGCGAGAGGTGGCATCGACCTGACGGGCGAGATCAGCAAGCGTCACGCGGGGATCGTGGCACGCGTACCGCGGGCCCGGGCGCCGGCCCTCCCCCGCCGGCCGGCGCCCAGCGTGTCCGTCCGCGTTTATCGCCACGGAAGTGTGGAAAGCGTCGCGAGCTTCGAAACGGGGCCCTGGAGAGGGAGGCAGGAATGGCGGTCAAGACCGAAGCGCGGCCACGCACCGCGGAGATCCGGCCGTTCACCGTGCAGATTCCCGACGCCGACCTCGCGGACCTGCGCCGGCGCATCGCGGCCACCCGATGGCCGGAGAAGGAGACCGTCCCGGACCAGTCGCAGGGCCCGCAGCTGGCGACGGTCCAGGCCCTCGCGCGCTACTGGGAGAAGGAGTACGACTGGCGCACGGTCGAGGCGCGACTGAACGCTGTGCCGCAGTTCCTGACCGAGATCGACGGGCTGGACATCCACTTCATCCACGTCCGGTCGAAGCACGAGGACGCGCTGCCGCTCATCGTCACGCACGGTTGGCCCGGCTCGATCATCGAACAGCTGAAGATCATCGGGCCGCTCACCGACCCGACCGCGCACGGGGCGAGCGCCTCGGACGCGTTCCACCTGGTCATCCCGTCGATGCCGGGCTACGGCTTCTCCGGCAAGCCGACCCAGCCGGGATGGGGGCCCGAGCACATCGCGCGCGCGTGGACCGAGCTGATGAGGCGCCTCGGTTACACACGGTTCGTGGCGCAGGGCGGCGACTGGGGCGCGATCATCACCGATCTGATGGGCGTGCAGGCGCCGCCGGAACTGGCCGGCATTCACGTCAACATGCCCGGCGCGGTGCCACCCGACATCGACGCGCTCTTCCAGTCCGACACCACCGGGGCGAACAACGCGTCCGGCAAGCTGCCGTCGGGGCTCTCACCTGAGGAGAGACGCGCGTGCGAGCAGTTGGACTTCGTCTGGAAGCATGTCGCTTACGGGCTCATCATGGCGACGCGCCCGCAGACGCTGACCGCGCTCGCGGATTCGCCAGTCGGTCTCGCGGCCTTTCTGCTCGACCACGACGCGGCCAGTCTCGCGCTGATCTCCCGGGTGTTCGCCGGGCAGTCCGAGGGCCTCACCCGCGACGATGTTCTCGACAACATCACGCTCTTCTGGTTGACGAACACGGCTGTCTCCGCGGGACGTCTCTACGCCGAGAACAAGCTCTCCTTCTTCGCCACGAAGGGGGTGTCCCCCACCGTCCCCGTCGCCGTGAGCGTCTTTCCCGACGAGCTCTACCAGGCCCCGAGGAGCTGGGCCGAGCAGGCATATCCCCAGCTCATCCACTACAACAAGCTCGACCGGGGCGGGCACTTCGCGGCCTGGGAACAGCCGCGGCTGCTGTCCGAGGAGATCCGCGCCGGCTTCCGGTCGCTGCGCTAGGCGACCATGGCCAGCCCGCACCTGCCACGACTCGACGGGGCGACCGGATGGCTCAACTCGCCGCCGCTCGACCCCGCCCAGCTGCGCGGCTCCGTCGTCCTGGTGAACTTCTGGACCCTGACCTGCATCAACTGGCTGCGTCAGGAGCCGTACGTCCGTGCCTGGTCGCAGGCCTACCGGGACGACGGGCTGGTGGTCGTCGGCGTCCACACGCCGGAGTTCTCCGTCGAACACGACGTCGACCAGGTGCGCCGGGCCATCGCGGCCCGCGGCATCGACTATCCGGTCGCGATCGACAACGGGTACGCGGTCTGGAACGCCTTCGACAACCAGTACTGGCCGGCGCTGTACTTCGTCGACACCGACGGGGTCATCCGGGACGAGCACTTCGGCGAGGGGCGCTACGACGAGTCGGAGCGGGTCATCCAGCGGCTCCTCGGCATCGAGCGCTCGCCCGTCCCGGTGCGCGGTCTCGGTGTGGAGGCGGAGGCCGACTGGTCGCACCTGCGCACGCCGGAGACGTACCTGGGCTACGCGCGCGGTGAGCACTTCGCCTCACCGGACGGCGTCGCGCACGACGAGGGCGCCACGTACGCGCCGCCCGACGAGTTGCCCCGCAACCACTGGGCCCTCGCCGGGGTGTGGACGATCGGCGCCGAGCGGGCGGCGCTCGACCGGGCCGGGGGCAGCGTGGCCGTCCGCTTCCACGCCCGCGACGCGCACCTCGTGCTCGCGCCCGCCGGGCCGGCGCCCATCCCGTTCCGGGTGCTTCTCGACGGCGAGCCGCCGGGCCCGTGTCACGGCGTCGATGTCGACGAGAACGGCGTCGGCCAGGTCGAGGACGCCCGCCTCTACCAGCTCGTCCGCCAACGGGACACGGTCCGAGATCGGACTTTGGAGATCACCTTCCAGGGGCCGGGCGTCGAGGCGTACGCCTTCACCTTCGGCTAGCCGGGTGCGGGCCCGCCGGCCCCGGGGCTCGTCACGGCGGGGCCCCCGGATCAGAAGTTGACCGTGACTCCGGCGGTCTTGCACGCGGCGGTCAGGTCCGTACCGGCCTTCTCGAACGCGGGGTTGTCGGCGGCGGCCGCCGGGTCACCCGCGGCGGCCGCCTTGGCCGCCTCCGCGCCCATCCGGTTCAGGGCGTCAGCCACCTTGCCGTCGCCGCCACCGGGCGTCAACGCCGCCAGCTTGTCGTGGAGGTCGGTCAGCATCTTCCGGTACACCTCGGCCGACGGCTCGTTGCCGGACTGCACGGCGGCGATGAGCGCCTTCTTCATGTCCTGCCCCGCCTTCTCGGCAGACTCGCAGAGCGTCTTCTCGTCCACCGTGACCGGTGCCCGACCCGCCGCCGGGGAGGACGCCGCCGCCGAGGGGGAAGCCACGGCCGAGGTGGGAGCGACCGCGGATGCGGAGGCGGACGGCGACGACGCCGCTGGGGTCGCGGCCTCCTCGCCACCACAAGCGGCGAGAGCCAGCGCGGCGGCGGAGATCAACGCGATCGAGACAAGGCGAGAGCGATTCACGGACGCGGACGCTAGCCGATGTTCACGTAATGATCAATTCCCGGCCACCCTGCGCCCACCCCGCCCTCCTCGGCGTCCCCGCCACCACTCCATTTCAGTTGCGGCACGGGGTGGTGGCGGATCGAATACCGACATGAGCAGATTCGCGGAAGTCGTCGTACTGGCCGCCGACGCGCACGAGGTCATGGCCCCGCTGACCCGCGACAACGACGGCACCCGTCCGTGGCACAACGTCTTCGTGCCGATCGAGAGTCAGTGGCCGGGCTCGTTCGGCCGGGGCTGGGCGGCCGAGTTCACGCACCGACGCCACTGGACCGGGCTGCTGGACCACCTCGAGACACTCCCCTGGCCCCGCCCGGAGTCCGTGCAGGTGCTGATCCACGACGAGGAGGACGACTGCTTCGGCCTCTGGATGATGTACGACGGCAAGCTGGTCGAGGTGCCGCTGCCGCGCACCGAGCGGCACGGTCAGGGCACGACGGCGAGTTGCGACTCGGTCCTGTACCGGACCGACGGCAGGGCCGGTGTGCCCGCCGAGCCGGCCGTGAGCCACTCCGGCGAGCGACCCCCCGGTGGCGATCGGCGCGAGCAGCAGCGGTGACGCCGGGGCGTTCGATCGACGTGCGGGGTGCCCCATGCCGCCGGTGTCCGTCGTCGGCGACGGGCCCGTCAGACGTCTGGGCGCAACCTCGGATCAGCGGACTCGCACAGCAGAGCGGGCAGGTCGGCGAGGCTGGCGATCGTCGGCCCACCCCAGCTCGGGTCGGTGTCGTTGTGCTCCGTGGTCCGCAGGACGGTCATGCCGACCGCCGCCGCACCGGCCGGCTCGCCGTCCGCGCCGTCACCCACGTAGACGCACTCCGCCGGCGCGACGCCCAGCCGCCCGGCCGCGGCGTGGAAGATCGCCGGATCGGGCTTGGCCAGCCGGACCTCGGAGGAGAAGACCGCGACGTCGAAGCGGCGGGCCAGCCGGCTCCCGCCGGGACATCCTAAAGGGATCGTCACCGCGGTCGAGCTCGCCATGCGTCTGACATCGGAGGATGGGCGAGCCCGCGGAGATGGAGATGCGGGCCGCCGCCCACCGCGGCGGGCACGGGCTCGCGAGGCTGGGCGAGTCTCGGTCGCATGGCAGACTGGTGGCCGGTCTGGCCTCGATGGGAGCGTGACGTGACAGCGGCCGTGATCACCGCCAGCGCGAGCATCGTGGTCGCGGTGCTGGCCTTCGTACTCAATCAGCGTGCCCAGATCCGAGCCGATCGTCGGCGGGCGAGGTCCGATCGAGTCGCCGGCCAACTGCGCGACCTCTACGGTCCGCTGCACGCCCTTGTCGACGTCAACGAACGTCTCTGGCAGGCCCTCCACGCGGTCGACCTTCCGGGCCGGGAGCAGCGTCGATCCGACGGCGCCCTGACCCACGACCAGCAGGAGCAGTGGACGCGCTGGCTCCATCACGCGCTCATGCCAGCCAACATCAAGATGCGCGATCTCATCATCGGCCACGCCGACCTGGTGATCGAGGACGGCATGCCGGAGCCGCTGCGGGCGTTCTGCGCCCACGTCGCCGCCTATGAGGTGATGCTGTCCGATCGGGAGTCGGCTGTCGGTGAGCGGCGGCAGGCTCTGATCGGGCACCCTGGCGCCCCGTACGTCGACTATGTCCGACGGTCGTTCGAGGCATTGAAGCGTGAGCACCACCAGCTGATGGCGACGCCACGATCCCGCGAGGACACCGCCGCCGGTTGAGCGCGGCACCAATTGTCCGCCGCGCCGGATCAGTGCCGATAGTTAGCTGTGTCTGATTGCCCAGCATGGGCATTGCGGGACGCCTCCGCGCCGGCCTCCCGCAGCGAGAATCCGCCTGTCAGCGGCCCGCAGCGCGCTGCCGCCACGAGCGGTGGAGGGACCCGGATCACGCTCCGCTGATCCACGAGATCCCGTTCGTATCCCCTGGTCAGCAGGGCAGCGGTACCGGCCGCACCCACCCGGAACCGGTGTGGCGTGTCTCTCCGGTCTGCTGGTGCACCAACCTCGATAGACGATACGCTGACCCCCCTGGGGTCGGTCCGTCGCAATCGACGGGGAGCCTCAGCCGAGGCGGTGAGTGCTGGTGTGCCCACCGACACCGCCTCCCAGGAGGTTCGAGGGAGGGCACCGGGTGTCACAGGAGCGGCCGACTGAGTGGGACGTCCCACTGGACGACCGAACCCTCGCCGTCGAGACCTCCGGGAAAGCGGACGGTTTTCCCGTCTTCCTGATGCACGGGATGCCCGGCAGCCGCAGCGGCCCGAAACCGCGGACCATGATCCTGCACCTGCTCGGCATCCGGCTGATCTGCTACGACCGGCCCGGCTACGGCAGGTCGACCCGTCATCCCGGGCGACGCGTCGCCGACGCCGCCCTGGACGTGCGGGCAATCGCCGACCACCTCGAGTTGGACAGATTCGCCGTGGTCGGCCGTTCCGCCGGCGGGCCGCACGCCCTCGCCTGCGCCGCCAGTGACCTGTTCACCGACCGGCTGACCCGGGTCGCGGTCCTGGTCTCCCCGGCTCCCACCGACGCACCCGGCCTGGATTGGTACGCCGGCATGGCCCCCTCCAACGTCCAGGCGTACCGGGAGGCGATGTCCGATCGGCGCCGGCTGATCGAATCGCTGACGATCCGGGCCGACCGCACGAGGCGGGACCCGGCGAGCGTGGTCAGCTTCATCGACGGCGAGTTGAGTGCCGCCGACCGCAATGTGGTCGAGGATGTCGCGCTGCGCCGCCAACTGATCGAGAGCTACGCCGAGGCGGTGCGGTTCGGCGCCGACGGGTGGATCGACGACGCGCTGGCGCTCAGCCAGGACTGGGGCTTCGTCCCGTCGTCGATAAAGGTGCCGGTCCGGCTCTGGCACGGCGCCGAGGACGCTTTCTCGCCGGTCACCCACACCCGCTGGCTCAAGTCGCAGATCCCGCACGCGGAGTTCGAGGAGCAGCCCGGGGTGGGCCACTTCGCCGCCATGCTGATCCTGCCGGACATCCTCGCCTGGCTCGCCACCCCGCAGCCGGAACTGGTGGACGCCCGCCCGGCGCACCCCGCCTAACCCGAGCGACCAGGCCGCCCCGACGGGCCCGGGCGGTCCGACGTCCACCCGGGCCGGCAAAGGCGGATCAGAAGGGGTGCGGGTCCAGCACCCGGTCGAGCAGCTTGCGGTGGCCCAACGCCCGCACGTCCGGATGGCTGCCGCCGATACGCTCGGCCAGCTCCGCCACGGCCGACTCCAGCTCCTCCGACCCGGAGTCCGGCTCGCGCAGCCTCCGGATCACCGCCAGGTTGCCCGCCGCACGCAGAGTGTCCGGGTGCCGGGGGCCGAGCACCGTACGCATCACCTTGTGCAGGTTGGCGACCAATTCGAACGCCTCGGCGAGATCGCCGGTCTCCGCCTTGCAGATCGCCAGGTTCATCTGGGCGGCGAACACGAACGGGTGCTCCGGGTGCAGCATCTCGCTCAGTCCGCTGACCGCGACCTGGGCGGACGTACGCGCGGCCTCCCGGTGCCCCTGCGCCCGGGCCGCCGCCGACAGGTTGTTCTCGCAGATCAACGTATGCGGGTGGCGGGGACCGAGCAGCGCCCGGTAGACGGCCTGCACCGCCCGCAACTCCTCCTCGGCACCAGCGGCGTCGCCGAGCGCCAGCCGGTTCGTCGCCCGACTCAGCCGGGCCGCCAGCGTGTCCGGGTTGTCCTCGCCGTACGTCGCGCGCAGCGCGTCGTACGCGGGGTCGAGCAACCGCGCCGCCTCGGCCGACCGGCCGACGGCTCGCAGCGCCACCCCCAGGTTCGTCTGCGCGCCCAATGTGGCCAGCGCGTTCGGCCCGGACAGGCTCTGATAGTCGGCCAAGGCCTCCTGCGACTGCACGAGCGAACGCTCGTACTCACCGGCCTCACGCAGGTCGCGCGCCAGGTTCACGGCGGAGGCGAGGGTCCAGTGGTTGATGCGGTTGCGCGACCTCCGGCGCAGCTCGTATACCTGCTCGTCGAGCCGCTGCGCCTCCGTCACCTGGCCCGCCAGCCGCATCGAGGTGGCGAGGTTGTTCAGTGCGGTGACCGCACGCGGGTGAGTTTCCCCGTAGTACCGCGCCCACATCCGGTAGGTTTTCTGGTCCCGGTTCAGGGCCTCGCCGTACCGGCCCAGGCCGCGCAGGTCACCGGCCAGGCCACCCGCGGTCATCAGCGCGTCCTCGCTCGTGTCGCCGAGCAGCTCCTGCTGCTCGGCGAGGGTCTCCTCGTCGTACGTGTGGGCCTGCTGGAAGTGGCCCTGGGAGCGCAGGATGTTGCCGTAGTTGAAGCGCAGCCGCAGCAGCGGCGGGCGCAGCATCCCGCGCTCCTCGGCATCGGTGCTCGACCCGAGCCGGTCGGTCCACGCCGCGAGGATCCGCTCTGCCAGGTCGCGCGCCTGGCCGAACACGCCCCGCAGCCAGATGTAGCGGACCCGCTCGACCAGCAGCTCCAGCACGGCCGGGTCGTCGGAGTCGAGCGCGGCGCGCATGGCCTCCTCGGACTCCTCCAGGTGCGGCCAGAGCATCCGGAACCGCTCCCAGCTGTCCACCACGTCCACGTCGCTGTCCGGACGGGCGGCGGCCAGGGCGCTGATCACCTGCCGGCGGATGGTCTGCTGCTCCTCCTCGGTCATCCGCCGCTGCACGGCGTCGCGCAGGAGCCGGTGGATCTCGACCTGCTGGGCCCGGTCATCCACCCGTAGCAGCGCCAGCTGGTTGATGCGCTGGATCAGCCTCGCGGCACCCGACCGGGTCGGCACCGACGGGTCGGTCCGCCGCAGCAGCTCTCCGATGCCCCTGCTGTTCAGCAGTTCGATGGAGACCTTCACCGACAGCACCGAACAGATCTCCAGCAGACGGTACGCGCCCGGCGAGTCCTGCTTGAGCCGGTCCAGCGACGGCCCCCAGGTGTCCAGGGAGGCACCCTGCTCGGCCAACTGGGCCAGGTAGTCGTCCACCCGGATGCCGCTGTCCGCCATCAGGGCGCCGCCGAGGGAGAGCGCCAGCGGCAGGTCACCGAGAGCTTCGGCGACCCGATCGGCGTCCCGCCGGGAGATGCCGCGCACCTGCTGCTGCAGGTGCGCGATGCTCTCCTCCCGGCTGAACGGAATGATCTCGACCGTCTGCGCGCTCTCCTCCCAGGTCTTCTCCCGGGCGGTGATGATGATGTGGCCCCGTCCGCCCTGGGGGAGAAACTTCTCGATCGCCCGGTAGTTCGCGACGTTGTCGAAGACCAGCAGCCAGCGCGGGTAGCGGTCGCCGCGGACCAGCGTGTCATGCACCTGGCGGATCGCGGCCGGGATGTTCGCCGCCTCGGGCAGGCCCATCCGCTCGCCGAGGTCGACCAGCGTCGAGTCGACGAAGATCTGGGGATCGGCTTCGATCCAGAACACCAGGTCGTACGCCGTCCGGAAACGGTGAACGTACTCCAGGGCGATCTGGGTCTTGCCCACGCCACCCATCCCCCGCAGCGCGACCAGCGAGTAGCCGCGGCTGGCGCCGGACTGGAGCAGGTGCCGCAGCCGGCGTAGGTCCTCGTCGCGCCCGGTGAACTGGACGTTGACCACGGGCGTCTTCTGCAACTCCGGGCCGATGCCGGGGTAGCGGGCGCCGGTCGCCGTCATCGCCTCGTCGGCGGAGAGCTCGACCCGGCCGACCAGCCGCAGCAGGCTCGCCGCCGCGTCACTCGCCCTCGTCAGCCCGTTGAGGAAGACCGACGTCTCCGCCGCGAACTCGGGCAGCGGCATGACATCGTCCACGTACACGGCGAGCGGGGTGCCCGAACCCGGGCGCTCGGCCGGCGGCAGCGCGCCCGGCGGGGTCTCCGCGTACGCCGTCGAGACGACGGTCAGCGTCCGGGTCGGGCTGCCGTCCCGGCCGGCATTCGTCGTTCCGCCGTCGATGACCTGGATCCCGACCAGGGAGAGGATCCGCTCGATCCACTCCGCCCAGGCCTGGTCCTTCGGGGCGTACCGCAGCAGAATCTCCCCCTGCGGCAGGAACCGCTTGCGCTCGAACTGGGACCGGAGCTGGACGCGCGCGGCCTCGTCCAACCGCGGCAGCGACCGGACCCCACCCTCCGTGATGGCCGAGGTGAGTCGCTCGTACGCCGAGAGCATCGCCCGGTCCGTGCCGAACGTCGCCAGCGTCTCCTCGTAGGCGTAGTAGGCCACGTACGGCACCTCGACCTCGGCCCAGTAGTCGCGCCGGTCCGCCTCGCTCAGCCCGGCGGGCAATCCCGCGAAACGGTGCATGGCGAGCGCCCGTCCGGCGTTGGCCTTGTCCTGCTCGGCCGGGTCCACCCGCATCGGGGCCGGCAGGACGCGGATGCGCCGGTTGGTGTACCGGTTCGTCACCTCGCGGGCCACCCGCGCCGCACCCTCGATCCCCTGGTCGCTGAAGGTGAAGCAGTCCACCAGCACGTCCGGCAGGTGGATGGTGCAGATGCTGGCCACGTCGCTGAGCCCGGTCCGGCTGTCGATCAGCGTGTAGTCGTAGTTGCGCCGCATGTCCGCGCGCAACGCGTCGATGAACGCCGCCCCGCCCAGCCCGTCGTAGAAGACGTCCCAGTCCAGCCCGCTGATCCCGGCGGCATAGTCCTGGTTCTGCCGGCCCGCGGAGAGGAAGTCGAGGCTGCCCCCGCCGGGGAACGTGTAGTTCAGCGAGAACGCGAAGTGCCGCACCCGCGCGAACTCCGCCTCCCAGCCGTCGGGCAGGGACCGGCTCTTCGGCAGCCCGTCGGCGTCCTTCGCCGAGGCCTGGTTCTCGAAGCCGCGGATCATGTCGATGACCCCGCCGGTGCCGGGCAGGACGGTCAGGTCGATGAACGGGTGGTAGAACCGGTGCAGACCGGGAGACTCCAGGTCCCAGTCGGCGACCAGCACCCTCTTGCCGTTCGCCGCCAGGATCCAGGCCACGTTGGCCAGCGCCATGGTCCGGCCGGTGCCACCCTTGAACGAGTAGAACGTGACCACCTGGCCGTTGCGATCGTCAGTCATCGTTCCTCTTCTGTGCCGGGGACGGGCCGTCCGACGGTTCGGGCCGGGCAAGCTGCGGTCGCCGGACCCGGGGCCGGTCCGACGGAACGACGGGGGCGTTCTTGAGGAACTGACGGCGCGCCTCGGTCACCAGCTCCGGCATGATCTGGACGAACTCCGGCAGCTGGGTGACCCGCTTCGCCGGCGGCCGGTTCGCCACCTGGAGCATCCGTGCGACCCGGTCGGCGAAGCGGCTGCCCTCGGCGGCGGTCAGTGGATCGTCCCCGTTGAGCACCATCAGCGGGATCACCCAGCGGGGCAGACGCTTCAGCACGAGAGCCAGATCGTGCTCACCGGCGCTGTCGCTGACGATCCACGGGTCGATGAGCAGCACCGACGGACAGCGGGCCATCAGGTCACCGGCGGCGGCGAAGCTGGTGATGTGGGTGGCCAGACCAAGCCGCTCGGCCGTACTGGCCACGTACTTGGCGGCGGGCAGCGCCTGGTCCTCGCCGAACGGACGCCACTGCTCGCTGTGCTCCGCGTAGACCCCGGGCTCCCGGTCGGCCGGCACCTCGGCCCGGGTCGGCGCGGCGACGACGGCGACGAACTGGGCGTCCGCCCGCGAGGTGTGGCGCGCCTCGGCCACCTTCGGCACCACCGAGGGGGGCAACGGGTGCCGCTGCGCGATCTGGGTGACCTCCGTCGCGATCCGGCTCAGGACCTCCTCGTACGCCGGACGGTAGCCGGCCAGCATGCAGAGCGCCCGCAGCCCGTTCTCGGCGTAGCCGGCGACGTCACCGGCGAGCTCGAGCGCTTCGCGGGTCTCGGCCGTCTGGTCCCAGGACGGGAGCGGGATCCACAGCACCGGGACGATGTGCCGGTACTTCTCGGCGACCGGAGACGCCTTCAACCGGCGACGGAACGCCTCCAGCTCACCGAGCGGCCAGGAGTTGCTGAGATAGGCGGGCGAGTAGAGCGGCACGAAGACCTGGGTGTTGCCGAGCGCGGCGGTCAGCGTCTGCTCCCAGTCGGCGCCGGAACCCAACTGCGCGTCGAAGAACCCGACCTGCCGGTCGTCCGGTGCGGAGATCCGACCGCGGATCGCGTCCGACAGGTCGTCGAAGAAGACCTTGACCCACCGGTCGGGATCCAGGCGGGGATCCTCCAGCATGGGCGCCGAGTGGGCGTAGCTGAGGAAGAAGTAGGTGCCCTGCTCGATCGCCACCGGTGCCGCGGCCGCCCCGATCCCGGTCATGTGCCCCTCCTGGAGAACTTCCGGGCGAGCCCGTTGGGTGCGGTCAGGACCCGCGGCTCGACCCAGTGCGACCGGGACAGCTCGACGATGCGCTGGGCAAGCTTCCAGATCACGACATCGCTGGCGTCGTCCTTCATGGAGAGGAGCCCGTACAGGCCCTCCTGGTGGTAGCTCGGGACCACGTTCTCGTCGGGAGCGCCGTCGGGAGCGAACCATTGGAGGCGGTCGGGCGGCTCGCAGGAGTCCGCGGGCGCCCAACTCACCGGCAGGATGCAGGACTCGTGGGTGGGCCGGCCGTCGCGGCGCACGATGGCGCGGCTGGCGAACAGGTTCCACTCCATCGCGCACCACTCACTGTCCAGGTAGGCCGGAGACAGCAACGCGACGAAGACCTGACAGGTGCCGACGGCCTCCAGCAGCTCCGGGGTCCACCGCTCGCCGCCGCGCATGTTCCGGTTGATGAAACCCGGGTCGGCACCCGCCGGTCGGCTCACCAGGGCGTTCACGTGGATCGACAGCTCGGTGAAGAGGCGTAGGGCATTCGTGTTGGCCTCCCGCCGGCCACCCGTCGCCCGCGTCGGCGGCTTGATCACGGCATAGCTGACGAAGAACAGTGGAGCGAACGGATCGTCCACCACCCTGCCGTCGTCCAACTGCCGTTCTCCCGCCCTCGACCGCGGGGTTCACCCGCTCCCGTCGCCCAAGGTAAGCACACCGGCACCGGCGGGTCTATACCGCTTTACGGTCGGCGATGCCCGGCCATCCAGGTTGTCGCGAAATCAACCGCGGCGCGAAGATCAAGAAGCCTCGACGGCGCGGCCCCCACGAGGCCGTGGGCGACCGGCAGGTGAGCCTCGATCGCCGCCCCGAGCTCGGGAAAATCCGTCGCGTCGAGTGTCGGTGCGCGGAAGTCCCGCCGCTCCCGGCTGCCGTCCACCAGCACGTAACAGCGGTACGCCCGCTCCGGCGGCGGGCCGGGCGGCCGGCGCGCCCCGGGCCGGTACTCCGCCAGGTGCAGCGCGGTGCACCGGTCGTAGCCCACCCCGAGCAGCAGGACGGCGGCGCCCCCGGCGTAGAGGCGACCGAGTGGGGACCGCTCCCCGAGGTGGCAGTCGAGGTCGTGCACCTCGGTGAGCTCGGCCGCGCGCCGGCCCAGCGCGGCGAAGGACGTGATCGGATGGTTGCTGCGCGCCGCACCGGGCTGCCGTCGGACGTGTTCGGCGAAGACGCCCATCCCCTCCGATGGTGTGGTCATCGGATCGAACCCGGCCAGTCGCGCCTCGTACGCGGCCCGGCCCGCCGCGTCCATCCCTTCGGTGGCGGCGCGGAACACCGGACCCGTCGGCGAGGTGCCGACCGTCTGCGCCGGCACGACAACCGTCGCGTCCGGGCCGGCCACCCGGCGCAGCGCCGCCAGCAGCGTCGCCGGGCCGCCCGCCACTGGGCCGATCCGCCGCATCGAGCAGTGCACCAACAGGTCCTGACCGGCCCGTACGCGCAGAGCGGCCAGGTCGCGGGCGAGCCGGTCGACGTCCCGGGGATCGGCGTGACCGACCCGGGCCAGCGGATCAGTGCGCGTCATCGGGCCACGATTCCACGGTCTCGCGCATGCGCCGGACGAACCGGTCCCCGTGCCCGGTGAGCGCCCCGGTCGCGGCCAGCTCGTCGAGCGTCCGCAGCGTCCACCCGCGATACCGGCGGTAGTGCCGCGCGGCCTCGGTGCCGGGCCGGGCTCGCCAGAGGTCGGCGACGGCCAGATGCGCGTAGGTGCCCTGGAGCGCACCCTCCAGCGGTCGCGGCTCCTCCCGCCACGGCACGACGAGCCGCCGCCGGTACGCCGGGTCGTACAGGACGCTCACATCCAGCAGGCCGCCGAGCTTCACGTGTTGGAACTCGTGCACCAGCAGCTCCGCGAGCGGGTCGGGGTCGGCGGGCACCGTACCGAGCGCCCCGAAGGCGTCCCGGGAGGCGGCGCTGCGCAGCCCGCCGGCGGGCGGGAGCCGCAACGGTGCGACGGCCCGCAGCCCGACCCGAAGACCCGGGACCTGACCGGGCGCGAGGCGCTGGATCCGTGCCCACGCCGCGGCCAGCGACCGCTGCCAGAACGCCAGCTGGGCCGGGTCGAGACGGCCCGTCACCGGCCACTGGTAACAGTCCCGGTACGGGTCGAGATCCTCGACGAGCACGTCCCAGCCGCCCAGATCGACGCGCCGCACCGGCAGCCAGGCCGTCGGCGGCGGCCCGGTGCTCGCCGCCGGCACGGTGACCGTGGATCGGCCGGTGCGGGCGGTGAGACCGCCGCCCGCGATCGACAGCCTCGCGCCCCGCGCCCCCGGCTCGTCGAGCGCGAGCGCGCCGAGACCGGGGAGGTGGAGCAGACCGGACCGCAGCGGCACCTCGATGTCGGCGTCGGCGCCGGCGCGCATCGCCGCGGCCGCGGCCAGCGCGCCGAGGTGCGCCCAGTCGGGTGGCTCGCCGGCGGGCGGGGCGAGGCAGTGCCGCGCCCACCGCCGCACGTAGGGGTGGGCGAAGGTGGCCGACACCGCGTCGGCCGCCTCCTCGTCGAGCCGGACCATCAGGTCCCAGGCCGCGGCTGTCGGGGTGCCGGCGACCCGGTCGGCGATCTGGACCAGCAACCCCCGGACGTAGGCGACCTGGGTGGCGGCGAGCCGCCGCAGGCCGGCCGCCGAGCCGTGGCCGGTGCCGAGATCGTCGAGCAGGTCGTCGGCCGGCAGGCCGTCGAGCAGCAGGTCCCCGCCGGGCCCACCCGGGTCGGGCCCTCCGCCGGTACGCGCGGCGGCGGTCGAGGATTCATGGTTGATCGAGGTGATCAGCTCCTTCAGGTCGGCGCAGTAGACCGACGGGTTGTCGAACCCGCCGGCGTCGGAGTAGCGGTGCGCCCGGAGCCCGCCACCGCACTGGCCGACGACGGGGCAGTCCCGGCAGGTCCGGCAGAGCTGGTTCAGGCCCCGCTGGCTACCGGCGAACTCCGGATGGGCGGCCACGGCGTCGGCCGAGTGTCGGAAGACGTCCAACCCGGTGCCGGCCGCGCCGTCGAACGCGGTCTTCATCGAGTCGGCCAACTCCCAGGCGCCGTCCGTCTCGATCACCGCGAGGTCCGCCGGGTCCAGGCCGACGGACTCGGTGCCGCTGCGTCCGCCCGCCGCGGCGGCCAACAGCGAGTCGAACAGCCGGATGTCGACCGGTGTGCCGCCGCGGATCCACTCCCGGTAGACGCGCAGCAGCCAGTCGGCGTACGGCGTGGCCGCGCCGTCGGGCCGCGGGGGTGGATCGTTCCAGGTGGCGTGTGGAAGCAGGAAGTCGATCCGGGGCGGCGCCTCGGCCAGTAGGGCCTGGTAGACCCGAATCGGGTCGTTGCGCACGTCGACCGTGCAGAGAATGCCCGCGTAGCTGTGGCGGTACTCGGGACGGCGGAGCAGGGCCAGCGCCCGCCGTACCTGGGCGTGGCTGCTCGCCCCGCCGGCGAAGCGTCGGTGCCGATCGTTCGCGGCGGCGTCGCCGTCCAGTGAGATCCCGATCTGCACGCCGTGCTCCACGAGCAGGTCGCACAGCTGCGGGGTGAGCAGCACCCCGTTGGACTGCATCCGCAGGTCCAGTTCGGCGACCGGCTCGATGACCGCGCGCAGGCGGGTCAGCACCATCGCCAGTCCGGCCACCCCCAGCAGCAACGGCTCACCGCCGTGCAACACCAGGTGGACCCGGCGCAGCCCGTGGTGTCGCGCGTGCTCGGCGATCCGGTCGGCGGCGGCCGCCACGGTGTCCGGGGCGATCTCGCGCGGCCGGCCACGCCAGCTCTGGTCCGCGTGCTCGTAGACGTAGCAGTGGTCGCACGCCAGGTCACACCGGCTGTGCACCTTGAGGACGTACTGACTCAGTGGTCGCGGCCGGACCTCAGATGCGCCGGGCGTGGTGGACACCACGCATCAGATCGACGATTGGAACGCCGCCACATCGACCGCCTCGGAGCGGTTGCGATCCTCGACGATCCGCCGGACGAACGGACGAACCTGCTCGGCGGTGAGCTGGCGCAGTGGGGTACGCAGGAGCGCGGTGAGATCGGTGGACGTCTGCTGGGCCTCGACGGGTGCGGCATGGGCCACGGCGATTCCCCCTCAATGCCGGTGCACGCGGACGGATCGGTCGACGACAGAGCGACGAGCTTCACTCCACCTAGCAGCATAGAGATGACCTGCCCTCATGTCATCCGGCCTGAATCCGACCGGCTGGCGGCCCCGGCGCCCGGGCGCCGTACGCCCGGCCGGCGCCGGAGCGGGGACCCGTGGCTATCGGCCGGTCACTCGACCGCGTCGGCGAGCACCCGCCAGACCTGGGTAGCGAGCCAGTCGTTCAGTTGACTCAGGCTGACCTCCTCCTGGTGGTCGAACCACCAGATGACGCCGGCGTCGACCATTCCGACGACGACAGCGACCAGGTACGCGGGCAGGTCCGCCCGGTAGCCGGCGGCCCGCAGCCCGACGACGGCGGCCCCGGTCAGCTCGGGGACCACCTGCGCGGCGCCCTGCCGGGCCCGGAAGCGGTAGAGGTTCGGGTGGGCCGCCGCCCCGCTCAGCACCCGGCCGATCATGCCGTGCACCACCGCGTACGGCGTGTTCGGCGCCGGCGCCGGCGGGCGGATCCACGCGCTCAGCAGGCGTACGACGTGCCCGGCGACCGCCTGGTCGAGGTCGTCCTTGCCGGTGAAGTGGCGGTAGATGCGGCCCGGGCAGCCCGGCCCGGTCGGCCACCACGGTCAGGCCGGCGTCGGGTCCGTACTCCTCGATGGCGCGGGCCGCGGCCTCCGCACCACCAGGCTGTTCGGCCGCGGTGACGGCGGGTTAGTCACGTGGCGGTACGACGGAGTACTCGACGAGGCCCGCTCGTCGATTTAGCCTGTTCCGAGACACGAGGAGCGGCGCCCGCACCGGCCTCGGGGCGAGCGGGTGGAGCCGGAGGGTGGCGGTGTTCTCGGCGGGTGCCTGGTCGAACTCGTTGCGGTTGCGGAGGATGTCGCTCTGGTGGCCACGGTCCCAGTACACGAGCCCGTCCATGGATCGCTCAGCGAGCGGCCGAGCGGCGTCGGGGCATAGTCGGGGGGACCCGGCCCGCGGGAGAGTCCTCCACGCGGGCCAGGCTCCTTCATGCCCGCGGGTAGTACTGGTCGAAGGCTTCGGACTCGAGCTGCCAGCCAAATGACCGGCTGATCTTTCCGTCGGAGATCTCGTAGACGTAGAGCCGTGGCACGACCAGCTCCGGCCGGCCTGGGCGAGCGTGCCGCTCGTTGACCACGAGCGCGACGACGGCATCGCCGGCGAGGAGGATGGTGGGCGGTGCGGCGAAGGTGATGTTGCCGCCGCTGAGCTCCTGCAGGCGTCGCATGACCTTCAGCGACTCCTCCGGGCTGTTCGTCTCGCCCGAGAGCTCCGAGTTGCCGGCGGTGTAGCTCGGCTTGTTCTCGGCGTAGAAGCTGGCCATTCGCGCCAGCCCCTCCGCACCGCCATCACCGTAGGCCGCGTAGTAGTCGATCAGGAGCTGATAGTTGGCGGCGGCGGCGGTCGTCGTGTCACGGCTTCCGGTCGCACCGCCTGTTGCCCGAGCTGCCTGTCGAGCAGTCATCTTGACTCCCAAGATAGAATTCCTCGTGAAACTGGGGACTCTCCCCACATCGGTATGTGGGGAGAGTCCCCAGATATGCAAGTGGCACCGGGAGGTCGACGAGATGGCGGCGAAGCGGGCGCTCCGCGCTGATGCCCAGCGCAACCGAGAAGCGATCCTGGCGGCCGCGCGTTCCGTCTTCGAACGCGAGGGCATCCGCGCCCCCACGGATGCGATAGCCACCGTCGCAGGGGTCGGTAATGCCACGTTGTACCGCAACTTCCCCACGCGCGACGACCTTCTCGCATCCGTCATGGTCAGCAGCGTGCAGGAGGTTCTGGAACAGTCGATCGAGGTTGAACGCCGCCTGCCCCCCGCGGAAGCACTTCGCGAGTGGCTGTACCAATTGGCGTGGCGGCTTCGCATCTGGAACGACCTGCCCAGCTCGATCGCAGCCGCCATCCACGACCACGCGTCGCCCATGCAGATCGTCTGCGGGCCGCTCATCAGCCGTACTGAACAACTCCTGACGCGAGCGCGCGAGGAGGGCGTGGTGACACATAGCGTCACGGCACCGCAACTGTTCGAGCTGATCACGACTGTGTCCTGGGGCATCGACCGCTTTGGAGACGATCCCGAGGGTGCTCGCGCTCGGGTCGATCTTGCCGCCGGCGGCATCTTCACCGGGAGGTCGGACGTCGAGCCAACTTCGAGGAGCGGGTCGATCGGGGCGAGAGACATGTAGTTTCGCGGCGGCCGGACCAGGCATCGGAGGTCGCGTTGTGGCCAGGCTGAGGAAGGCTTCGTGGATGTCGTCGCGGCGTTCCCAGCGGATGCGTAGCCGTCGGCGTTGTTGAACGCGGCGAACAGGCTGGTGATGTCGTTGCGGGCGTAGTCGTGGGTGCGCCGTTCGGGCATGCCGGGCATCATCGGCAGCACGGGTTGTGCGCGGTCCAGGGCCTGGATCTGGGATTTCTCGTCCACGCACAGCACGACGGCCCGTTCGGGCGGGCTGTGCCAGAGGCCGACGACGTCGACGACCTTCTCGATGAGCTGCGGGTCGGTGGACCGCTTGAACGTGTCCGCCCGGTGCGGTTCGAGCCCGAAGTCCCGCCAGATCCGGCCGATTGTTGACTTCGACAGCCCTGACCGCTCGGCCATCGACTTACGGGACCAGTGGGTGGCGTTGCGGGGCGTCTGCTCCAGGGTGGCGATCACCACCTGTTCGACCTGGTCCAGGCTGATCGATGGGGGCCGGCCCGGGCGCTGCTCGTCGATCAGCCCATCGAGGCGCTCGGTCAGGAACCGCCGCCGCCATCTGCCCACCGTGGACAAATGACACTCAAAGCCGTTGCCACGTCTGTGTTCGACGCACCTCCCGCGCACACGCGAATGATCTTCGCGCGCATCCCTCTCCTACACCGATTCATGAGGCGAATTCCCGGCGCACCGCCCTAGCGGCTCGATACCTTGACTGGGTACGAGCTGTACCCATGACGCTGTCACCCGAGGTAGCCATGAGTAACGTGCCCGGCCCCGTCGACCCGGCCCGCCTTCAGGACGTGCTCGACGGACCGTGGGCACGGGTCCGCGACGGGCACCGGGCGAAGCTCGACGCCCGCTTCCTCCCGGTGTACGGCGAGAGCGGCGACGAGGCCCGCGAACGGGTCACCCGGCTGCTCACCCAACTGCCGACCGAGTTCGGGATGCCGTCGGCCTATCCCCCCGAATACGGCGGCCGGTCCGACGTCGGCGGCTCGATCGTGGCCAGCGAGATGCTGGCGCAGGTCGACCTGTCGCTCATGGTCAAGGCCGGCGTGCAGTGGGGCCTGTTCGGCGGCGCCGTGCTTGCCCTCGGCACGCGGCGGCACCACGACGCCCACCTGCGCGACATCGCGTCGGGAGCGCTTCTCGGATGCTTCGCCATGACCGAGACCGGTCACGGCTCCGACGTCCAGCAGCTGCGCACCACCTGCACGTACGACCCACGGACTCGGGCCTTCGACCTGCACACCCCGCACGAGGCGGCCCGCAAGGACTACATCGGCAACGCGGCGCGGGACGGACGGATGGCGGTGGTCTTCGCCCAGCTGATCACCGAGGGACGCGGCCACGGCGTGCACGCGTGGCTGGTCCCGATCCGCGACGCGCAGGGCAACCCGATGCCCGGCGTGACCATCGGCGACGCCGGCCCCAAGGGTGGCCTGCTCGGCGTGGACAACGGGCGGCTCAGCTTCGACCACGTGCGGGTGCCCCGGGACATGCTGCTGGACCGGTACGGCCAGGTCGCGGAGGACGGCACCTACTCCAGCCCGATCGAGAGCGACACCCGACGCTTCTTCACCATGCTCGGCACCCTGGTCCGCGGTCGGGTCAGCGTCGGCGGCGCCGCGTCCGCGGCCACCAAGTCCGCGCTGACCATCGCGGTCCGCTACGGCGACATCCGCCGCCAGTTCGGCACGCCCGACGCCGACCGGGAGGTGCCGCTCAACGACTACCTGGCCCACCAGCGCAAGCTGCTGCCCGCCCTGGCCACCACGTACGCCCTGCACTTCGCCCAGGCCGAGCTGGTCGCCGCGCTCGACGAGGTGCACCGCGGCGACGGGCCCCTCGACGAGCAGCGGCAGCGGGAGCTGGAGTCCCGCGCCGCCGGCCTCAAGGCGGCGCAGACCTGGCACGCCACCCGCACCATCCAGATGTGCCGTGAGGCGTGCGGCGGGGCCGGCTACCTGGCCGAGAACCGGCTGCCCGGCCTGAAGGCCGACACCGACGTCTTCACCACCTTCGAGGGTGACAACACGGTGCTGCTGCAACTCGTCGCCAAAGGGCTGCTCACCGGCTACCGCGACGAGTTCGGCTCGCTGGACGGCTGGGGGCGCGCCTCCTTCGTCGCCGAGCAGGTCCGCGCCATGGTGCTCGAACGCACCGCCGCGCGCTCGCTCATCGAGCGGCTCGTCGCCTCCGTGCCCGGCCGGGACGAGGAGGTCGCCGTCACCGACCGCGGGTGGCAGCTCAAGATCTTCGAGGACCGCGAGAAGCACCTGCTCGACGGCGCGGTGCGGCGCCTGCGCAACGGCGCGTCCGCCAAGAAGGACCAGCCCTTCGACATCTTCAACGACGTCCAGGACCACGTCCTGAGGGTCGCCGCCGCGCACATCGACCGGATCACCCTGGAGGCGTTCGTCGCCGGCATCGAGAACACGGCGGACCCGGCGGCCCGCGCGCTGCTCTCGCGCGTCTGCGACCTGTACGCGCTCAGCGTCATCGAGGCCGACACGGGGTGGTTCCTGGAGCACGGGCGGTTCACGCCGGCACGGTCGAAGGCGATCACCGCCGTGGTGAACGGCCTGCTCAAGGAGTTGCGGCCGCACCTGCGTACGCTCGTCGACGCCTTCGCCATCCCGGACAGCTGGCTGAACTGCGCCGTCCTGCGCGAGGAGGCCGGCCGGCAGGACACCATGGCGGCCCACGACGCCGCGACGTCCTGACCGCCACCGCAACCGCCACCGATCCCCGTCGACGGGGTCGATGATCCTGCCGGCCAGCATCGTGATCTCGTCCTCGCGCGGCCCGCGCCCCAGCCCGATGAGCGCGGCGGTCAGCGCTGGTCGATCCGATGAGGGACCCTGAGGGAGGGCAGGAGAGGAGGCAGGGAGATGAGACAGCACACTCTGGACGCCGGCGGGGCCCCGGTCCCTTTCGGTGCGGCCACCGCCGATGCGCTCCGGCGTGCCGTGGCGACGCGACCCCGGCGGTGGCTGGTGGCGACCACGCTGCTGCTGGGCCTGCTGGCCGCCGTGGCGACGACCGCGGCGCCGCCCGAGGACATCACCTTCTCCACCGTCTCGGACCTGGTGCAGAGCCTGATGTCGGTGACGGTGCCGTTCCTCGGCGTCCTGCTGGCGCACGACCTGCGTCGATCACCCCGGCCGGCACGGCCCGGCCCCACCCTCTTGGCGGCGGTGCTCCTGGCCGCCGCAGTCGGAGTCTTCGGGATCCTGGTCAGCGGCGCCGCGATCGCGCTCGCTCCGTCCGGCACCGCGACGACCCCGTGGCAGCACGCCGCCACCATCGCGGTCGGCGGCGTGCTCGTGCAGATCGTCGCCCAACTGGTCGGCACCGGACTGGGCCTGCTCCTGCGCTCCACTCTCGTCGCGTGCCTCGCCACCATCGTGCTGCCGCTGGGCCTCTGGGCTCTGCTGGGCGCGGTCGACGCCCTCTCTCCCGCGCAGGCCTTCACCCCGTACGCCACGGTCCGGAACCTGCTCTCCGGTGAGATGAACGTGGCGAAGTGGGCCCAGTGGCTCGCCGTACTCCTCATCTGGGGCGTGGGGCTGAACGCCCTCGGGGTGGCCTGGCACACGCGGCGGCAGCCGGGAGACGGCGCAAGGCCAGAGGCCACCAGGCGTGACTCCGCACCGGCAACGTGACCGGTCAAGACAGGTCCGGGAGCCGGTCGCGCGCCGTCCGGTCGCTCGTCACGGCGGTGGCGCTGCTGTCACCGCCGCATCCCGGCCGGGCGGCGGCACGACCTGCGGCTGCACCTCATCCACCTGCCCCGCCTGCCAGCGGCGGATACCGAAACCACGTGGGCGCACCCTGAACCGCCCACACTGCACGTACACCGGGCACCGTGACCTCGTCGCGGCGGCCATGATCGCCACCCGCACCCCGGGCGGCGGACCCACCACCCCCACCACAACCGTGCTGCCCGGGCTGATCACGCACCGTCGAGCCGGCCGGCACCTCCCCGGCGCCGGCCAGTCCCGACGTGACCCCCGCCGCCCACCTGCGACGGCGCGAGCGGCCTAGGTATTTGCTGTAGTCGGCGATCACCGTCAACTTGGCCTGCCAATCGCGAAGCATCTCGGTACGCGGTTCGGTCGGCCACTGCCGGCCGGCGATCCGGAGTAGGGCGGCGGTGATCGGCGAAACTTCCTCTCCTCCGCACGCCGATCGTTTGGGTCAACCTGCTGCGGCGCGGATACCGAGACCGACCAGGAGCGCGCCGGTCAGCCGATCGAGCGCCCGGCGCACCCGGAGGGTACGAAGCAGCCGGGCCGCCGCGCCCGAGACAACGGTCCAGCCAGCGAGCCAGCAGGTGTGTAGCGTCGCGTGCGCCGAGGCCAGCACCAGCATCGGAATCAGCACCGAGCGGTGTGAGTCGAGGAACTGCGGGGCAAGGGTCAGATACACGGCGGCAGCCTTGGGATTGAGCACATTGCCGAGCAGCCCTTGGGCGTACGGGTGGTGCCCGCGCCACGGCAACTGCCGGGGCCGGCGGGTTGCCAGGTCGTCCAGCTTGGCCGAGTCGGTCGGGTGTCGGCGACGGGTCGCCGACCAGAGCAGCCACAGACCGAGCCCGACCAGATAGCCGGCGCCGACCAGCTTCACGATCCAGAACGCCTGTGACGAGCGCAGCACCAGCGCGGCGAGGCCGACGGCTGCGAGAGTCGCGTGCACGTAGATCCCGGTGACCGTACCCAGGATCACCCACCAACCCTGCCGCCGCCCGCCCGCGGCGACCCGTGATACGACCAGGGCCAGGCTGGTCCCCGGCGTCATGGTGATCGGCGCGAGGGCGACCAGGAAGCCGAGTACGGAGATCCCCTGCATCCTCAGACCACCACCCGATAGTGGGTGCTCAGCAGCCCCGCGTCGTCGTACACGTGGAACGCCACCCCTGGCGGCTGTCGCACGTCGACCAGCGGCCCGTCACCCTCCCAGGGCAGCCGGAGCGTAGAGACGACGCCGGGCGCGATCCGCAGTGGCCGACCGGCGAAGGTGCTCGCGGCGGCGGTGTGGAAGTGCCCGGTGAGTACCGCGACGACCTGCGGATGGGCGGCCAGCAGTTCGGCCAGCGGCTCGGCGGGAAACAGCCGCATCGAATCGATGACGGGGTGGTGCAGTTCGACCGGTGGGTGGTGGAAGGAGACGAAGGCCGGTGTCCCGGCCGGCACCGAGCCGAGTTGATCGGCGAGCCAGTCCATAGTCTCCGCGTCGAGGCGACCGTCGTCCTCGCCCGGAATCGACGAGTCCGCGAGCAGGAAGACAGCGCCGGCGACGTCGTACCGGGTGTTGATCGGGCCGCTGCCGCCGCTCTCGTCGCCGAGTAGGCCCTTGCGGTACGCGTCGCGGACATCGTGGTTGCCGGGGCAGACCATGACCGGCAGTGGGGACGCGAAAAGCTTCGCGGCGGTCTGGTACTCGGCCACCTCGCCGTGGTCGGCGATGTCCCCGCTGATCAGGATCGCGTCAACCGGTCGTGGTAGGGCGTGCAGGTAGTCCATCACCCGGGCGGTCCGCTCGGCCGAGCGGGGATGGCTGTCGATGTGCGTGTCACTGAGGTGTGCGATGACGAGCAAGACGCCCCCTAATGGCTATCTCCACCGTAAGCATTAGGGAGGCTACACTCGATCAAGCCGGGCAAGTCAAGGACGTACCAGAGGAGGCCCGATGTCACAGCAGCTCGCGCTCGCCTTGGCCAGCACCATCCGGCACGACGGCAACGGGGGCGTCGCCGACGACCTCGTCGACGTCGCCGGACTGACGACCTGGATCCGGGAGCACGCCGATCCGCTGCGGGAGTACGCCGCCGAGCCCGGGCCGAACGCCAGCACGCCCGATGAGCAACTCCGCCTCGACGTGGTCGCGCTGCGACGCGCCGTGCGTACCCTGTTCGCGCATGCGGTCCGCCCCGGGCCACCGAGCTGGGCCGACTCCTCGACACTGCTTTCCGTGCCGGACGCCGTCGATCAACTCAACCAGGCCGCCGGCCGGCTGCCGGTCCGGCCCGTGCTGAACTGGCCGGACGAGTCGACACCAACGGTTGCCTGGCGCTGCGCGCCGGCCGACGCCCGACTGCGCCTCACAGCGGGGCTGGCCCGGGCCGCGATCGAGTTTCTCGCCAGCCCGGCCCGCGCCCAACTGCTCGCCTGCCCGGCGCCACGCTGCGTGCGTTACTTCGTCAAGGAACATCCGCGCCAGGCGTGGTGCAAGCCGTCCTGCGGCAACCGCGCCCGCGTGTCCCGGCACTACCAGCGCCACGCGGCGAACCCATCAGATGACCCCAGCCGATCCACCTCTGCGAGAAGCGGCCCGACCTGCTGATCAGGCCCGCCTTGAAGTAGCGGTGCGACGGTTTAGGCCAGCGGAGCTGCCCCTCTCACGACCTGGGGATCAGAAGCCACGTATTGATGCGACGCGACGTGTCGGCTTGATCGTCAGAGCTGCGGGCCGCACGCCCTGCTGATTGTGTCGATCAAGAAGGCCGTAGGGCCTTTCCCACTCTGTCTTCACCGGCGTTCCCCGCAGTCATCTGGACCGTCTGGTCGCCGAACTGGCCGATCCGTTCCACGCCGCCCGGGAAGGACGGCTGTATCGCCGCCGGGGTGGACGAGACCGCCGCCGCCGGCCCGTTGCCGGGCATACCCGAAACGCTGACCCTGCGGGACCGGGTGCTGGTCACCCTGGCCTGGCTACGGCCGGCCCTGCCGCACCAGGCCCTGGCCCTGTGGTAGGGCGTGGACCTCTCCACCATCAGCATGGCCGCCGACCTGGAGGCCGCATGGTGAATCACCGCTCGACAGCCACCACTATTGATCCCCCGGTCGTTAGTGGAGACCGCACTAGTCAGCTGGCGACACGCGCCGCACCAGCGTGACTCGCGATTCAGCTCCGTTGATTCCATGGCGACAATGCCAGAGAAGGCTTGACATCTCGATACCCCGCATCCGCCCTGGGTCACCCGGGGGATCGGCGGTTCGACGACTTCATCCTCGACACCGAACCCCGCAAGCGGGATCTCCTCAAGCTGCTGGCCCGCGCCCGGGCGCACACGCTCGCGGCGACCGTCCGACGGTGAGGCCGTGCGGTCGAGCCGGACCCGCCGCGGCGGTTAGTGACCTCGGTCCCGGCGCAGGAAGCACGACAGTAGGTGCCGGAACTCGTGCGGGTGCTCGATCGCCGGCACGTGCCCGCATCGACCGAACACGTGCAGCCGGACATCGGCCAGGTGTGCGAGCAGGGGCTGGGCTGCCGTCCCGAGCGGAGTGACGCGGTCCTCGGCGCCGTGCACGAGCAGCACGGGCGCGCGGACCGCGGCCAGCGTCTGCGTCGAGAGGGTGAGGTCGTCGAACCATCGTGCCCTGGGCGGAGGGAACAGCGGCGCGTACCCGGCCGCCCCCGCCCGCATCGCGGCCGCCCGGGCGTCGACGGCCGCATCGGTCACGAGCGCCTGGTCGAAGACAAGGCGACTGAGCATGTCTCGTGCCCCGAGCGGGCCGGCGGGGGCGGCCCAGACCGCGTCAAGCTCGGCGGAGAGCGACGCCCCGGGGGCGCCCATCGTCGAGACCGCCACGACGTGGGTGACCTGCTGGGGGCGTGCGGCCGCCAACGCCAGCGCCACGGCACCGCCCATGGAGTGACCCACGACCGCGTAGTGCTCGATGCCGAGTGCCTCCATCAGGCCCGCGGCCTGCTCCGTCCACAGCCGCAGCCCGCCCTTGGCGCCCGCCGGGACAGGCGTACGGCCGAACCCCGCCTGGTCAGGAGCCACCAGGTGCCAGGACGTGCCCAGCGCCTGCGCCGTCGTCGCCCAGGCTCCGGACCCGGTCGTGCCGGGTCCGGAGCCGTGCAGCATCAGCACCGCAGGCCCGGCGCCGCCCTCCAGGACGTGGACGGGGGAACCGTCGACGGTGATCGTCCGAAGTGTCGTCACCGAGGCAGGCCAGGTGTGGTCACGCCGATGCGGAGTTGACGGACTTCGAGAAGACCTCCATCATCACCCGGCCGAACTGCGGCATGTCGGGCCACCCCCGGCAGGAGACGAGGTTGCCGTCGACGACGTCCGGGGCGTCGATGACGGTCGCGCCCGCGTTCTCCATGTCACCCGTGATGGGCGGGAAGCACGCCGTCTTTCGACCCTTCAGCAGCCCGTACACCGCCGGCACCTGCGCGCCGTGGCAGACCAGCGCGATGGGGAGGTTGCGGGCGAAGAAGTGCTCGGTGATGCGCCTGACGTCGGCATCGACCCGGATCCACTCGGGGGCACGTCCGCCGGGGATGATGAGGGCGTCGTAGCGCTCGACGTCGACCTCGGCCCAGGGCACGTCGACCGGCAGCTTCCGGCCGTTCTTCTCCACATAGGCGTCGGAGTTGGGGTCGAACTCGTGGATGACCAGCTGCACGTCACGCGTCGTCCGTGACGAGACGTCGACGTCCCAGCCGCCCTCCTGCACGCGGTAGTAGGGATACATGGTGTCGAGTTCCTCGGCGGCGTCGCCGGTCAGGAGCAGCGCTCTGGGCACCTGCTTCTCCTCGCGTCTGGTGGTGGGTGAGGAAGATCCAATCCGATCCGATCCGGTGGCGTTAGCATTCCTCGGCCCAGTTCCACCGTCAAGCCTCTACCGCCAAGGGCTGCGCATCCTCGGCGTCGTCGAACACGCGCCGGAAACGCTCGCCGGAGCGCAGGATGTGCCGCCGCATCGCGTAGGCGGCGGCGTCCGGGTCACGCGCGGCGATCGCGGCCACGATGTCCTCGTGCTCGGCCATGGCCAGGTGGGTGACCTGGGCGTCGCGGTGCAGCCGGAAGAGGTGCACGTGGCTGTGCAGGCGAGCGAGCGCCTCACGGATGACCTGGTTCTCCGCGCTCAGCGCGACGAGATCATGGAAAGCGGCGTCGCGCAGCCCGAAGGCGCCATAGGCCATGGGCCCGCTGCCTCCCTCCAACTCCGCCATCTCCTCCAGCATTCGTCGCAGACCGGCCACCTGCTCCGACGACGCGCGCTCGGCGGATCTGCGCGCCGCCGCCGGCTCGAGGAGTAGGCGGACCTCGAGCATGTCCTCGAATCGGCGACGGGTGATCTGGGGCGGAATGCGGTAGCCGGCGTGCGGCACACGCACGACCAGGCCCTCGGCCTCCATGCGGTTGAGCGCGTCGCGGATCGGCGTCTGCGAGACCCCCAGCTCTCGTGCCAGGACGTCGATCGTGACGCGCGAGCCAGGCTCGATCCGTAGCGACATCAGCTGTCCGAGCAGCGTGTCGTACACCTCGTCGGCAAGCCGACCGCGAGACCTTCCCGCCGGCGTTCCGCCCGTCACGGCCCTGCGGCCCCGCGCGGTCATCGCTTCGTCGTCCATCGTGACGTGAGGTCCTTCCTTGCGCCTTGGTGAAGCTGTTGACATCAGTGACATCACTGCGACATGCTGACGCCCCAACTGGATCGTATAGGAAATGTGACGATCGCCAGCCATCCCGCACATCGCGGCGTTACTCGTGACGCCGGGCCGCGGGTCGCCCCCGGCGACCGCCCGGCAACACGCCCGAACAACCCAGCACCTGCTCGGCGAAGCAATAGCGAGGCCCTAGAAGTCCCCATCCAGAAAGCAGGCCAGATGATGCGATACCCGAAGCAAATAGGACGATCGCGCGTTCCCCGCCGAAAGGCGCGGTTGGCGACGGCGGCCATGCTGCTGGTGGCCACGACCGCGGCGGCGTGCGGCGGTGGGCAGGACGACGGCGGGAAGGCGAGCGCCCCCAAGGCGCCGGCGACCATCCCCCAGCTCACCAACGACCCGCTGACCCTCAGCTTCATCTGGTTCGACTGGCCGCCCGCGCAGGCACTGGAGGCCTTCGCGAACGCGGAGTACAAGAAGGAACGGCCGAACGCGACCATCAAGGTCAACACCGTGCCGAACGCCAACTGGCACGACGCGATGTTCACCCAGTTCGCCGCACGCAAGACCGACTTCGACATCGCGATCCTCGACTCACAACACATCGGCGAGGCCGTGACCAACGGCAACATCCTCGACCTCACCGACTTCATCAAGAACAACATCGACGTCCAGGCCTACAACCCGTACCTCCTGGCGGCCTACGGCCAGTTCCCCCAGGCGGAGACCGGCAAGCGCGACGAGAACGCCAGCCTGTACGGGCTGCCGCTGCTCGGCGACACCTGGACGATGATCTACCGCAAGGACCTGATCGGCGACAAACCACCGCAGACCTGGGACGAGATGATCTCAGTCGCCGAGAAGTGCCAGACGGACAACCCGGGCGTCAGCGGGTTGGCCTTCCACCAGGCCAACGGCTCCGACGCCGCGGCCGTCACCTACAACACCGTCAACGGCGTCTACGGCGGGAACCTCTGGGACCCGAAGACCCGCAAGATCGACGGCGTCCTCAACGACGCCGCGGGCCAGGAGGCGATGGACGTCCTGGTCAACAAGATGAAGCCGCTGACCGCCAAGGGCTCCGGCAACTGGTTCATCGACGAGGTGAACGCGGCGGTCGCCCAGGGCAAGGCCTGCATCGCGTTCAACTGGATCGCCGCGAGCGGCGGCCTGCTCGATCCGAAGCAGTCGACGCTCGGCACCACGCGGGAGCAGATCCTCGACAAGCTGGGTTTCGCCACCCTGCCGAGCCAGAAGACGAACCTCGTCCCGCTCGGCGGGATGGGGATGCACATCTCGGCCTACTCCTCCGCGGCGAACCAGGCGGAGGCGCTGAACTTCATGAAGTGGTTCGAGCGGGCTGACATCCAGAAGAAGTGGGCCGCGGCCGGTGGGGTGCCGGCGCGTACGGACGCCCTGGCGTCGCCCGAGTTCCTCAACGCCGGGCCGTTCAACCAGGTGTACGCCGACTCGGTTCCGCGGATGCGGGACATGTGGAACGTGCCCGAGTACGCGCGCCTGGTCGACATCGAGAACACCAACGTGAACGCGGCCCTCAACGGCGCGAAGAAGCCGAAGGAGGCGCTCGACGACATCGCCAGGGAGCAGCAGAGCGTGCTCGACTCGAGCAACCGCAAGGGCGGCGGCGGACTGTGAGTGCGCCCGTCCCCCTGACGACCGACGACCCCGGGCAGGTGGCGTCCGCGACGCCGCCCGCCCGGGGGCGGTCCCGCCGGCTGAGCGACCGTGGGCTCGCCGTGGCCTTCATCTCCCCCGCGTTGCTGCTGCTGCTCGCCATGTCGGTGTTCCCGCTGCTGTGGGCGTTGTACCTGTCCTTCACCGACTACTCGGCCACCCGCGGCGGGCCCGCCAACTGGGTCGGGTTCGGGAACTACACGGCCATCCTGACCTCGGCGCAGGTCCACACGCGGGCCCTGACCACGTTGATCTACGTGGTCGGCGCGGTCTCCCTGCAGACCGTGCTCGGGTTCGGCATCGCCTACCTGATCTCCCGGCGCACGCACGGGCGGGGACTGCTGACCACCCTGTTCCTGGTGCCGATGATGCTGTCACCGGTCGTGGTCGGGCTGTTCTGGCGATTCATGCTCGACGCCCAGTTCGGCGTGGTCAACAGCATGCTCGGCTCGCTCGGCCTCGGGCAGGTGGAGTGGCTCACCCGGCAGCGGACGGCCCTGCTCTCCCTGATCGTGGTCGACACCTGGCAGTGGACGCCGTTCATCATGCTCATCGCACTCGCCGGCCTCAGCGCGGTCCCCAAGTACCTCTACGAGGCCGCCTCGATCGACCGGGCGTCCGAGTGGTTCCGGTTCCGCACCATCACGCTGCCGCTGGTGTGGCCGCTGCTGCTCATCGCCGTGATGTTCCGGGCCATCGAGGCGTTCCGACTGTTCGACCTCGTCTACATCCTCACCAACGGAGGCCCGGGCGTCTCCACCGAGACGTTGTCGTTCCACATCTACAAGGTCGCGTTCCTGGGCTTCAACACCGGAACCGCCTCGGCGTACGGAATCCTCATGGTCCTCGTCGTCATCGTCCTCACGCAGCTCTATCTGCGCTACCTGAACAAGCTGAAGGAGGGCTGATGGCCGTCTCCGTCGACGAGGCCGTGTCCACCGGTCCGGCCCGGGATCACACGCCTCCCACGCGCCGCTTCGGCGCCCGGGGCCGCTCCGTGGTGGAGGTCGCGCTGCTGACCGCGCTGGCCGCCGTGATGCTCTTCCCGGTGCTGTGGATGATCGAGACGTCCATCAAGGAGAACCGGGACGTCTACGCCATCCCGGCCAAGTTCTTCGACTTCACAGTCACCCTGGACCACTACCGGGACGTGTTCGTCGCCCCCGGCGACGGTCGCACGGCCGTGTCCGTCTCGTTCCTCAACTCCGTCGTGGTCGCCGGGGTCTCCACGGTGCTGGCGACCGTGCTGGGTGTCCCGGCGGCTTGGGCCTACTCACGCTTCGCGGTGAAGGCCAAGAAGGACCAGCTGTTCTTCATCCTGTCCACCCGCTTCATGCCACCCGTGGTGGTCGTGATCCCGATCTTCCTCATGTACCGCCAGGTCGGCCTCATCGACAACAAGATCGGCCTGATCCTCATCTACGCCGCGTTCAACGTGCCGTTCACGATCTGGATGATGAAGGGGTTCGTCGACGAGGTGCCCGCGGAGTACGAGGACGCCGCCATGCTCGACGGCTACACCCGTCTGCAGGCCTTCTGGCGATACACACTTCCCCAGCTCGTGCCCGGCATCGCCGCGACGGCGGTCTTCGCACTCATCTTCTCGTGGAACGAGTTCGTGTTCGCCATCTTCCTCACCTCCAGTGACAGCGTCCGGACGGCTCCGCCCGCCATCGCCGGCCTCATCGGCGGCACCACGACGGACTGGGGTCTCGTGGCAGCCGCGTCCGTGGTGTTCGCCCTCCCGGTGCTCGTCTTCGCCTACCTGGTGCGCAAGCACCTCATCGCCGGTGTGACGCTCGGGGCGGTGCGACGCTGATGGCGGGCATCGAGGTGAGCGCGCTGCACAAGCGCTACCCGGACGGGACGGTCGCGGTCGATCGCGTGGACCTGTCCATCGGCCACGGCGAGCTGTTCGTGATGCTCGGCCCCTCGGGCTGCGGCAAGACGACCACGCTGCGGGCCATCGCCGGCCTGGAACGGCAGACCAGCGGCGACATCCGCATCGGCGACACGCTGGTCAACGACCTGCCGCCCGCCGAGCGCGACATCGCCATGGTGTTCCAGTTCTACGCCCTCTACCCGCATCTGAGAACCCGCGACAACCTGGCGTTCCCCCTGCGCGCCGAGGGGCTGCCCAAGCAGGAGGTACACGCGCGGGTCGACGAGGCCGCCCGGCTGATGCGGCTCGGTCCGCTCCTGGACCGGCGACCGCGCCAGCTGTCCGGCGGGGAGCAGCAGCGGGTCGCGCTGGCTCGCGCCCTGGTGCGTCGACCGCGCGCCTTCCTCATGGACGAGCCTCTCACCAATCTGGACGCGGAGCTGCGGACGGACATGCGCACGGAGATCAAGCACCTGCAGGGCGAGCTGGGGGCGACGATGGTCTACGTCACCCACGACCAGGTCGAGGCGATGTCGCTCGGTCACCGGATCGCCATCCTCAACAAGGGCCGCGTCGAGCAGATCGGTACGCCGCTGGAGGTCTACGACCGCCCGGCGAGTCTCTTCTGCGCCGCGTTCATCGGCTCCCCGCCGATGAACCTGATCGACGTGGAGGTGGCCGACGGCCGGCTGCACAGTCAGGGCGGACTGGTCCTCACGCCACCGCCGGGCCTGCCGCGCGACCGTTCCCTGGTCGCCGGCGTCCGACCGGAGGCGCTGGAGGTCACCGCGCCAGGGGCGGACGGCTCGATCCCCGCCCGGGTGGTCTCGGTGGAGTGGCTGGGCGACGAAATCATCTACGTGGTCGACCACGGCGGCCAGCGCGACGTACGGGTGCGGATGCCACCGACTGTTCGTTTCGCCGCCGACGCCAAGGTCGGGCTGCGGCACACCGGCGGAACCCCGGCGGTCTACGACGTGAGCACGGAAGAGCTGGTGGCCTGATGGGAACGGTGGCAGCGCACGGGCTGCGCAAGTCCTTCGGCAAGGTCCAGGCCCTGGACGGGGTGACGCTGGACGTGCCGGACGGTTCGTTCTTCGTCGTGCTCGGACCCTCCGGGGCGGGTAAGACGACGACCCTGCGGGCGATCGCCGGCCTGGAGAAACTCGACGCCGGGTCGGTGCACCTGGACGGCCGGGACGCCACCGGTGACGCCCCGGCCGCACGCGACCTGGCCATGGTGTTCCAGAACTACGCCCTCTACCCGCGACACACGGCGTACGAGAACATCGCCTCGCCGCTGCGGGCCCGTCGCTGTTCGTCGAGCGAGATCGCCGCCGCCGTCGAGCGGATGTCGAGCCTGCTGCACATCGAACGTCTGCTGCAGCGTCGTCCCGCGCAGTTGTCAGGCGGTGAGATGCAGCGCGTCGCCCTGGCCCGGGCGCTGGTCCGCCGCCCGCGCGCGTTCCTCATGGACGAGCCGCTGACGAACCTCGACCTCAAGCTCCGCGTCGAGATGCGTACCGAGCTCACCCGCATCCACCGGAGCCTCGGCGCGACCTTCGTCTACGTGACCAACGACCAGGTCGAGGCCCTGTCCATGGCCGACCAGGTCGCGGTCCTCAAGGAGGGGAAGGTGCAACAGGTCGGAACGCCCACCGAGGTGTACGAGCGGCCCGCCAACCAGTGGGTCGCCGGGTTCGTGGGGAGCCCGCCGATCAGCCTGCTCGCCTGCCGGGTCGAGGGGGATCGTCTGGTCGGTACGGACGGCTGGACGCTACCTCGACCCCGCTGGACCACGGCTGAGGACGGTCGTCCGCTGCTGCTGGGCGTACGCGCGGAGGACCTGTCCGTCGAGCAGCGTGGGAGCGCCTCGTTGTCGGGTGAGCTCTACGGGCTCGAGCCGCTCGGTGACCGAACGGTGGTCGACGTCCGCGTGGGGACGGAGCTGCTCAAGGTCAAGGCACGACCCACCATCACCGGTACGCCGGGCGAGCGGCTGTCGGTCACCGTCGACCTGGACCGCGCGCACCTGTTCGACGCGGACACCGGGTTGTCGCTGTCCGAGGCCGGGCGGTGACCGCGCCGGCAGACCGGACCACTGCCACCGTCGACCCACTCGGCGACCTCGCCCCCCGACGAGGGCGGGTGACCCGTCCGGCTACGCGCCCAGCACGGTCGCTGAGGCACGCCGGGCATCACCACGGAAGATCACAGGAGGCGACGCAATGAGTGATCCGATGACCGTCCTGGCCCCCGAGCACCGGCGGCTCCGGATCGGCGACGCCTGGCGCGACGCCGCGAGCGGAGCCACGTTCGCCGTCGAGGACCCGGCCACCGGCATGACCATCGCCGAGGTGGCGGACGCCGACATCGTCGACGGGCTCGCCGCCCTGGACGCGGCGGACAAGGCGATGGCGGAGTGGGCGGCGACCCCGCCGCGGAAACGGTCAGAGTTGTTGACCGCGACGTACCGGGCGCTGACCGAGCGATCCGAGGAGGTCGCCCGGCTGATAACGCTCGAGATGGGCAAGCCGCTCGCCGAGGCTCGGGCGGAGGTGACCTACGGCGCCGAGTTCTTCCGTTGGTTCGCCGAGGAGGCGGTACGCGTCGAGGGGCGCTTCAGCGTCGCTCCCGCCGGTGGATACCGCATCCTCACCGTGCCGAAGCCGGTCGGCCCGTGCGTCTTCGTGACGCCCTGGAACTTCCCGTTGGCCATGGGCGCTCGCAAGATCGCACCCGCGCTGGCCGCGGGCTGCACGACGATCACCAAGCCGGCCGCCCAGACGCCACTCACCATGCTGTTGCTGGCCAGCATCATGGAGGAGGTCGGCGTACCCCCGGGTGTCGTCAACGTGGTGACCACCAAGCGTGCCGGCAGGGTGGTCTCGGCGCTGCTGGCCGACGGCCGCACCCGCAAGCTGTCGTTCACCGGCTCGACCGAGGTCGGGCGCGTGCTGCTCCGGCAGGCCGCGGACAACGTGCTGCGTACCTCGATGGAGCTGGGCGGGAACGCGGCTCTGATCGTGTGTGCCGACGCCGACCTGGACGTCGCCGTCAACGGCGCCATGGTGGCCAAGATGCGCAACATCGGGGAGTCCTGCATCGCGGCCAACCGGATCTACGTCGAGGAGCCGGTGCGCGAGGAGTTCACGGCGCGCTTCGTCGAGCGGATGGGCGCGCTCTCGGTGGGCCACGGTCTCGACGACGGCGTGGACGTCGGGGCGCTGATCAACGAGGACTCGGTCACCACGATCGACGAGCTCGTCGCCGACGCGGTCGATCGCGGTGCCCGGCTGCTGGTGGGCGGTAAGCGCCCGGACGGGCCCGGCCACTTCTACCCGCCCACCGTCCTCGTCGACGTGCCCGACGACGCGCGGATGCTGAAGACGGAGATCTTCGGCCCGGTGGCGCCGATCATCTCGTTCACGTCCGACGACGAGGTGCTGGCGAAAGCCAACGACACCGAGCACGGCCTGGTCGGATACATCTTCACCCGTGACCTCCAGCGGGCCCTCCGGTTCACCGAGGGGCTGGAGACGGGGATGATCGGCATCAACCGTGGCCTGATCTCGGACCCGTCAGCTCCGTTCGGCGGCGTGAAGCAGTCCGGCATCGGCAAGGAGGGGTCACACGAGGGCATCCTCGAATACCTCGACCTCACCTACGCGGCGATCGACCTACCGTGACCGGCCTGCCGCTGCGGGCGCCCACCGGGGATCAACGCGCCCTCCGCACACCTGACCTGACCGGCCTGCCCCCGGGGGACGCGCGCGTCCCCCGGGCGGCCGACCTCGCCGACGCCGTCCCGGTCCCGCAGGTGACCTGGACGTGCGCCCAGCACATCGCCGCCGACGTTCCGGGGAGGCACTGACATGCTTGAGACCGTCCGCGGGCCACGCCAGCTGATAGTGGGCGAAGGGGTCGCACAGAACATCCCACGAGTGGTGGCCGAGAGTGGCTCCCGAGTGCTCATCGTGACCGACCAGGTTCTTGTGGCGCAGCCGGGCGTGGCCGAGATCGTGGCCGCCGTGCGGGAGAAGGTCGAGGCCGTCGCGGTGTTCTCCGACGCGACCTCGGACGTGCCACTCACCGATGTCGCCCTGGCCGTCTCGGTCGCCGCCGAGGTGGACGCCGACGTGATCCTCGCCATCGGGGGTGGCACGGTCATCGACCTCGCCAAAATCGTCGGCGTCATCCGGCGCCACGGTGGGACGCCACGCGACTTCTACGGCGAGTCGAGGGTGCCGGGGCCGACACTCCCCCTCGTCGCGGTCCCGACGACGTCAGGCACCGGCTCCGAGCTCACACCCGTCTCGGTGCTGACCGACCCGGACCGGGAACTGAAGGTCGGCGTCTCCAGCGTCCACATCGTGCCCGACTTCGCCATCGTCGACCCCGAACTCACCTACACCTGCCCGGCGACCGTCACCGCCCACTCCGGCATCGACGCGTTCTGCCACGCGGTGGAGAGCTACACCGCGCGACCCCGGCCCCACGGACCGCGCGATCCGGTGGAGCAGGTCTTCCTCGGCCGCAACCCCATCACCGACCACTACGCGCTCCTGGCCGCGGAGCGGATCGCCCGCAGCCTGCGACGTGCCGTCAAGGACGGGGGTGACACGGACGCGCGCGCGGACATGTCCTACGGGTCCATGCTCGCCGGGCTCGCCTTCTCCCACGCGGGCAACGCGGCCCCGCACGCTCTCCAGTACCCCATCGGCGCAGCCACGCACACGCCGCACGGCCTGGGCGTCGGGCTGCTCCTGCCGTACGCGCTGGACGCGGCCAGGGACGCCATCGGCGACCGGTTGGCCACCCTCGCCAAGGTGTGCGGGCTCGACGTGGCCGACGCCTCGGAGGCCGAGGCCGCGGACGCCTTCCTCACCTGGCTCGACGAGCTCCTCGCCGACATCGGCATCCCCCGCACCCTGGCGGACATCGGCGTGGCCCGCGCCGACCTCCCGCGCTTCGCGGAGATGGCCAGTGGCGTCACCCGCCTGATCCAGAACCATCCGGGCCCAACCGACACGGCCAGCCTGACCGCGATCCTCGAAGCGGCCTGGACCGGGGACCGGGCCCGGCGCGTCCCGACTCCGAGCTGAGACGGTCACCAGCCTTCCACCTGACGCGGCTTGCCTGTCGCCGCCGGCGGCGACACGCCACCGTGGCCTGCGGCGTTCCCGACGCACGGAGGGGTTGCCGGGCGTACGCCCGGCGACCCCTCGCCGGGTTCCCACGAACGGCGAAAGGGCCGACCCGGTATCCGGATCAGCCCTGGGATTGCAGCGCAGGGGCTGATGTCAAGGTCGCGGCGATCCAGCGGGCCACGCCGTCGTCGGTGTTGGCGCCGATCACCTGTGTGGCGGCCGCCCGGACCTCGGGTGCAGCGTTCGCGACCGCGAGCGCGGTATCGGCGACCGCGAACATCGGCAGGTCGTTGAGCTGGTCGCCGAAGCACGTCACCCTCTCTGCGGCTACTTCGGCCGTCAACGCCGCAACCGCGGCGGCCTTGGTGCCGGAGGTCAGCTCCAGCCACCATTGCCCGGCTGAGTAGATGTCCTCGGCGAGGACGAGATGGCAGCCGTTCGGCGTGTCAGAGAGTTTCTCGTAAAGCTCCTGCAACGACTGCCGGTCGCCGATCAGGGAGACATAGAACACCGAGGCGGCATCGATGTCGTCCCGGGTGGAGAGGGGGAGCAGCCGGGGGTCACCGGGTCGGGCACGCAGGAAGTTCGCCACTCCTGGTGTGATCCGGTCGGCCATCCAGCAGGCGCGGTCCCTGCCGTCCCGGATGACGTACGCAATCGGTTGCACGAGCCGTGACCCGTCGGTAAGACGAAACACCTCCTCGACCAACGCGGCCGGCAGGAACTGCGCCTGACGTGCCCGTCCCGTCACCGGGTCCACGACGACCACACCGCCGTACGTCATGACCGGAAGCCGCAGCCGCAACGGCGCGGTCACGCGCGCGGCACTGGTGTAGGAACGGGCGGTCGCGTAGGTGAACAGTCCACCACCGGCGATGTACTCGTTGATGACGCTGACCGTGAACGCACTCAGGGTCGCGTCCGGTCGAAGTAGCGTTCCATCAAGGTCGGAGACCAGCAGCTCTCGATGGTGTCGGCGCCCCAGCCCTGACATGTGTGGACCCTAGCAGCATCGGCCCGGTGCTCCTGAGCGGCGCCGTCGCCATGGACCGGCCCTTCGACGCTGAGGCGTGGTCACTCAGTCAGTCACCCAGCTACGACGAAGGGCACATCCGTCGGCTGGATGTGCCCTCTGAACTGGCCAGGACGGCCCTCTGAGTGGTTCACCGCACCGTCATTCTGAACGGACGAAGATCACGGCCGCGAAGCACGTGGTGGGCCAGATCAGTGCATGAACGCGAGGCCGTTCGCGCCCCCCGATGACCGCCCGGCGCACTGGCTACTGGCACGTGGATGGCACGGGCAGCGCCATGCAGATGCGCGTTGTAGCGTGCGCTGTCATGACGCTGACGGCGGTGCGCGTCCTCACGCGGAGACCCCTGTGATGCGCCGTCGGCTGCTCCTGGCCGCCACGCTCGCTGTCGCACTGTGCGCCGGGTATCTGACGGCCACCCTCGGCCATCGCCTCGATCACGGCAGCTCGTGGTGGCACGGAGCTGACGCCCAGTCCCGCACGGAAGGGCCGACGACCGAGGTGCGGTTCACCTTCAATCCCGGAGACCAGATCACGTTCGGCGCGTCCATCCGCAATCCCGGTCCGTCGCCGGTCACGATCAGCGACATCGCGGTCGATGACGGTCCTGCCGATCAGCACGTGTTCAAGGTCGCAAGCTTGGCGGCGAACCATGCCGTCGATGAGTCCACTGCCGTCGTGTTCGACCCGGTCACGGCGGCACCGTTCCAGCCGGTCAGGGTGGGAGCGGGCATGCAGCTGCCGGTCTTCGTAACGATCACGATCCCGGACGTGCAGCAGTCGCCCGGAGCAGGGCTTTACTTCGATGACCTCGCGGTCGACTACGACGTGCTCGGCCTGCCTCGCCACCAGCGGGTACGGATGGGCTTCCGCCTGTTCGTCCACTCTCCGAACGGATATGTGCCCACCGAAGGCCCGACGCGGCCTGGGGATTAGAAGAAGATCGCGGCCGGCTGGGCAGGTGCCCGCGGCCCTGGTCGGCCCGTCTGGCGTTGTCGGATGGCGTCGGCGTCAGCCGGTGGTCTTGGCTGTACGGCTGGCTGTACAGCCGCCACGCTAATGGCACGCCACGGCCTGGCCTCCCGCTTGAGCCGAACGGCCCCGCCGGACAACGGCGGATCATGGGTTGACCGGTATCGGTAAGCCTCGCTAGAGTCGGCCAGTTATTGATCATGACAACGCCCCCACTCAGAGGTGGGGTACGGAGGCCACCGTGGGTGCCGAGAAGGCGAGACAGCGGCTCATCGCGACGGCGTCGCCGATCCTGCAGGAGGGCGAGCGTGTTGAGGTGGCCAGCGTGGCGATCGTCGGCTCTGTCTCGACATCGGACCAGGTCGCCATGGGGGTAGCGACAGCTGTCTTGTCGGGCGGCCTGTTCACCGCGTTCTCCGTCGCAGTGAAGCAGTATGTGCTGTTGACTGATAGGCGTCTGCTGTTCTTCGCAATGAACCAAGTGACTGGCCGACCGACCCGGAACGTGCTCGGTGAGGTGCCGCGTTCCATCCTGCGTGCATCCGATGTTCGCGGTCGGTTGACCCGTGTTGTCGTCTTGACGGCAGACGGTGAAGCGGCGGATCTCAAGCTGCGCTTTCCGTTGCCTGCACGTCGCGATGCGGAGGCCCTAGCCGCCGCGCTGACGCCGCCCGCGAGAACTGGCGGTGGTCCGGCCACCGGAGACTAGTCTCTGGTTGGTTGCGGGTTCTGAGCGCGTCCAACGATCGCCGCGCTGGCAGCAAAAGCGTCCGGTGTGGAACTGGACCTCCTCGTCGGGCAGCCTCCGACCGTCCAGCCTCCCCGTACGGTGACAAGGTGACTCGCCAGAGGCGAGCGCGTGGCGGCTTGGCCTTGACCTGGCCGGGGTTCTCGGGCAGCCCTGGTGGTACCCGAGCGAGGATGCCCGTTGTGGTCCGAGGGAGGGCCGGGGTGGGGGCAGCGCCCCGCCGAGGGTGGGTGGAGGGATGATCCTCTCGTGAAGAGCCTTACCGAACTTGCTCTCGACCTCTGCGCTGACCCGGATTATCCGGAGCGACCGGGCAGTCACCTCAATAAGGTCCATCGGACTTCATCGAGGTGCTGACCTTCGCGGACGCTGATGCGATCATCGCGATGATCGACGAGACGATTCCGCGGACCTCACCGGGGATCTTCCGGTCTGGGCGCGGAATCTCGCCTATCGCCTGGCATGCCTTCAGCGGCCCCACGACGCGGAACTGCTACGCGCGCCCGGCGTGAACCTCTACTTTCACGGGCCGGACTGGGACGACCACGCCGAAGAGTTCAGGCGTGGAGCCGACGGGTTGGTCAACTCCTTCCAGGCTGGCCTTCCGCCGGCTACGTCAGTATCCCGTCAGGGGGTACTGCGCTGGCTCGGTTGGGTGCCGTCGCTGCGGTTGGAGTTGGACGCACCGGTTGTCGCGCAGCAGTACCCAGCGCACATCGACGCGGCGGCGGGCGAGCGCGATCAACGCCTGCTGACGCTCGCGTCCCTCACCGCGTTTGCGCTGGCAGTAGTCCCGATTCGCGGCGCGGGTGTCAGGGGGCGTCGACACTATGAGCCCGAGCTGCCCGTCCAGGTGGTGGGCCGTGCGGCGAGGTGCGTTCCAGGAGTACACGGCAAGCATCGGTCACGATTCGAGAAGCGCCGGCCTCCGCGGCACCGCTAGCGTTCCGGAAAGTATCTACCGACAACCACCAGGGAGGAGATAGCGATGGGTGCGACCCGCAAGGCGAAGAGCACGAAAAGCACCGACACCTTCTCTGAGGAGGAGCGTGCCGCTATCAAGGAGCGCGCTGCGGAACTGAAAGAGGAGGCGAGTCGCGGTCGCGGCAACAAGGCAGCCGCCGACGAACTCGACGTGCTGTCGAGGATCGCGGAGATGGAGACGTCGGATCGCGCGGTGGCCGAGCGCATCCACGCCATCGTCACCACCAACGCCCCAGAGCTGTCGCCGAAGCTGTGGTACGGACAGCCGGCCTACGCCAGAAAAGGGAAGGTCGTGTGCTTCTTCCGTAGTGGCCACGTGGACAAAGAGCCGTACTCGACCTTCGGGTTCACGGCCGAAGCGAACCTCGGCGACAACAGCGGCCTGTGGCCCACGTCGTTCGCCGTGACCGAACTGAGCGACGAAGCCGCGAAGAGGATCACCACCCTCGTCAAGAAGGCCGTCAGCTGACCCACTGCCTCGACAGCGGCGGGACCGCCGACCACCGCTGCGCAGACTGGCGCCGGCCTGCTCGTTGAACATGAGTCCGTACCGCTGCGGCCTTACGTCGTTAAAGAGCGCGCCACTGAACGACGCACTTGACCGACGCGGCCCCAGAAAGCCGGAAAGGCCAGCCCGATGTCTCGGACCAGCCTTCTGGCCTGCTATTTCAGCCTGTCGGGACGGCCGGATTCGAACCGACGACCCCTTGACCCCCAGTCAAGTGCGCTACCAAGCTGCGCCACGTCCCGATGCTTTCGCGTGAACTTCCCCGCGGCAGCCGGTACAGCTTAGCGCAGCCTCGCCCCCTCGTCCGCACTGGCCCCACCGGTACCGCGCCGCATCAGGACGAGCGGGCCGCCCCACACCCTCTGCGGCGTCCTAGGAGGGTGGGTGGGGGGTGGATGTGAGGGCGGGCCGGGTGGGGATGAAAGCTCCCCTGCCCGGCCCGCCCTCGCAGTGCCGTGGTCAGCCGTGCGCCTTGCCCCGGCCGCCGGGGCCGAGCTTCTTGCGCGGGCGTACGGAAATCTCGATCGGACTGCCCTCGAAGCCGAACTCCTCGCGGAGCTTGCGCTCGACGAACCGCTGGTAGCCCGCGTCGATCGGCCCCGTGGTGAAGAGCACGAACCGCGGCGGCGCCACGCCGGCCTGGGTGGCGAAGAGGATGCGCGGGGCCCGCCCGCCCCGCACCGGGTGCGGGGTGGCCTGCACGAGCGCGGTGAGCCACTGGTTGAGGTGAGCCGTCGGTACGCGGGTCTCCCAGCTCGCGAGGGCCGTGCGCAGCGACGGGGCGAGCTTGTCGACGGCGCGGCCGGTCATCGCCGACAGGTTCAGCCGGATCGCCCAGGGGATGCGGCGCAGCTCCCGCTCGATCTCCTTGTCGAGGTAGTACCGGCGGTCGGCGTCGACCAGGTCCCACTTGTTGAAGGCGATGACCAGGGCCCGGCCGGCCTCGGTGACCATGGACAGGATCCGCTGGTCCTGCTCGCTGATCGGCTCGCTGGCGTCGAGCAGCACCACGGCCACCTCCGCCGCCTCGATCGCGGAGGCGGTGCGCAGGCTGGCGTAGTACTCGGTGCCGCTGGCCTTGCCGACCCGCTTGCGCAGGCCGGCGGTGTCGACCAGGTACCAGGTCTCCCCGCCGATCTCGACGAGGCTGTCGACCGGGTCGACGGTGGTGCCGGCGACCGAGTCGACGACGGCCCGCTGCTCCCCGGAGAACCGGTTGAGCAGGCTGGACTTGCCCACGTTCGGCCGGCCCACCAGCGCCACCCGGCGCGGGCCGCGCGGCCGGTTCTCCACGATCGCCGGGGCCTCCGGCAGCGCGTCCAGGATGGCGTCGAGCAGCTCACCGGCGCCGCGACCGTGCAGCGCGGAGATCGTGTGCGGCTCGCCGAGACCGAGCGACCACAGCGAGGTCGCCTCCATCTCGATGGAGGCGTTGTCGGCCTTGTTCGCCACCAGGATCACCGGCTTGGCGCTGCGGCGCAGCATCTTCACCGCGGCCTCGTCCACATCGGTGGAACCGACCATGGCGTCAACCACGAAGAGCACCACGTCGGCCGTCGCCACGGCGGTCTCGGCCTGCGCGGCGATCGCCGCGGCCCGGTCCTTCGCGTCCGGCTCCCAACCACCGGTGTCCACCACGGTGAACGCCCGGCCGGACCACTGCGCGTCGTACGGCACCCGGTCGCGGGTCACCCCGGGAATGTCCTCGACGACCGCCTGCCGGCGGCCGATGATCCGGTTGACCAGCGTGGACTTACCGACGTTGGGTCGGCCGACCACGGCCACGACCGGCTGCGGGCCGCTCGGCTCGGTCTCCTCGATCTCCGGTTCCCGCAGCTCGACCCAGCCACCCTCGTCGCTCATGCCACTCCCCGCTCGCTGAGCAGGTCACGCAGCCGCTGGACGACCTCGTCGATGCCCAGCTCGGTGGTGTCGAGCTCGACGGCGTCCGCGGCCTGCTGCAGCGGCGACGTCTTACGGGTCGAGTCGAGCCGGTCCCGGCGGGCCAGGTCGGCGGCGGTGGCCGCCGCGTCGGCGGCGTCCTCGGCGCTGCGCCGGGCCGCCCGGGCCGCCTCGGAGGCGGTCAGGTAGACCTTCAGGTCGGCGTCCGGCGCCACGACGGCACCGATGTCGCGGCCCTCGACCACGATCCGGCCCGCGTTCACGATCATCTCCTGCTGACGGGCGACCAGCAGCGCCCGCACCGCCGGCACGGCGGCCACGGCGGAGACCGCCCCGGTCACCTCCGGCCCGCGGATCTCGGCGTCGACGTTCACGCCGTCGGCGGTCACGCCGTACCCCTGCGGGTCGGTGCCGATGCGCAGGTCCACCTCACCGGCGACCTTCGCCACCGCCTCGGCGTCGGTGAGGTCGACCCCGGAGCGCAGCACCGCCCAGGTGATCGCCCGGTACATCGCCCCGGTGTCCAGGTAGCGGGCACCGATGCTGGCGGCGAGCCGCCGCGAGACGGTGGACTTTCCCGAACCGGACGGCCCGTCCACAGCGACCACACATCGCCCGGTCCGCACGTTTTCCTCCACCGTCGTCCTCCTCAGCCCGTACCTCACGGATCGCCGGTCCTCCGACGCCGCGAGCGGATGTCCCTCAACCATGATGCCCGCCGTCCCCGTCCGGGACACGGGCGATGCCGCCCGGCGCGACCCACGCCACCGCGTGGCCGCCGCTCGGCCGTCACGGAGCCTACCGGCAGCCGTACCCCGTCCGGAGGGGTCAGTCACCCACCGCCTTGAACAGCGCCGCGACCTCGGCGTTCGTGAGGCGCCGGGTCCGCCCGGAGCGCAGGTCCCCGAGCCGGATCGGCCCGATGGACGTACGCACCAGCCGGGACACCGGGTGGCCGACCTCGGCCAGCAGCCGCCGGACGATGTGTTTGCGCCCCTCGTGCAGGGTCAGCTCCACCTGGGCGGTCCGTCCCAGGGTGTCCACGACCCGGAACGCGTCGACCGTCGCCGGGCCGTCCTCCAGCTCCACCCCGGCCATCAGCTTCTTGCCGAGGTTACGCGGGATCGGGCCGGCCACCTCACACAGGTACGTCTTCTGCACGCCGTAGGAGGGGTGCATCAGCCGGTGCGCCAGGGTGCCGTCGTTGGTGAGCAGCAGCAGGCCCTCGCTGTCCGCGTCGAGCCGCCCGACGTGGTAAACGCGCTGCTCCACCCGGTTGCCGAGGAAGTCGGCCAGCGCCGTGCGGCCCTTCTCGTCGGCCATGGTCGACACCACACCGCGCGGCTTGTTCATCGCCAGGTACACCAGCCGGGTGTCGGCCTGCAGGCGCTCCCCGTCGACGTGGATCACGGCGGTGGCCGGGTCGACCTTGTCGCCGAGCTGCGCGACCCGCCCGTTCACGGTCACCCGGCGGCGGAAGATCAGGTCTTCGCAGGCGCGCCGGGAACCGACGCCGGCGGCGGCGAGCACCTTCTGGAGGCGCTCGGCCCCCTCCGGGGCGACGGCGTCGGGACGGGGGGTGCGGTTATCGCGAGGCATCGGTCAGCTCTTCCACATCGTCGGGCAGGAACGGCGCGAGCGGCGGCAGCTCGTCGACCGTATTCAGGCCCAGTTTCTCCAGGAACAGGGTGGTCGTCCGGTAGAGGAACGCGCCGCTCTCCGGCTCGGTGCCGCACTCCTCGACGAGGCCGCGGGACACCAGGGTACGGATCACGCCGTCGCAGTTGACCCCCCGGATCGCCGAGATCCGTGACCGGGTGACCGGCTGCTTGTAGGCGACCACCGCGAGGGTCTCCAGGGCGGCCTGCGTCAACCGTACGGACTGCCCGTCCAACACGAACCGCTCCACGTACGTCGCGTATTCCGGCCGCGTGTACAGCCGCCACCCGCCCGCGGCGCGCCGCAGCTCGAAACCGTACCCGGCGTCGGTGTAGCCGGCCGCGATCCGGTCGAGCATCGCGCCGACCCGCTCCGCCGGCTGCTCCAGCACCTCCGCGAGGGTCAGCTCGCTGACCGGCTCGTCCACGACCAGCAGGATCGCCTCAAGCGCGCCGCGCAGCTCGGCGTCGTCCAGCTCCGGCGCGGGCTCCGGCTGGGCCTGCCCCGCCCGCCGCCGACCCCCGGCCCGGTCGCCCGCGCCCGCGTCAGCCGTCGCGATCTTGGTACGTTCCGGCCCCTCCGGGGGCGCATCCGTACCAAGATCGGCAGGCCCCTCGGCCAGGTCCGTCGCGATCTTGGAAGTCTGGGGCCCCTCCGGGGGCACCGAGCTTCCAAGATCCGCCGACGCCTCGGGCGCCGGGGTCTCGGAGGCCGGCGTCTCGGAGGCTGGCGTCTCGGAGGCTGGTGCGGCAGACGCCGCTGCCGGAACCGTCGCGATCTTGGAAGATTGGGGCCCCTCGGGGGGCGTTTCGTTTCCAAGATCTGCGGCGGCGTCCGGGGCCGGCGGGGTGGGGCGCTGCCACGGGGGGACCCAGGCGGCGGCCTGATCGGCCAGGGAGTCGCGGCGCTCCTCGTCGTTCATCGCGGTCACTCCTCGCTCGTCCCCGCATCGGGCACACCCGTCGTGGCTGCCCCCGGCCCGTCGGCCGTCGCCGGCTCCGGCACACCCGTCGTGGCACCCCCCGGCCCGTCGGCCGTCGCCGGCTCCGGCACGCCCGTCGTGGCTGCCTCCGGCCCCTCGGCCGACACCGCATGCCCACCGTCGGATGACGCCGTCGGGCCGCCCTCGGCCGTCGCCGACTCCGGCTCACCCGTCTGCGAGGGCCCGGGCTGAACCGTCGACGCCGGCTCCGGCGGAGCGCCGGGCGAGGTCGACGGCGGCTCGGCCGAATCGTTCGGTGGGGGCGTCTCCTCGGCGGGGGTGCCGGCGTACTCGTCGATTTGCAGGTCGGGGCCGCCCTCGGCGGGGCCGGTCCAGCGTACGGTCAGCTCCTCCAGCGCCTGCTCCTGCACGAACGCCACCAGGCCCTCGCGGTAGAGCTCGAGCAGCGCGAGGAACCGGGCCACCACCTCCAGGGTGGCGTCGCAGTCGGCGCAGAGCAGCGAGAACGTGGCGACGCCGGCGCGGCGGAGCCGCTCGGTGATGATCGCGGCGTGCTCCCGGACGCTGACCCGGACCATGTGCACGTGGGCGATGGAGACCTCGGGCACCGGTTTCGGGGTGAGCGCCCGGAGGGCCAGCTTGAGCAGCCGTTGCGGGCCGACGCCGAGGACCAGTTCGGGCAGCGCCTCGGCGTAGCGGGGTTCCAGGGTCACCGCGCGGGGGTAGCGCCGGCCGCCGACCGCCTCCAGCGCGCCGATGTGCGCCGCCGCCTCCTTGTACGCCTTGTACTGCAGCAGCCGGGCGAAGAGCAGGTCCCGCGCCTCCAGCAGGGCGAGGTCCTCCTCGTCCTCGACCTCGGCGGCGGGCAGCAGCCGAGCGGCCTTCAGGTCCAGCAGGGTCGCGGCGATCAGCAGGAACTCGCTGGCCTCGTCCAGGTCCCACTGGTCGCCCATCGCCCGGATGTAGGCGATGAACTCGTCGGTGACCCGGTGCAACGCCACCTCGGTGACGTCGAGCTTGTGCTTGCCGATGAGCTGGAGCAGCAGGTCGAACGGGCCGGTGAAGTTGGCCAGCCGCACGGTGAAACCGGCGGCCTCCGGCTCCGTCCCGTTCGCGGCCGCCGCGGCCGAATCCGGCTCCGGCTCCGGCTCCGGTTCCGACTCCGACGAGGACAACCCCGAAGACGAGGACGGCCGCGGCCCCGAGGACGAAGACGACGACGCCCCCGAGGACGGGGACGCGAGATCGGTGTGACCGGGCTCGGCGGAGCGCACGCTCTGCGCGGGGAGCGGCTGCTCGGACGCGCTGGGTGGGTCGAGGGGCGGGGCGGTCACCCGACGACCGTAGTCGACGGGCCGGACCGGCCGGCGCGACGGGGCACCGCGCCTACCGCTCGGCCTGCGCGGCGATCACCTCGCGGGCCAGCTGGCGGTAGTTGCGCGCACCGGACGACGCCGGATCGAGGGTGGTGATCGGGGCGCCCGCGACGGTGGACTCGGGGAACTTGACGGTCTTGGTGATCACCGTCTGGTAGACCTTGTCGCCGAACGCCTCCACGACCCGCTGGAGCACCTGACGGCAGTGCGTGGTGCGGCTGTCGTACATGGTGGCGAGGATGCCCTCGAGCTCCAGGTCGAAGTTGAGCCGCTCGCGGACCTTGTCGATGGTGTCGAGCAGCAGCGCCACACCGCGCAGGCTGAAGAACTCGCACTCCAGCGGGATGAGCACGCCGTGCGCGACGGTCAGCGCGTTGATGGCCAGCAGGCCCAGCGACGGCTGGCAGTCGATGAGGATGAAGTCGTATTCCTTGCGCACCGACCGCAGCACCCGCGCCAGGGCCATCTCGCGGGCGACCTCGTTGACCAACTGGATCTCGGCGGCCGACAGGTCGATGTTGGCGGGCAGCAGGTGCAGCCCGGCCACGTCGGTCTTGATGAGCACGTCCTCGGCGGTGACGTCGTCCTGCATCAGCAGGTTGTAGACCGACAGGTCGAGGTTGTGCGGGTTGACGCCCAGGCCCACCGAGAGCGCGCCCTGCGGGTCGAAGTCCACCAGCAGCACCTTGCGGCCGTATTCGGCGAGCGCGGCGCCCAGGTTGATGGTCGTGGTGGTCTTGCCGACGCCGCCCTTCTGGTTGGCCATCGCGATGATGCGCGCCGGGCCGTGCCGGTCGGTGGGCATCGGCTCGGGGATGGGCTTACGCATCGTGTAGGCGGCCGGATCGGCCGGGCCCAGGTCGTTGCCGAGCGCGGCCTGCTGCTCACGGAGCTCCGACGTCCACGTCTCGGCACGGTCACCGCTGCCAGCCATGTCCTCGTTGCCCCCTCCCGACGACCACCCGGCGTCGGAGCCGTCCGACGTCCTTCGCGGCGCCGCTGCGCACCCCGGTTGCCAGGCTCCCAGGAGGTCCGCGCCGATGCCGACTGTACGCCACCGACCAGCAGGCCGTTCGCTAGCCGTTCGGCGTGTCGGCGACCGCCGTCGCCGGAGCCCGCTGACGGGCCCGGGCCGGCAGGTCGAGGTGGGTGTCAGCCGCGCGCGCGGGGGTGCGCGGTGGCGTACACCTCGCGCAGCCGCTCGACCGTCACTAGTGTGTAGACCTGGGTGGTGGTCACCGAGGCGTGACCGAGCAACTCCTGCACCACCCGAACGTCGGCGCCGCCGTCGAGCAGGTGGGTGGCGTACGAGTGCCGCAGGGTGTGCGGGGAGACGGCGTGCGGCCCGTCGACCGGCAGTCCGGCGCGCTCGGCGGCCCGGCGCAGGATGGTCCAGGCGCCCTGTCGGGACAGCGCGCCACCGCGGGCGTTGAGGAAGACCGCCGGTGTTCCCCGTCCGGCGGCGGCCAGCGCCGGCCGGGCCCGGACCAGGTAGGCGCGCAGCGCCTCGACGGCGTACCCGCCGATCGGCACCAGCCGGGTGCGGCCGCCCTTGCCGCGCAGCAGCACCGTCCCCTCGGTCGGGTCCACGTCGTCCACCGCCGCGCCGACCGCCTCGGAGATGCGCGCCCCGGTCCCGTACAGGAACTCCAGCAGCGCCCGGTCGCGCAGCGCGAGCGGCGCGCCGTCGCCGGTCACGGCGACCGGGCCGGCCGTCTCCAGCAGCCGGACCACGTCGTCGACCGGCAGCGCGCGCGGCAGCCGGCGGGGCGGGGTGGGCGGGTGCACGTCGCGGCTCGGGTCGGCGCCGGTGAGCCCTTCCCGCAGGGCGAAGCGGTGCAGGCCGCGGACCGCGCTGGCGGCCCGGGCCGCCGACGACACGGCGAGCGGCGGGTGCTGGTCGTCGCCGGCGCGCAGCCGGGTCAGGTGCGACTCCACCACGCCGGCGCCGACGGCGGCGAGGTCGCCGATGCCGGCGGCGGCGAGGGTCGCGAGGTAGCGCTCCAGGTCCCGACGGTACGAGGAGAGCGTGTTCGCGGAGAGGCCACGCTCGACGGTCAGGTGGTCGAGGTAGCCGCGCACGGCACGGCGCAGGGCCGGCGCGGGCTCCTCGCCCGTGCCGGCCCTGTCGGGTGTGCCGGTCAGCCCGCCACCTCGTCAGGCCAGCACGTCCGCCAGCGGCCGGACGTCCATGCCGTGGGCCTCGGCGACCGGGCCGTAGGTGACCTGGCCGGCGTGGGTGTTCAGGCCCAGCGCCAGGGCGGGGTCGCGGCGCAGCGCCGCGCGCCAGCCGTTGTTGGCCAGCTCCAGGGCGTACGGCAGGGTGACGTTGGTCAGCGCGTAGGTGCTGGTGTGCGGCACCGCGCCCGGCATGTTCGCCACGCAGTAGAAGATCGAGTTGTGCACCCGGTAGGTCGGGTCGGCGTGGGTGGTGGGCCGCGAGTCCTCGAAGCAGCCACCCTGGTCGATGGAGATGTCGACCAGCACGCTGCCCGGCTTCATCCGGGATACCAGCTCGTTGGAGATCAGCGTCGGGGCCTTGGCGCCGGGCACCAGCACCGCGCCGATGACCAGGTCCGCGTCGAGCACGGCACGCTCGATCTCGTACGCGTTGGAGGCGACCGTCTGCAGGTGGCCCCGGTAGATGGCGTCGGCCTGCCGCAGCCGCCCGACGTTCTTGTCGAGCAGGAGCACCTCGGCCTGGAGGCCGAGCGCGATGGCGGCGGCGTTCATGCCGGAGACGCCGGCGCCGATGACGACGGTCTTCGCGGCGTACACGCCGGAGACGCCGCCCATGAGGATGCCGCGTCCGCCGCCCTGCGCCTGAAGGTGGTAGGCGCCGACCTGCGGGGCGAGCCGACCGGCCACTTCGGACATCGGGGCGAGCAGCGGCAGCGACCGGTCGGGCAGCTCCACCGTCTCGTACGCGATGCCGGTGACCTTGCGGTCGAGCAGCGCGTCGGTGCACTCCTTGGACGCGGCCAGGTGCAGGTAGGTGAAGAGCACCTGCCCCTCGCGCATCCGGTGGTACTCCTCGGCGATCGGCTCCTTCACCTTGAGCACCAGCTCGGCGGCGTCCCAGACCTCGTCGGCGGTGGGGAGGATCTTCGCGCCGGCCGCGGCGAAGTCGTCGTCGCTGATGCTGGACCCGACCCCGGCGCCGGACTCGATGAAGACCTGGTGGCCGCTGCGGGTGAACTCGTTGACGCCCGCCGGCGTGATCGCCACGCGGTACTCGTGGTTCTTGACCTCGCGGGGGATTCCGACCTTCACGATGCAGACACCTTCCTTCGGGGCGGCTCTCCCCCGACCTGCGCGGTGCGCGTCGGCTCCGTTGCCGTCGCGGTCCACCGGTCCCGTCGGCGGCAGTCTAGGCGCGCCGCCCGGCCGCGAGGACCAGCACTGTGACATCCGGTGCCGGCACGGGCTGACGGTCTGTCAGGTGTCGGGCTCGGGGATCGGCGGTGGACGTCGCCTCAGCCGTCAGGACAGTGTTCGTCCATTATCGTCCCGGCGTGGGGGTGGCGCTGCGGACAAGCGCGCAGTGGATCTATATGGTGTCCCGTCATGAGCACTCCTCCTTACCAGCCTGGGTACCCCCAGGGCCCCGGATACCCCCAGGGCGTTTCTGACAAGAGCAAGGTCGTCGCGGGCATCCTCGGCATCCTGCTCGGCACCTTCGGCGCCGGCCGCTTCTACACCGGACACACCAAGATCGCTGTGCTCCAGCTCGTCGTGGGTGTGTGCACCGGCGGCATCGGTGGTCTCTGGGGCCTGATCGACGGCATCCTGATCCTGGTCAACGGCGGCACCGACGCCCAGGGGCGTCCGCTGCGCGACTGACCCGACATAACGGAAGGGGCCGTGCGGCGTCGCCGCACGGCCCCTTCCGTGTCCCGCTCCCCCGCTCAGCGCGGCAGCGGCGCGTCCGCTCGGCGCAGCACCGACCAGCCGGTGTCGCGGGCGCGGGCCGCGGCGAGCAGCCCCGCCACGCAAGACGCGTTGGTGATCTCACCGGCCAGCACCATCGACACCGCCTCGTCCAGGTCGAGCCGGACGATCTGGAGGTCGGCCTCCTCGTCACGACGCTCGTGACGCTGCTCGGCCGGCACGTCGGCCAGGTCCCGGGCCAGGAACACCCGCACCAGCTCGTTGGTGAACCCGGGCGAGCTGTGCAGGTCGACGAGGACGTCCAGCCGGCCCGCGGTCAGGTCGACCTCCTCGGCCAGCTCCCGCGCCGCCGCGGCGGCCAGGTCCTCGCCCTCGACGTCGGTGAGGCCGGCGGGCAGCTCCCACAGATGCCGCCCCACCGGGTGCCGGTACTGACGGATCAGCACCACCTGACCGGCCTCGTCGAGTGCCACCACGGCCACGGCCCCGACGTGCCGGACGATGTCCCGCAGCCCGGTGCCGCCACCCGGCATGGTCACCTCCTCGGTGACCACGTCGAAGATCCGCCCCGACAGGCGCTGCTCGCGGGACACGACCTCGTAGTGGTGCTCGACGGCGCTCACGACGCGGACGCCGCCTTCGCCGACACGCCGTTGCGGGCCGCCTTGTCGGCGGCCGGCGCCTCCAGGTCGACCGGGAGCTGGTCGGCCTGTGAGTACGCGATCGCCGCCTTCACGAACGACGCGAACAGCGGGTGCGGCCGGGTGGGCCGGCTCTTCAGCTCGGGGTGCGCCTGGGTGGCCACGAAGAACGGGTGCAGGCCCCGGTCCAGCTCGATGAACTCGACCAGCCGGCCGTCCGGGGAGGTGCCGGAGATGTGCAGGCCCGCCTTGGTGAGCGCGTCCCGGTAGGCGTTGTTCACCTCGTACCGGTGCCGGTGCCGCTCGCTGACCTGGGTGCTGCCGTACGCCTCGGCGACCAGCGAGCCCTCGGCGAGCGTCGCCGGGTAGGCCCCGAGCCGCATGGTGCCGCCCAGGTCGCCCTTGCCGGCGACGATGTCCTCCTGGTCGGCCATGGTGGCGATGACCGGGTGCCGGGCGTCCTCGTCGAACTCCAGCGAGTTGGCGCCTTCCAGGCCGGCCAGGTGCCGGGCGACCTCGATGGTCATGCACTGGAGGCCGAGGCAGAGGCCGAGCAGCGGGATGCCGTTCTCCCGGGCGTACCGCGCGGTGCCGATCTTGCCCTCGATGCCGCGCACCCCGAAGCCGCCGGGGATCACGATGCCGTCCACGCCGGCCAGGGCGGCCGCCGCGCCGGCCGGGGTGACGCAGTCGTCGCTGGGCACCCAGCGCAGCTGCACCCGGGCCCGGTGACCGAACCCGGCGGCGCGGATCGCCTCGCTGACCGACAGGTACGCGTCGGGCAGGTCGACGTACTTGCCGACCACGGCCACGGTCACCGTGTGCCGCGGCTGGTGCACCCGCTCCAGCAGGTCGTCCCAGCTGTTCCAGTCCACGTCCCGGAAGGAGAGCCCGAGCCGGCGCACCACGTACGCGTCGAGGCCCTCCCGGTGCAGCACCTTCGGGATGTCGTAGATGCTCGGGGCGTCCGGGGCGGCGACGACCGCCTCCGCGTCCACGTCGCAGTAGAGCGACAGCTTGTGCTTGAGCTTCTCCGGGATCTCCCGGTCGGAGCGGCAGACCAGGGCGTCCGGCTGGATACCGATGTTGCGCAGCTGCGCCACCGAGTGCTGGGTCGGCTTCGTCTTCAGCTCGCCCGACGGCGCCAGGTACGGCAGCAGGGAGACGTGCAGGTAGAAGCAGTTGTCCCGGCCCAGGTCGTGGCGGACCTGCCGGATCGCCTCCAGGAACGGCAGCGACTCGATGTCGCCGACCGTGCCGCCGACCTCGGTGATCACCACGTCGGGCACCTGGCCGTCGGCGTCCGGGTCGGCCATGCCGAGGATCCGCGCCTTGATCTCGTTGGTGATGTGCGGGATGACCTGGACGGTGTCGCCCAGGTACTCGCCGCGGCGCTCCTTGGCGATCACGTCCGAGTAGATCTGGCCGGTCGTGACGTTGGCCTTGCCGGAGAGCGCCCGGTCGAGGAACCGCTCGTAGTGCCCGACGTCGAGGTCGGTCTCGGCGCCGTCCTCGGTGACGAAGACCTCGCCGTGCTGGAACGGGTTCATCGTCCCGGGGTCGACGTTCAGGTAGGGGTCGAGCTTCTGCATGACCACGCGCAAACCCCGCGCGGAGAGCAGATTGCCGAGGCTGGAGGCGGTGAGGCCCTTACCCAGCGAGGAGGCCACGCCCCCGGTGACGAAAATGTGCCTGGTCGTCCGTGCTGAAAGGGCCAAGGCCTGCTCCCGTGTCGTCTGTCGCGGTCGTGCAGACCGCCGTGCCGATCAGCAAAGTGATCACGCGATCCACGGGATTCCAGAGTAACACCACAGCTGAGCCGTACGCGGGCCGCTCCGAGGTCCCGGCGGCGCGGCCCGCGTGCCGCGACCCACGGTCAGGGTGTGCTCACCCGCTGCGCTGTCCGTACGGGCCGGCGCGGCGGCACGGTGGGCTCAGCACGCTCGCCGGCCGGGTCGGACGGGCCCGCCGTGGGCCGCGCCTCACCACCGGCGGAACCGGCCGGCCCGGCAGCCGGCCCGGGCCCCGGGCCCTCCCCCGCCCGGTCGTCCCCGTCACCGGCGGGGTCGTCCCGGTCAGCGTCCCGGTCCTCGGCGGGCCCGGTCGGGGCCGGGTCGGGAACGGCGCGGGTGCCGCCCGACTGCCGCGTGGACGTCGCGGACGGCCGTGCGTGCTCCCCGCTCGCCCCGGAGGGCCGGGGGCCGCCGGTCGGGCCGTCGTTCCCGCCACCGGTGCCCCCCGCGCCGCCACCGGTGCCGCCCTCGTCGCCGGCGCCAGGGCCGTCGTCACCACGGACACCCGAGCCGTCCGCGGGTGGACGGCCGGCGCCGGGCAGCGTCCGGTCGGTGGAGTGGTCGAGCACCCGCAGCGAGGCCAGGGCGGCCATCGGCACCACCAGGGCGACGGCGGCTCCGGCCACGTTCAGCGCGGAGGCGCCGAGCACGCCGCCGATGACCGCGGCCACGGCGGTGCCGGCCATCGCGGCGCGGATCGCCGGGTAGATGCCGAACAGCCGCATCAGCCCGCCCCAGGGCTGCAGCAGCGCGAACCAGACGAGCAGCGCGCCGGCCAGGGCCAGCAGGGTCAGCGGGCTCCCGACCAGGGTCTCGAAGTTGGCGGTGCTGGCGCGGTGCAGGGTGAGACCGCCGGTGCCGTCGCCCAGCGCGGCCAGGAACCGGCCGAGGCTGCCCCGCTCCACCGGAGGCCGGCGCAGATCCACCACCGCGTAGCCGATGGTGACCGCGAGCGCGGCCATCGTCGCCCAGGCGAGCCGGCTCACGGTCAACCAGCCGCCGGCGCTGATCACCGCGGTCACGCTCAGCCCGGCGGTGAGGGCGATCGCGCCGATCGGGTCGGCGCCGAGGTAGGGGCTGCCCACGATCACCACCGCGACGCCGCCGACCGCGACCACCGCCGCCGGGCGCCAGCCCCGGCGCAGCCGCTGGGCCAGCCAGCCCGCGGACAACAGCGCCCCGGCCACGAAGACACCCAGCCCGACCGTGCCCAGACCCGCGTACCGGCCGCCCTCCTGGGCGGAGTAGCCGACCACACCGTTGAGCTGGAGCCGGGCCCCGGTCAGCACGTCCAGGCCGACGGTGAGCGCGGCGAGCCCGGCGACCGCGCCGAGCGGGCCGAGGGTGCTGGCGTGCCCCGGTGCGAACCGGACCACGGCCGTGCCGACGGCCACCAGCAGGGCGGTCACCACGGCGAAGGCCCAGCCCGGCCGGTCGGCCCGCCACCACGGCACGAGGTCGGCCAGCAGCGCGGCGGGCACGGCCAGCGCGGCGGCCACGAGCAGCAGCTCCACGGCCGCGACGATCCGCCGGGAGACCGGTTCCGGCCCGTGCGGGCCGGCGTGCCGGCGGGCCCGGCGCAGCAGCGGCAGCACCGCGACCGCGAGCAGCGTCTGGGCGACGGCGAGGAGCGTGAAGAACCAGCCGGCCACGGACCGCTGGGCGGCGGCCTCCCGGTCGGCGTCGGCCGGCCGGGCGATCGCGGCGGCCAGGTCGGCGGGGCGGCCGTCGACCGCGACCGCCGGTCGGCCGAGGAACAACCGGTCCGGCATCGGCCGGCCCAGGGCGGCGAGCGCGGTCGGGGCCAGGTCGACCAGTTGCAGGTAGCCGTCCCGGCCGGTGCTCGCCGAGGTCAGCCAGCCCCGCTGCCAACCCGGTCCGTCGGCGACGGCCACGTGCAGCCGGGCCGTCGCGTCGGTGTCCGAGATGCCGGCCACCAGCACCAGCGAGCGCGGGGGCCGGGCGGCGAGCACTCGGGCCAGCTGCGCGTCGGCGGCCCGGGCGGCGGCGACGCGGTCCGCCTTCGCGGTGGCGTCGACCGTGCCGAGGTCGACGATGCTGAGCACGCACGAGCCGAGCAGGTCCGCCGGGTCCGCCGGCAGCGCCGGGGCGTACCGGTCGACGCGGCCGAACGGCCGGGCGGCGGCCACCGCGGCGCCCGGACCGACCGCCACCGAGCAGCGCACCGACTCCGACAGTGCCCCGGGTGTGGTGCCCCAGGGCAGCTGCTCCTGGTTGTGATGGACCACACCCTCCTGGTCGGGCAGGTTGGCCCCGATGCCGTCGGGCTGCTCCACGGTGACCGAGGCCGGCGGACAGCCGCCGGCCTGTCGGCTGCCGCTCCAGGCCGCGAAGCTGCCCGCGCCGAGGGTCAGCCAGCCGTCGACCGGGCAGGTGGGCCGGTGCGCGGAACGGACCGACAGCGAGCCGATCGCGCCCTGCTCGGCCATCCGCCACAGCGTGGGGGTGTTCTGCGGGTCCACGTCCTCCCAGCGCAGCCCGGCGACCCCGGCGATGACGACGAAGTCGGCGGTGCGCTGCGGCGTGCCGCGGTCCGGCCGGGCGGCCAGCGCGGCGATGCCGAGCGCGACCACCACCAGGGTGAGCAGGGCGGGGGCGAGTCGGCGCAGCATCACCGGTGTCCCGTCGACGACGCGTCCGCGCCCGGGCCGGTCGGGCCGCTCGGGTCGGCTGCCAGCTCGGTGTAGAGCCCGACCAGCGCGGCGACCGTGTCGGCCTCGGTGGGCCAGGTCGCCGCCCGCTCGGCGCCGCGCCGCCCCAGGTCGGCGCGGCGCGGCGGGTCGTCGAGCAGCGCGCGGACCGCGGTGTCGACCGCGTCGACGTCGCCGGCGGGCACCAGCTCCGCCGCGTCGCCGACCAGCTCCGGCAGGCCGCCGACGGCGGTGGCGACCAGCGGTACGCCGGCCCGCAGCGCCTCCTGGGCGAACAGTTGCCGGGCCTCCCAGTCGCTGGTGACGACCGCGAGGTCGGCGCCGGAGAGCAGGTCGGCCACGTCGGTGCGGTGACCGAGGAGGGTCACCGGCGCCCGGGCGGCGGAGATCCGGGCGGCCAGCGGAAGGTACGCGGGGCCGCTGCCGGCGACCACCACCACCGGCGCGGGGTCGCGCGTACGCCAGCGGGCGGCGGCGTCGACCAGCACGTCGTACCGCTTCTGCGGGTGCAGCCGGCCGACCGAGACGATCAGCGGCTGCGCGTCGGTGACACCGAACTCGGCGCGCACCGCGGCCCGACGGCGACGCGGTGCCGGCAGGGTGGGCGCGGCGACCGGGGCGAGCCGGGCGTCGGCGGCGCCCAGCGCGGCCGCCCGGTCGACCAGGTCGGCGGAGGCGCCGAGCGCGACCCGGGCGCCCCGCGCGACGACCCGCTCGACGACCCGGGACAGGGCGCCCCGCAGGCCGCCGGCGAGCACGGCGTTGTGCCAGGTGACCACGAGCGGCGCCGACGGTCGCGCGAGCACGGCGACCAGCCCGGCGCGCAGGCCGTGCGCGTGGACCACGTCCACCGGGGTGTCGGTGAGCGCCCGGCGCAGCGCCGTGACGGCCCGGGCGTCGGCGGGTGTGGGGCTGGCCGGGATCTCGACCGGCTGGAAGCGGGCGCCCACGCCGGTGAAGTCGAACTGTTCCTCCGTGGCGGCCGGGCCGCACACCAGCACGGACGCGCCGGCGGCGGTGAGGCCACGGGCCACGGACCGGACGTGCTGACCCACCCCACCGGTGCTGGAGGCGAGTACCAGCGCCACCGAGCCGGGCCAGCGCGGCGCCGACGAGGCGTCGGTCATGAGGAAACGGTCTCCTTCCCGTCGCCCCGCTCCCCGGGGCGCTGGTCCGCCTGCGTGCCGGCGGTGGCCGGCGGGCGTCGCCGGCCGAGGCGGCGGGTCACCGCCGCGAGCAGCGGTCGGAGGTCCCGCGCGTCGGTCAGCCAGGCGACGGCGAGGAACAGGGCGCCGACCACGACACCGGACAGCATGCCCTGCGCGAGCGCCCCGGATGTCGTCGGGGTCGAGTCGACGAGGCCGTCGAGCCAGCGGGCGACGGCCGCGCCGGCGATGCCGGCGACGACGGCGGCGAGCAGACCCGCGGCTGCGGCCCGGCCGACGCCGGCCAGGGCGTCCCGGCCGGCGGACCGGACGACGGCGGCGATCAGCAGGCCGCCGAGGAGCAGCATGCCGAGGGAGGTGGCGAGCGTGACCGCCAGCACCCGGTCGTCGAGGGGCAGCAGCCACCCGAACAGGACCGCCAGGGCCGGCACGGCCAGCCAACCGACCGCGGTCGCGACGGTCGCCGACCGGGTCGCGCCGCGGGCGTAGAGCGCCCGGGTGAGGACGGCGAACAGGCCGTAGCCGAGCAGGCCGGGCGCGAACCCGGCGACGGCGGCCGCCGCGGTCGACGCGGCCTGCGGGGACTCGGGGAAGAACAGGTGGCCCACCGGCTGCGCGGTGCCGACCAGCGCGGCGGCGCCGAGCAGGCTGAACAGCACCACCCCGCGGACGGCCGGCGCCAGAGTCTCCCGGTAGGTGCGCTCGTCGCCGGCGGCGCGCGCGGCCACCAGCGTCGGGTACGCGGCCACCGCCAGCGGCACGGCCAGCACCGACCAGGGCAGGAAGTAGATGGTCTGGGCGATGTTGTAGACGCCCGGGTTGGAGCGGGCCCCGTACGTCACCTGGTTCAGGGCGACGGCCAGCGCGATCTGCTGCGCGGTGACCGCGACCACCCCGGCGACGGCCAGCCCGCCGACCCGCGCCCGGGCGTCGGGCGGGAACCCGTACCCGGGCCGCAGGCGCAGCCCCAGCCGGCGCAGCGGGATCAGCAGCGACAGGGACAGCACGACCACGCCGAGGGTGGTGCCCCCGGCGAGCAGCAACTCCCCGCCCCGGCTCACCGAGCCGACCGTGGCGAGCCGGCCCTGCCAGGCGGTGAAGCCGAGGTAGACCGCGATCACGGTGACGCTGGACAGCAGCGGAGCGATCACCGGCCAGGCGAAGCGTCGGTGCGCCTGGAGCACCCCGGTGAGCACGATGCCGATGCCGTACAGCGGCAGTTGGGGGGCGAAGAGCAGCAGCATCCGGGCGCCGGCCTCCCGCTGCTCCGGGTGCAGGCCGTGGCCGAGCAGGCCGATCAGCGGGTGGGCCAGCAGGGCCACCGCGAGGGCCAGCGGCACGAGCAGGGTGAGCGTCCAGGTCAGCAGCGCGCCGGTGGTGGCGTTCACCGCCCGCCGGTCGCCCGCCTCCACCGCGCCGGCCAGCAGCGGTACGACGAGACTGGCCAGCGCTCCGCCGGCCACGATCTCGAAGACGATGTTCGGCAGGTTGTTCGCCACCACGTACGTGCCACCGAGGTCGGTGCCGGCCAGCGTCCAGGTGAACACGGACGTGCGGCCGAAGCCGGCGAGCCGGCTGACGACGGTGAGGACGGCGATGAGCGCGGCCGCTCCGGCCACCCGGCCGGCGCCGGCGAGGGGTGCCGGTCTGGTCACGTCAGTCCGACGACCGGCCCAGCGCGTCGAGCTCCCGCAGCCCCGGGGTCCGCTGGATCACCTGGGTGAAGCTGACCTTCTCGCTGGCCGCGGTGAGGGCGGCGAGGACGGCCAGGGTGCCGGCGCGGCCCAGCGGCCCGGTGCGGGCGGCGAGCGCGACGCCGAGCACCGCGCCGAGCGCGTTGGCCCCGCTGTCGCCGAGCATGACGTCCTCGCCGAGGTCCTCGGGGAGCAGCCCGGCGGCGGCGCCGACCGCGCCGGCGGCCAGCCCACCGTGCGGGCCGCCGGTGAGCGGCGCACCGAGCAGCAGCCCCGACTTGAGCGCCCGGCCGGGGCGCAGGTCGAGCAGGTTGATCAGGTTGGCGGTGCCGGCGACCACGCCGGCGCCGAGCAGCACGTCGACGCCCCGGCCGAACGCACCCTGCCGCTGGCGGCGCCGGTGCCCGGCGACCCGAGGGTCGGCGGCGAGCAGGGCGGCGGCGCCGAGCCCGGCCGCGCCCACCCCGACGATCTTGACGAGCCCGGCGGTGACGCGACCCTCGCGCAAAGCGGCGAGGTGCCCGGCGAAGCCCTTGGCCGTCTTCTGCTCGGGCCGGGCGCCCACCACGTCGTCGTAGAGACCCACCGCCCCGGCGCCCACCCCGGCGACCAGCGCGGCGGCGCCGGACGCCACCCCGGGGGCGCCGAGCGCGGCGGCGCCGGACGCGCCGACCGCGAGCGCGGGCCCGGCGGCCAGGCTCACCGTGCGGCCCCGGAAGTTGGTGCGCTCCAGCGCGGGCCCGGCCGGCGACGTCCGCACCTCGCGCAGCGCGTAGCGGGCGGCGGCCACCCCGGCGCCGGCGGCCAGCAGCCGCCCCAGGATCCTCACTCGGTCACCCCGATCGGGTCGTGGACGGACATCCGGGCAGAGGGTTCGCTCACTGGGGCAGTTTAGGCAGCAGCGACGCGGCGTTGTCGCCCACGCCGTACTGGCCGGCCTTCTTCTCGGTGAGCTGCTGCACCAGCGCCAGCGTGGTGACCAACTGGCCCTGGATGGTGTTGGCGTTGTCGACCGTGGAGATCGACTGGGACAGCACCGGGTCACCCCGCACGATCGCCACGAGGTTGCCGCCGGCCGAGCCGTTGCCGCCGACGACGATGGCCCCGGTGCGGTCGAACTGCTCGGCGATCTTGACCACGGACTCGTCCTTCTTCGCGGAGTCCTTGTCCACGTACGGCTGGCCGCTGATCACCACGACCGACTCGGCCGGGCCGGTGACCCGGTCCTCGGTGGTCAGGTAGCCCGCGTTCGTGTAAGCGGCCACGATCGACCGGCGGTCGGCCTCGCTGACCGGGGCCATGCCCTGCGCCCGGTCCAGCAGGACGCTGGCCAGCAGCGCGCTGGACGTCTCCACGCCGTGCCCGTTGCCGGGCAGCCCGGTGGTCTGCGCGCTGGTCGGCCGGGCCGCGGTGACGGCCAGCTCCAGCAGGTTGTTGTTGTTGTCCGGGTTGATGAACTTGTCCTGCAGGTCGACCCGGCCGGTGATGTCGGCCCCGGCGAGCTGAAGCATCTTGATGACGCCCTCGGTGTGTTCACGGCCGGTCGGCAGGCTCACCACCAGCACCCGGCGGCCGGCGAGCTTGCCGGGCAGGAAGACCTGCGCCATCTCGGCCGCGAAGCCCTCCTCCGACTCCAGCTGCTTCTCCAGGTTGTCGACCGTCTGGCGCCAGTGCTGGTTGTCCTTGCGCAGCCCGGTGACCTGACCCTCGAGCGAATCGGCCACCGGGCCGTTGAGGGCGGCTGTGCCGACCACCAGCCCGATGGCCAGGGCCAGGAAAACCGCGGTCAGCGACACCACGTGGTACCGAAAGTTGATCACGCTTGCAGCCTCTTGATCGTCGGAGAGCTAGAAGAGCTGGCCCAGCTGGAACACGAAATTGTCCCACCACTCGGAGACCACGCCCAGGTACGCCTTCCCGACCGTGGACACGGCCACCGCGGAGGCCATCGCGGCGATCGCCGAGAGCACGAGCAGCAGCAGGGACGAGCCGGAGATGCTCTGCCGGTAGAGCCGGCTCACGCCCTTCGCGTCGACCAGCTTGCCGCCGACCTTTAGCCGGGTGAGGAACGTCGAGGCCATGCCGCCGCGGCCCTTGTCGAGGAACTCGACGAGGGTGGCGTGGGTGCCGACCGCGACCAGCAGCGAGGCGCCCTTCTCGTCGGCCAGCAGCATCGCCAGGTCCTCGCTCGTGGCGGCGGCCGGGAACGTCACCGCCGGGACGCCGAGACCGGCCACCCGGGGCAGCCCGGGCGCCCGACCGTCCGGGTAGGCGTGCACGATCACCTCGGCGCCGCAGCGCAGCACGTCGTCGGTGACCGAATCCATGTCGCCGATGATCATGTCAGGGGTGTAGCCGGCCTCGACGAGGGCGTCCGCGCCGCCGTCGACGCCGATCAGCACCGGCTTGAACTCGCGGATGTAGGGCCGCAGCACGTCCAGGTCGGCCTTGTAGTCGTAGCCGCGGACGACGATCAGGCAGTGCCGCCCCTGGATCTGCGTCTGGATCTCCGGCACGCCGACGCCGTCGAGCAGCAGGTCCCGCTCCTGCTTGAGGTAGTCCATCGTGTTGGCGGCGAACGCCTCCAACTGCACCGACAGGCCCTCGCGGGCGTCGGCCATCGCCTTGGCCACCGTCTCCGCGTCCTGCAGGCTGCCGTGCGCCACCGGCTCGTCGCCGACGTAGACCGTGTTGCCCTCGATCCGGACGGTGTCGCCCTCCCGGATCTGCTCGAAGACGCTCTCCCCCAGGTCGTCGAGGAGCGGGATGCCCGCCCCGATCAGCACCTCGGGGCCGAGATTGGGGTAGCGGCCGGAGACCGACGGCTTCGCGTTGAGCACCGCCGCGACACCGACGGCGACGAGCGAATCCGCCGCCACCCGGTCCAGGTCGACGTGGTCGATCACCGCGATGTCGCCGGGACGGAGCCGGCCGACCAGGCGTTTCGTCCGGCGGTCGAGGCGCGCGGTGCCGAGGACACTGCCCGGTACCGCGTTCCGGGTCCGGCGCAACGTGGGTAGACGCATCGTGACCATCCTGGCATGTGAGGCAGGCTTTTCTGTCGCGACATGCCTGAGCAGGGCCGCCTACCCAGGGAAGCACACCGGAGCGCAGGCTGGTGTGCTTGCGCTCACAATACCGGCGGTCACGCCCGCCTTTCCTTGGCCGCCACGGCCAGAAGCTCCTCGGCGTGGGCGATACCCAGATCCGAATCCGGCAAACCCGCCAACATGCGGGCCAGCTCCCGCGCCCGCTCGGTGTCCTCCACCACGCGCACGCCGCTGGTGGTCACCGCGCCGCCGGTGTCCTTGGCCACCACGAGGTGCCGGTCGGCGAACGCGGCGACCTGCGGCAGGTGGGTCACCACCAGGACCTGGTGGCTGCGCGCCAACCGGGCCAGCCGACGGCCGATCTCCACCGCCGCCTGGCCGCCGACACCCGCGTCGACCTCGTCGAAGACCAGGGTGGGTGGGCCGCCGGAGCCGGCGAAGACCACCTCGATCGCGAGCATCACCCGGGACAGCTCACCGCCGGAGGCACCCCGCTGCAACGGCAGCGCGGGCGCGCCCGGGTGGGCCAGCAGCCGCAGCTCCACCTCGTCGCCGCCGTCCGGGCCGACGCCGACCTCGACCCCGCCCACCGACAGCGCCGGCTCGCCCCGCCCGGCCGCCCGGGGCAGCACCGCCACCTCGATCCGGGCGTGCGGCATGGCCAGCCCCGCCAGCTCGACCGTGACGTCCTCGGCGAACCGGGTCGCCGCCTCCCGGCGGGACGCGGTCACCCGACCGGCCAGGTCGGCGACCTCGGCGGCCAGCCGCTGCCCCTCCCGCTCCAACTCGTCGAGGAGCTCGTCGGAGGTGTCCAGATCGGACAGCCGGGTGCGGGCCCGCTCGGCCCAGGCGATCACCCCGTCGACGTCGTCGGCGTACTTGCGGGTGAGCGCGCGCAGCGCGGCGCGGCGCTCGTAGACGACCTGCAACCGGGCCGGGTCCGCGTCGAGCGTGGCGAGGTAGGCCGACAGCTCGGCGGAGACGTCGGTGACCAGGGTCGCCGCCTCCTCCAGGCGGACGGCCAGGTCGCCCAGCGCCGGGTCGGTGCCCGCCTGCGCCTCCAGCGTGCGCCGGGCGGTGCCGAGCAGCGAGGTCGCGTCGGGGGTCTCGTCGGCCGCCTCGGCGCCACCGGCCACGCACTGCTGCGCGAGCTGCGCGGCGGTGCGCAACCCCTCGGCGTGCTCCAGCCGCTGCGCCTCGGTCTTGAGCTCGTCGTCCTCGCCGGGCTGCGGATCGACCCGGGTGATCTCGTCGAGGCCCAGCCGCAGCAGGTCGGCCTCCTGGTTGCGCTCCCGGGCGTTGCGCCGCCGGTCGGCCAGGTCGTCGACCACCCGACGCCAGCCCGCGTGGGCCTCGCGCAGCGCGTCGAGCAGCTTCTCGTGCTCCGGCCCGGCGAACCGGTCGAGCGCGGCCCGCTGCTCGGCCGGACGCAGCAGTCGCAGCTGGTCGGACTGGCCGTGCACCGCCACCACCTGCTCGCCGACCTCGCCGAGCATCGACACCGGCATGCTGCGCCCGCCGACGTGGGCCCGGGACCGACCCTCGACGGTCACCGTGCGGCTCATCAGCAGGGAGCCGTCGTCGTCGGGCTCGCCGCCGGCGTCGGTGATGCGGGCGTGCACCGTCCCGGCGACCCGCCCGGCCAGCCGCAGCCGCCCCTCCACCACGGCACGGCCCGGGTCGGCCCGCACCCGCCCGGCGTCGGCCCGGCCGCCGAAGAGCAGGCCGAGACCGGTCACCACCATGGTCTTGCCCGCACCGGTCTCGCCGGTGATGACGTTCATCCCGCCGGTCAACGGGAGCGTGGTGTCCTCGATGACGCCCAGTCCGGTGATGCGCAGCTCTTCCAGCACAGCACCTGACAGTAGACGCGGGGCCCGACAGTTGACCAGCCGGCGACGCCGCGTCGTGACCCGCGCGGTGGCGTCGTACAGTTCAGCCCCGTGTTGGACGTGATCGGCCTGACCCCGGACGACGAGGAGCTCTACCGCTGCCTGGTCCGGCTGACCGTCGCGTCGGTCGACGAGCTGGCCGAGCGGCTGGACCGACCCCGCGCCGCGATCCTCGGCGGGCTCGACGCGCTGCGGGCCAGGGGCCTGGTCGTGCCCGCCGGCCCGGAGCCCGACGCGCCGCTGCGCCCGCTCGCGCCGGACATCCCGCTCGGCGCGGCGCTGCTGCGCCGGCAGGAGGCCCTGGAGGCGGCCCGCGCGGCGGTCACCCAGCTCACCGAGGAGTACCGGGCGGGGATGCGCCGGCACAACGCCGACCACCTGGTGGAGGTGATCACCGGGGCGCAGGTCCTCCGCGAGCGCCTGCGCGACCTGCAGAACGGCGCCCGCACGGAGGTGCTCTGGTTCTGCCGGGCCAACCCGCTCGCCATGCACGGCGAGGACAACCTCGAGGAGTTCGACGCGCTGGCCCGCGGGGTCCGCTACCGGGCCATCTACGAGCGGAAGATGCTCCTCGAACCGGGCGCGCTGGAGGACGTCGACCGGGGCGTCCGCGCCGGTGAACAGGCCCGGGTGCTCGACCGGCTGCCGGTGCGGCTGGCCATCGTGGACGGTACGACGGCGGTCTGCCCGCTGGTGCCCGACCGCGGCAGCGGCGAACCCGGCGCCGCGGTGATCGGCCGCAGTCAACTGCTCGACGCGCTGATCGCCCTGTTCGAGAGCCACTGGCTGATGGCGACCCCGGTACGTTCCGCCGCCCTGCCCGACGACGACGGCGGCGGCTACCGGCCGGACGCCGACGAGACCCGCCTGCTCTCCCTCTTCGTGGCCGGGGTGCCGGACAAGTCCATCGCCTCCCAGCTCGGGGTGAGCCGGCGCACCGTCCAGCGCCGCCTCGCCGACCTGATGGCCGTGGCCGGCGTCGACACCCGGCCCGGGCTGGCGTACCAGGCCGCCCGGCGCGGCTGGATCTGACCCGGCGGACGAGGGGGCGGGGCGACCCGCGGCCGCCCCGCCCCCGCCCGCGTCAGCGCAGACCGTACGCGTCGATGACGGTCTGGTCGACGCTGTTGCCGGCCCGGTCGCTCGCGTGCACCCGGAGCGACACGGTCCCCTGGCCGGCCGGCACCGTGGCGGTGTACCGGTCGCCGTGGCCCTGCACGGACGCCGTGCGCCAGGTCCGCCCGCCGTCGAACGACACCTCGACCCGCACGCTGGTGCCGGTCGGCGCGGACACCCCGGTCGGCTGGCGCAGCGTCAGGCCGAGCTTGTGCGACCGCTTGCCGGGCACCTCACCACGCAGGTCGGCGGGCACCTGGTAGTCGACCTGCAGCAGCGGCAGCGCCGTGGCCTTGTCCCCGGCCGGGCGGGCCGAGGTGAACTGCCAGGCCGTCTCGGTGCGGGTGGCGTACCGCCAGTCGGCCGAGGACCGTGCCGTGGTCACGTCCAGGCGGTAGCGGGCCGGCCCCGCGGTGGTGGGCACCGGCGCCCACCCGTCGGAGAGGTCCGCGATCTGCGTCCCGTCACGGCTGACCCGGGCCTCGACGATGTCCGACTCCTCGCTGCGTCCGGCCACGGCGTGGTGACCGTCGGCGTCGACGAACTCGGGCACCCACAGGTCGAGGTTGTCACCGGTGCGGGTGGGCACCCGCGCGCCGGTCGCCGGCACCGCCGGCCGGATCACCGGGGTGTGCCAGCTCTCGGTCACCCGGTCGTCGGCGTCGTAGCGGCGGGGCGCCTCGGCGAGGCCACCGTCGAGCTCCCCCCACTGCATGAACATCAGCTTGTGCAGCACCCGATGCTGCCACCAGGTGTCCCCGGCGCTGACGAACTCCTGCCGCGTCGTGCCGGTACGCACCATCCGCTGGTCGTCGTTCCAGGAGAACTCCTGCCACGGCAGCCAGCCGAACCGCTGCTCGGTGGCCCAGTCGGCGCCGGTGGCCGCATAGCTGGCGGTCACCTCGGCGGTGTTCTTCGGGGTCACCGTGTGCACGATCCGCTCCGGCACCCGCCCCTTCGACACCTGCCACACGTCGTACAGGTAGGGGCTGGCCACGGTGAGCGTCAGGTCCAGCGTCGCGCGGCCCGTGCGGGCCGCCGCGACCAGCCGCTGCCCGTCGTCGTACGCGACCACCATCGCCGGGATCGGCAGGCGGTCGCCGATCGGACGCCACACCGTCCAGGCGCTGATGTCCGCCGGCCGGACGATCAGCACCGCGGCGGCGCCGGCGGCCGCGGCGGCGGCCACCTGCTGCTCCTCCGAGCGCTCCGGGTCGGCGGTGAGCAACGCGGCGGCGCCCCGCGCCCGGGTCAGCTCGGCGGCGGTCCCGGTGCCGGCCCAGACCAGCGGCAGCTTCCGCCGACCGGTCGGCGCCGGCGACGTGCCCATCAGGTTGATGTCGGACGGCTCGGCGACACCGCTGATCTTCGCGTCCACCATCGGCGCCACGAGCTGCCAGCGGGAGGCGAACGCGAACTCGCCCGTCCGCACCGGCCGGGTCGGCGTGACGTTGACCTGCTGCACCGTGCTGAAGGCCATCACACCGTGGTCGATCTGCCGGCCGTTGCCGAGCACCCGGTGCATGTAGTAGCTCAGCGTGTCCCGCTGCTCGGTGGGCTTCGGCGTCTCGATCCGCACCGGCGTGGCCTTGCGGGCGTCGAGCACCACGGTCATGTCCCGGTCGACGACCAGCTCCGGCTCGACGACCTGGGTCAGCTGCTCGTCCAGCGGGGCGCCGTGCTCGACCAGCGCGGTCAGCACGTACGTGCCCTCCTCGGCCAGCAGGGTGGCCTCGCCGGGCCACCAGCCCCAGTAGTCCGACTCGGGCTGCTCGCCGTTGAAGGTCAGGCCCGGGGAGAGGGCCGGTTGGCCCTGCCGGTCCAGCAGCTTGACCGTGACCTCGTGGATCGGCCCGCTCAGGGTGAGCCCGACCGGCGTACGCACCGTGACGCCGTCGGCGCCGGTGCCCACCAGCCAGCCGCCGTGCGGCCCGCGGGCCAGCTTCGCCGGGTCGGCGCGCAGCGGCACGGCCACGCTGCCGCCGGCCGGGACGGTGACCGTGCCGGACCCGACGGTGACACCGTCGGTCTCGGCCACGCCGGTGTCCGTGTTGCGCAGGTCCAGGGCGAGCCGCAGGGTCTGCGGGGCCGACGTGCCGTTGGTGTAGGTGACGCTCCGCTCGATCGCCCCGCCACCGGCGGTGATCCGTCCGAAGTCGACGGTGGCCGAGGCGTACACCCGCTGACCGAGGGCCCGAGCCACGTCGACCCGGCCACCGCCCTGCTCGAAGACGGTCAGCGACGGGTTGGCCTTCGTGGTGCTGACCAGGGCGTCCTTGAGCTTGCCGGCGGCCCAGTCGGGGTGGTCCTGGGCGAGGATCGCGGCCGCGCCCGCCACGTGCGGGGTGGCCATCGAGGTGCCCGACGCGGCCGTGTAGCGCTCGTCCACCAGCCCGCCCATCGCGGTGCCGGCGGCCCGGGCGGCGACGATGCCGACGCCCGGCGCGGTGATCTCCGGCTTGAGGCCGTTGTCGCCGACGCGCGGCCCGCGGCTGGAGAAACTCGCCAGGTTGTCGTCGCGGTCCACCGCGCCGACGGTGAGGGCCGAGGTGGCCGCGCCCGGCGAGCCGACGGTACGCGCGTCGCCGGCGTTACCGGCGGCGATCACGAAGAGCGCCCCGGTCTCGGCGGTCAGGTCGTTGAGCGCCTGGCTCATCGGGTCGGTGCCGTCGGTGGGGTCGCCACCGAGGCTCATGTTGATCACCTTGGCGCCGGCGTGGGCGGCCCACTCCATGCCCGCGATGATGTCGGAGTCGTAGCCGCCGCCGCCGTCGTTGAGCACCTTGCCGACGAGCAGCCGCGCGCCGGGCGCGACGCCCTTGCGCAGCCCGCCGGACGCGGCGCCGGAGCCGGCGATGGTCGCGGCGACGTGCGTGCCGTGGCCGTGGCCGTCGCGCGCGCTGCCGCTGCCGGAGAAGTCACGTGCCTCGACGATGCGGCCGGCCAGGTCCGGGTGGGTGTCGTCGACGCCGGTGTCGAGCACAGCCACCGTGACGCCGCTGCCGTCGCGGCCGGCCGCCCAGGCCGTCGGGCCGCCGATCTGCGGCACGCTGTGCTCCAGGGCCGGGCGGACCCGGTCGTCCAGCCAGAGGCTGGCGATGCCCGCGCCCAGCCGGGGGGTGGCGGCGGTCGTCGTCCGGGCTGCCGGCGCGCCGGCCAGCTCCGTCCACAGGCCACCGAGGTCGCCCTTGTCGACGCGCAGGGCGGCGCCGTTGATGCTCTCCAGGGGACGGGCCTCGGCGGCCGCGGCGAGCGGCCGGACCCGGCCCGCGGCCGGCTCCTGGTAGCGGACGATCAGCGGCAGGACGCCCTGCGCGGCGTCGCCGTAACCGTCGGCGGCCAACTCCTGCACGTCGAACAGGTTGCCGTCGACCACACCGGCGGAGACGTAGGGCAGGACGTCGCTGGGGACCACCCGCAGCCCGCCGTCGACCTCCAGGGTCTGGAAAGTGATCCGTTCCCGGCCCGGGGCCGGGCGGACGGTGGCGGCGACCCGGCCGGGGGCCGCCGGGGCGAGGTCGACCTGATCGCCGGTGATCAGGGTGATGCGGGTGGACGCGGTTCCCGGGGCGGTCGGGCCCGGGTCCGGGCCGGTGGGCCGGGCGGGCGGCTCGGCGGACGCCGGTGCGGCGAGTCCGACGACCAGCGCGCCGACCGCGCCGGCGGTCAGCCAGCGTGGGGGCCTGTGCATGCGATGTCGCTCCTCTACTCCAGGGCCGGTCTCCCAGAGATCGACCGATCGGAGTTTGCGACGTGGCTCACCGCACGGTCACTAGCTGGAGCACGCCGCACCGGCGACATGTCGCCAGGTGGACATCCGGCGGGCACCTGACGTCCGGTAGGTGTCCGGACGGTTACCGCCGGGTGAGAGGAGCGCCGGTCAGCGGCGGGAGCCCCGCCAGCCCTGCACCGGCAGGTCGAACTTGGCCACCAGCCGGTCGGTGAACGGCCGGTCGCGCAGGCGGACGATCCGCACCGGCAGCGCGCCCCGGCGCACGGTCACCCGGGCCCCCGGCGGCAGGTCGTAGACCCGTCGGCCGTCGCAGCAGAGCACCGCCAGGGTGGTGAACGGGTCCACGGTGATCGCGAAGGTCGACGTCGGGGCGGTCACCAGCGGCCGGCTGAACAGCGCGTGCGCGCTGATCGGCACCAGCAGCAGCGCCTCCACCTCCGGCCAGACCACCGGGCCGCCGCCGGAGAACGCGTACGCGGTGGAGCCGGTGGGGGTCGCGCAGACCACCCCGTCGCAGCCGTAGCGGGACAGGGGGCGGCCGTCCACGTCAACGAGGAGTTCGAGCATCTGCGCCCGCTCCCCCTTCTCGACGCTGATCTCGTTGAGCGCCCACGACTCGATCGTCGGCCCGCCGTCGAACTCGGCGGTGACGTCGAGGGTCAGCCGCTCGTCCACGGTGTAGTTGCGGCCGACGACGTCGCGTACCGCGCTGTCCAGGTCGCCGATCTCGGCCTCGGCGAGGAACCCCACCTTGCCGAGGTTGATGCCGAGCAGCGGCACCTTGGCCGGCCGGGCCAGCTCCGCCGCGCGCAGGAACGTGCCGTCGCCACCCAGCGCGAAGACGATCTCGGCGCCCTCGGCGGCCTGCGGGCCGGTGACCGGCACCACGCCGGGCAGGTCCAGGTCCTCGGCCTCCTCGGCGACGACCCGCACCTCGAAGCCGGCGGTGATCAGGTCGGCAGCCACCGCCCGGGCGTGCTCGGTGCTGCGTCGGCGGCCGGTGTGGGTGACCAGCAGGGCGGTCCGGCTCACCGGGCTCGACCTCCGCGCCCGGAGCGGCGGCGGGCCACGCCCGCCGTGTGACGCCCGCTGTACGCGCTCACCCTGCGACCTCCTCCGCCGCCGCGTCCGGCACCTCGCCGGCCGTCGCGGGCCCCTGCGGCCCCGCCGCGACCACCGCCCGCACCCGTTGCGGGTCGGCCTGCGGCGCGTCCCGGCGTAACCATACGAAGAACTCGACGTTGCCGCTGGGCCCCGGCAGCGGGCTGGCCGCCACGTCGGCGAGGCCCAGACCCAGCTCCGCCGCGGCGGCGGCCACGTCGAGCACCGCCTCGGCGCGCAGCTCCGGGTCACGCACGACCCCGCCGGCGCCCACCCGCTCCTTGCCGACCTCGAACTGCGGCTTCACCATCAGCGCCAGGTCACCGTCGGCGCGAGTGCAGCCGGCCAGCGCCGGCAGCACCAGCCGCAGCGAGATGAACGACAGGTCGGCCACCGTCACGTCGACCGGCCCGCCGATCGTCTCCGGGGTGAGCGAGCGGACGTTGGTGCGCTCGTGCACCCGCACCCGGTCGTCGGTGCGCAGCGGCCACGCCAGCTGCCCGTAGCCGACGTCGACGGCGACCACCTCGGCCGCGCCCGCGCGCAGCAGCACGTCGGTGAAGCCGCCGGTGGACGCGCCCGCGTCGAGGCAGCGCCGCCCGGCGACGTCCAGCCCGGCGAACGCGGCCAGCGCGCCGGCCAGCTTGTGGCCGCCGCGGGAGACGTACTCCGAGGTGGGGTCCTCGCCGGTCACCAGCAGCGCGTCGGCGGGGTCGACCATCGCGGCGGCCTTGCGTGCCGGTACGCCGCGCAGCTGGACCCGGCCGGCCTCCACCAACGCGGCGGCCTGCTCGCGGGAGCGGGCGAGACCGCGGCGGACGAGTTCGGCGTCCAGCCGGTTGCGACGTGCCATGGGTTCTCCGGTGTTCAGGCCTGGTCGATGGTGGCGAGGGTCTCGCGCAGCGTCTCGTACGCCGCCTCGTACTGCGCGATCTGGTCGGCCGGCGCGAGCGACGCTGCGTTGATCATCGCTTGGACCGCCGCGTCGACCGCGGGGTGGCTCGGTGTGTCCAGATCGTCCACCGGCGGCAGCGGACGGCCACCCGGCGGTGGGCCGGGACGGGCCGGGACACCGCCCGGCGGTGGGCCGGGACGCGGCGGGGTGCCGCCGGTCTGCGGCGGGCCGGGCCGGGGCCCGTGTGCGCCACCCGGCGGTGGGCCGGGCCGGAACGGGCCGGTCACGACCGGCTCCGCGCGCTCACTCGGCACCGCCCGGCTGCTGCTTGCGGACAACCTTCTTCGCCGGGTGGGCGGGCTCGGCGTCGCCGGCGGTCGGCGTGAGCGCCGCCGGTGAGCGACGGATCACGGCCTTGCCCGGCTCGGCCTTCTTCGCGACCGCCTTCTTCGCGACGGCCTTCTTGGCCACCGCCTTTTTGGCCACGGCCTTCTTCGCGGGCGGCTGGGAGACCGGCGCCGACACGTCGCCGCCGGTCGGCATCGGGCCGGCGGTCGTGGTGGGCTCGGGGCCGGACGGCACGGGCTCCGCCGGGCCGCTGCCGGGGCCGGTCGCCGGGGTGGCGGCGCGCGCCTCGCGCAGCTGCCGCTCCAGCTCGTGCACCCGACGGGTGAGGTCGGCGACCTCCTCGGCGGTGGCCAGGCCGACGGCGCCGAGCGCCCGGTCGACCTCGAACCGGACGAGCTTGGTCAGCGCGTCCCGGTTCGCCATGCCGGTGGAGACCAGCTCCTCACCGAGCGCCTGGAGCTGGGCGGCCGTCGCGCCGCCCGACCCGGCGAGCCGACGCACCACGTCCTGGGCCTTCTTCCGGGGCGCCTCCGTCAGGCCCATGGCCAACTCGAGGTAGGCGCGCCACGCGTCCTGCATGCCTGAGTCCTTCCGCGGGGCGGGGTGTGCAGGTCTCACGCTACCGGGCACCCCGGACCGCCCTGTGCGGTACGGTGCCGGGGACGGCGTGGCGCGCGGCAAGGAGGCGTACAGGGTGGCCACCGTGGACGAGTGTCGGCAGGCGTTGCAGGATCTCGCCGCCCGGATGGACCGCAACGCCGAGACGGTGCGGGACCGCATCGACCTGGACCGGACGCTCGCCTGCCGCATCACCGACCTGGAGACGGCCTTCCACGGCCGGCTCGCCGGGGGCCGCCTGACCGACCTGACCGACGGCGACGACCCGAAGGCCAAGATCGCGTTGAGCACCAGCAGCGAGGACCTGCTCGCGCTGGTCCGGGGCGACCTGGACATCGCCCGCGCCGTGGCCTCGCGGCGAGTGTCGATCAAGGCGAACCCGCTCGACCTCATGAAGCTGCGCAAGCTGCTCTGACCCGGTCCCCACCGCGTCCGCTCCGCCCCGGGGCTTCCGCCGCCGCTGCGGGGCGGCCGGGGGGTGCCGCTCAGGCGGGCAGGCCGAGCGTGGCCAGCGCCCGCGCCGCGTCCGGTGAACCACCCCGGATCGGCGGGACCGTCGGCGCCGACCACGCCGCCGCGCAGAGCGCGGCCAGCGCGTCCAGCGGGCGTCCCGCGCCGGTCAGCTCCAGAGCGCCGTCACGCGCGTCGACCGACCAGCCGCCGGCGTCCGTCGGGCCCGGGACCCGGACCACGGCCGCCGGGTCGAAGAGCCCCGCCAGGTCCCGCGCGACGTACGTGGGCCGACGCTGCGGGGGCGCGGCGAGCAGTTCGGGAACGTCGCTGACGCCGGTGAGCACCAGCAGGCTGTCCAGTCCGGCCCGCCGCGCGCCCTCGATGTCGGTGTCCAGCCGGTCCCCGACCACCAGCGTGTGCCCCTCGTCCACCCGGCGGGCGGCCGTGGCGAACAGCGCCGGCTCGGGCTTGCCGACCACGATGTCCGGCTCCCGGTCGAGGGCGGTCCGCAGCACCGCGACCAGGGATCCGTTGCCGGGCAGCGGGCCCCGCCCACTGGGCAGCGTCCGGTCGGTGTTCGTGGCGATCCAGGTGGCGCCGCCGCGGACCGCGACGGTGGCCTCCGCCAGCTCGGTCCAGCCGACCTGCGGCCCGTACCCCTGCACCACCGCCTGCGGCGACTCGTCGGCCCGGTCCACCGGGCTGAGACCGACGGCGGCGACCTCGGCGCGCAGCGCCTCGGCGCCGACCACGAGCACCGGGGCGCCGGCCGGCAGCCGGTCGCGCAGCAGTTCGGCGGCCGCCGCCGCAGAGGTCAGCACCTCGTCCGGCCGGGCCGGCACGCCCATGCCGGTGAGCAGGGAGGCGACGTCGCTCGACCGCCGGGAGGCGTTGTTCGTCGCGTACGCGACGGCCCGCCCCTCGCCGTGCAGCCGACCGACCGCCTGGACCGCGCCGGGGATCGGCCGGTCGATCAGGTAGATGACGCCGTCCAGGTCGAAGACGACCTGCGCGTACCCGTCGACCAGCCGGGCCCCGGCGCCTCCGGTCACCGGGCTACCGGGCCCGTCTCGTCGTGGCCCGCCGGGGCGTCGCCCCCGGCCCGGACGGCGAGGTCGGGATCGTCCGCCCCGCCGCTGCCGACGGCGTCGTCGTGGGTCACCGTCTTGAGGTCGTCGTCCTCGCGGTCGTCGTCCTCGCGGTCGTCGGCCTCGTCCTCGGCGTCGTCTTCCGCGTTGTCGTCCTCGGCGTCGTCGGCGTCCTCGGCGTCGTCGATGTCGTCGGCGTCGAGGGCGGCGGTCGCCGCCGGGGTAACCGCTGCGGGGGCCTCCGGGTCACCGGCGTCCTCGCCACCATCCAGGTCGGTGTCCGGCCGGGCCGGAACGCTCCCCGGGGCACCGGGACCAGCGGCGATCTCCTCCACCGACCCCTCGTCGTCCTCGTCGCCCTCGATGACCACGCCGTCGAGTTCGAGCAGCCGCTCGGCCGCGTCGGTCTCGCCGTCGGCGTCGACCTCGGCGGCACGGGCGAACCACTCCCGCGCCTCCTCACGCCGGTCGACCGCGAGCAGGGCGTCCGCGTACGCGTAGCGCAGCCGCGCGGTCCACGACTCGGTGGCGTCGCTGGTCAGCTCACGCACCTGGAGCATGGCGACCGCGGCGTCCTTCTGGCCCAGGTCGCCGCGCGCGCCGGCCGCGACGATCAGCAGCTCGATGGCGGTCGCCGGGTCGAGCGCGTCCCGGTCGGCGCCGCGGAACAGGTCGATGGCCCGTTCCGGCCGGCCGAGGGCGCGCTCGCAGTCAGCCAGGACGGCGAGGTGGCTCTGCAGGCCCGTCATCCGGTGGTACGTGCGCAGCTCGGCGATCGCGGTCTGCCACTCCCCGGCGTGGTACGCGGCCAGACCGACCGCCTCCCGCACCGCGGCGATCCGCGACGCCAACCGGCGAGCGGCCAGCGCGTGCGCCAGCGCCTCGGCCGGGTCCTCGTCGATCAGCTGGCCGGTCGCGACCAGGTGTCGGGCGACCGTCTCCGCGACCGGCTTGGCCAGCGAGAGCAGTTCCGCGCGGACGTCCTTGTCGAGGTCGGTCGCGACGATCTCGTCGGGCAGCGCGGGCGCCTCGGTACGCTCGCCCACGCGCTCAGCCCGCGGCGCGCGCTCGTCGCCGTCACGGCGGAAGCCGGTGCCCCCGTCGCGGCGCCGGTCGTCGAACCGGCGCTCGCCGCCACGGAAACCACCCTCGCGACGGTCCCCGCCACGCTCACGGTCCCCGCCACGGAAACCACCCTCACGGCGGTCCCCGCCACGCTCACGGTCGCCGCCACGGAAACCACCCTCGCGACGCTCACCGCCACGCTCACGGTCGCCGCCACGGAAACCGCCCTCACGACGGTCCCCGCCACGCTCACGGTCCCCGCCACGGAAACCGCCCTCACGACGCTCACCGCCACGGAAGCCACCGGGCCGGTCCCCGCCACGCTCACGGTCCCCGCCACGGAAACCACCCTCACGACGGTCCCCACCGCGCTCACGGTCGCCACCACGGAAGCCCTGCTCACGGTCGCCACCGCGGAAGCCACCCTCGCGGCGCTCACCGCCACGGAAGCCACCCTCACGGTCGCCGCTGCGGAAGCCACCCTCACGGTCACCGCTGCGGAAGCCACCCTCACGGTCACCGCCACGGAAGCCGCCGGGGCGCTCCCCACCACGGGAACCGCCCTCGCGGAAGCCGCCCTCGCGGCGGTCGCCACCGCGGAAGCCGCCGGGCCGCTCACCGCCACGGAAACCGCCCTCACGGTCACCGCCACGGAAGCCACCCTCGCGACGGTCACCGCCACGGAAACCGCCCTCACGGTCACCGCCACGGAAGCCACCCTCGCGACGGTCACCGCCACGGAAACCGCCCTCACGGTCACCGCCACGGAAGCCACCCTCGCGACGGTCACCACCGCGGAAACCGCCGTCGCGGTCGGCAGGCCGGAAGCCGCCGGGGCGGTCGCCGGCGCGGAAACCGCCCTCGCGGTCACCACCCCGATATCCACGCTCGCGGTCGCCACCACGGAAGCCACCCTCGCGACGGTCACCACCACGGGCGCCCTGGTCGCGGTCACCACCGCGGAAGCCACCCTCGCGGCGCTCACCACCACGGAAACCGCCCTCGCGGTCGCCGCTGCGGAAGCCGCCCGGCCGATCGCCGCTCCGGGCGCCACCGTCGCGGTCGCCACCGCGGAAGCCGCTGGGCCGGTCACCGCCACGGAAGCCGCCCTCACGGCGGTCACCACCGCGGAAACCGCCTTCGCGGTCGCCTCCCCGGTAGCCCTCGCGGCGGTCGCCGCCCCGGGAGCCGCCCTCACGGTCGCCGTAGCCGCGGGGCCCGCCGCGGTTGTCCCGGTCGCCGCGGTACGGCGGCCGGTCGCGGTCGTCACGCCGAGGCGCGCGGTCGCGGTCGCCAGACCGGTCGTTGCGGTCCTCGTAACGACGGGGGCGGTCGCCGCCCTGCGGTCCTGAACTCACGGGGTACATCCTTCCTCAGTGCGCCACCTCAGGCGCTACGCAGTCGAGGGCCGACCCGGATGGGGCGGCCCTCGACTGGAAGATTGTCCGGCGGTGTCCTACTCTCCCACACCCTCCCGAGTGCAGTACCATCG